>DATAZV010000360.1:0-4690 GCA_036271855.1 Burkholderiales bacterium
CTGATCGACGAGCCTTCGGTGGGCCTGGCGCCGATCCTGGTCAGCCGCACCATCGAGAAGATCGGCGAGCTGAAGGAAAAGTTCAAGCTGACGGTGCTGATGGCCGAGCAGAACTTCCATCAGGCGGTAAAAATCGCCGACCGCGGCTACGTGATCGTGCATGGCCACATCGAGTTCGAGGGCAAGTCGCGCGAGGACATGGCCAACAACGACATGATCAAGAAGCTTTACCTGGGTATCTGAAGCGGACGCCGGGTCCGGCAGGCCGGAGAACAACAACAGTGGCACGCACGGCAAACAAGTCGCGGGAACCGGCGGCGCAGGCAACAAAGGCGATTTCCGCCAAAAAGCCGGCCGCCGCGCCGCGTACCCGCACCCGCCTGGGGCCGCGCGAACGCGAGCGCATGATCGTCGACGGCGCGGTGCGCTTTTTCTCCGAGGTCGGCTTCAACGGGCAGACGCGCGAATTGTCGCGCCGCCTGGACATCACGCAGCCGCTGCTGTATCGCTACTTTCCGTCGAAAAAGGCGCTGATCGACCGCGTCTACAAGGAAGTCTTTCTCGGCAACTGGGACTCCGGCTGGGAGGAGCGCCTGGCCGACCGCTCGCGCCCGCTGCGCGAGCGCATGGTGGAGTTCTATACCGGCTATGTGCGGGTGCTGTTCACGCCGGAGTGGATCCGCCTGTACATGTACTCGGGCCTGGCCGGCATCGGCTTCAACAAGCGCTACATCGCGCGTTTCGAGCGCCTGATCCTGAAACGCATCGGCGTCGAGTTGCGCCATGAATTCGGCGGCCCGCGCCGCGTCAGCACGCCGCTCAAGCCGGCCGAGATGGAAACCATCTGGCAACTGCACGGCGGCGTTTTCTACTATGGCGTGCGGCGCTTTATCTACGGCATCGGCACCCATGTCGATTCGAAGCAGATGATCGAGGGCGCGGTCGATGCCTTCCTCGCTACCGGACGCCAGATGTTTGCGCCCACCGAGGTGCCAACGCGTAAGCGGCGGGTAAGCAAGGCGGCTCAAGCTTGAACCGCAAATGAGGCCCATAGCAAAGGCGTGATTGACGCTGTCTTTTCGCCTGGACTAATGTAGGGGCCATGCGACCCGCATGGCGCGCGTCAATGCGCGTGCGGCGCCCATAACGACAGGAGACCCAGCAATGGAATACCAGGAAATGCTTCCGCGGATTCGCGTTTCGCGCCGCGACATGCTGAAAAGGGTGGCGCGCTTCGGCGATCTCAAGGGCTTCGACGGCGGCTTGCCGGACAGCAAGATGCCCGGCTGCGAGCGCACCTTGTTCAACGTCATCGGCTTCCAGCCGCCCAAGGGCGAAGGCAACGGCATGCAGTCGCCGGTGGGCGCGCGCGCCTCGCGCATGGCGGCGATCAAGATTTCCGAAGGCTTCAACATGGGTTACTGCAAGGCCTATCCGGGCAAGGGGCCGATGCTGCATAACCACGACACCAACGAGACCTTCGTCTCGATGACCGGCACCTGGCGCGCCAGCTGGGAGAACACCAAGGGCGAGATCGAGCATGTCGACCTCAAGCCCCTGGACGTGATTTCCTTCCCCCCGGGCGTGTCGCGCCGTTTCGAGAACGTCACCAAGGGGCCGAAAAACAAGCAGTCCATCCTGATGTTCGTCATCGGCGGCGACGGCCCGCGCGCCGAGTTCACCAAGGACTCGATGAGCGCCGTGGTCGAGGCCGGTGTCTGGACCCCGCCGGGCGCCAAGCCGATGCGCAAGAAGGCGGCCAAGCCTGCGGCGGGCGCGAAGAAGGCAGCGAAGAAAGCGGCGAAGAAGCCCGCTGCGAAGAAAACGGCCAAGCGCTAGGCCGGGCCGGAAAGCAAAAAGGGGGCGTTGCCCCTTTTTGTTTGCCTTGACGCGCCGATTGATTCGGCCTTCGATCAGTCTTCGATTTCGGCGATCTGCTTGCTCTTGACCGAGCGCAGGATTGCATCCAGCGCGGCGACGTTGTTGGCCATCTGCTCCATCGGCACCGGGTAGGGCGCCACGCCGCGCACCGCGCCCGCAAAGGCCTCCAGGTTGGCCAGCACCGGGTTGTTGGGTGCGTAGTCCCTCGTCACCGGCTCCTGGCCGCGCACGTTCTTTGCAAACGTCCAGCCCATTGGCGTTTCCGGGTGTGCCTTGTCGCGCACTTCGACCCAGCCGAGGGAGCCGAACACGGTGAAGCGGCCGTAGAAGGGGGTCGCCAGGATGGCGGTGATCAGCGCGTTGGCGCCTGATTTGTAGTTGACCATGATGCCTAGCGTATCGCCGTTCTTCAGGTGGCTGCCGAGCTGGCTGACTGCCGCATAGGCGCGCGCACCTGGGCCGAGCAGGCCGCAGGAGAGGTCGAGAATGTGGATGCCGGTGGCGGTCATCGGGCCGGCCGGCGCTTCCTTGTCGGTCAGGCGCCAGTTATCGGCGGCTATCCCCAGGAATTTGTCCTGGCTGAAATTGCCTTCGATGGAGAGCAGGGTGCCGATCTCGCCCGACTGGCAGACGCGAAACAGTTCCTGGATGCCCGGTTCGAAGCGGCGCTCGTGTCCCACCGCGAGTTGTACGCCGGCGGCCTTGACGGCGGCGATCGCACGGTCCACATCCTGCTTGTTCATGCACAGGGGCTTTTCGCAGAACACGTGCTTTTTCGCGGCGGCGGCGGCGACGATCTGCTCGCAGTGCAAGGTGTGCGGCGTGGCCAGCACCACGGCTTCGACATTCGGGTCTTTGAGCACGGCGGCGAGGTCGGTGGAAAAGGGCACGCCCATTTCGCCGGCGAATTTTTCGGAGGCCGGGTTGACGTCGACCAGCTTGACCATGTTGAGCTTCTGGTTGCCCTTGAGCCAGCGCACCATGTTCTGGCCCCACCAGCCCAGACCCACCATTGCCACGTTTACTGCGGACATGAATGTCTCTCCTCGTTCCTTGATCTGCAATATCAGGCGGCCGCACGTCGCGAACAGGCTGCGAGCCCGCACGAAAGCAATGCGGCCACAGCGGGGGGATGCTACGATGCTTCCCCCGGATTTACAACGCGCGCACGCGGATAGCGTTTAATCGAATGCATAAGCCCCATTCGCGCATGCGGCGTTTTATATGAGAGATAAGCGGAATTTTTTGAGATGAAGAACACCAACAAGGACAGCATCGAAACCGTAGGCATCATGGGCCTGGGCATCATGGGCTCGGCAATGGGCAACAACCTGGTCAAGGCCGGCTTCAAGGTGGTCGGCTATGACCCGCTGCCGGCGCAGCGCGCGGCGCTGAAAAAGGCCGGCGGCACCCCGGCATCCAGCGTGGCGGCGGCGGCGCGCGGCGTGCAAATGGTCATCACTTCGCTGCCCAGCGCGGCCGCGCTGGCGGCGGTGGCCGAGGAGCTGGCGAAGCAGGCCTCTAAAGGACTGATCGTCGCCGAGACCTCCACCTTGCCGATTCCGGTGAAGGAAGCGGCGCGCAAGGTGCTGGCCAAAGCCGGCATCATCATGCTCGATTGCCCCCTGAGCGGCACCGGCGCGCAGGCGCGGGTGAAAGATTTGTCGGTCTACGCCAGTGGCCCGGCGGCGGCAGTAAAGAAAGCCGCTGCGGTGTTCGCCGGCTTCGCGCGCCCGCATGCCTATGTCGGCGAATTCGGCTCCGGCTCGAAAATGAAATTCATCGCCAACCTGCTGGTGTCGATCCACAACGTCTCCACCGCCGAGGCCTTTGTGCTGGGCAAGAAGGCGGGGCTGGATCCGCAGGTGGTTTACGACGTGATTGCGGAGGGCGCGGGCGGCTCGCGCATGTTCGCCGTGCGTGGCCCGATGATGGTGGCGGGCGACTACAGCGATGCCACCATGAAGGTGAAGACCTGGCAAAAAGACGTGCAGATCATCGGCGACTTCCTGCGCGAAGTCGATTGCCCGGCACCCTTGTTCAACGCCGCCGCACCGTTTTACAACGCGGCCATGGCCATGGGCCTGGCCGATGCCGATACGGCGGCGGTGTGCCAGGTGCTGGAGCAGTGGGTCACCCCGCCGGCCAGGGCTGCCAAGAAATCCCCTCGCAAGCCCGCCGCAAAAAGCGCGCGCAAATCCGCCGGCAAATAATTCCCAACCCGAAACAGGAGCAACAGCATGCCCGCTACTTTTGCCATGGAAAGCCTTACCCTCGAGGCGGCGAATACCATCATCGACAAGGCGCTGGAAAAGGGCCGCGAGATGAAATTTCATCCGTTGGTGGTTGCCGTGCTCGACCCGCGCGGCTGCCTCAAGGCCTACCAGGCCGAGGAGGGCACCAGCCTGATGCGCTTCGACGTCAGCTTCGGCAAGGCCTGGGGCGCGCAGGGCATGGGCTTCGGCAACCGCGAATTGGCGCGCCGCGCCAGCAAGGCGCCGATGTTCTTCAACTCGCTGCAGGTGATGACCGAGGGCCGCATGGTGCCGGTGCCCGGCGGCGTGCTGATCCGCAATGCGGCGGGGCTGATTGTCGGTTCGGTGGGCATCAGCGGTGATACCTCGGAGAACGACGAAATTTGCGCCGTTGCCGGCATTCTTGCCGCCGGGCTGGTGCCCGATACGGGCGACCCTGTGTAAGACGGGTGATGCAGCGGCGCGGCGCCATGCTGCGCCGCACACAAGCCGGCCCTTGACGGGCCGGACGAGCCTTTGTACTCTGTATACAGAGTTGATCGCGGTGTGAATAT
>DATAZV010000361.1:0-2337 GCA_036271855.1 Burkholderiales bacterium
AACTGTTACTGAGTCAACGCTGCCGGGTTGTTGTTTCCCCGACGGCTACTCGATCATGGCGAAATGCAGGCGGTCGAAATCGCCGTGGCGATGGGTCTGCTTGCCCAGGCGCAGCTTGAAGCTGTTGCCGCCGTCGATGAACTCGACCACGTCGCCCTCGCGCGAGAAGCCCGCCGGCAGCACGATGGTGGCGCGCTCCGAGTAACGGTAGGGCTTGCCGCTGTCCACCGCGGCGGCATGCTCGGCGACCTCGATCTCCGGCAATTCCTCGCCCGCCAGCGAGCGCTCCGGCACCTGGCCCGGCATGATGGTATTCGGGCCGCTGGTGTCGTTGCCGGCCGCGCCGTCGCGCGCGGCGCCCCGGCTGAAGTGGTCGAGGATCAGCGCCGCCGACGAGCCGGCCTTGCCGCTGGCCTGCGCCACGGCGGAGGCGCCGATGTAGCGCACCGCGCCGGCACGCGCCAGCCCGGGCAGCAGTTGCACGCCGATCTCCACCGTATGGCCGGGGTCGACGCCCGGCTCGCCGGAAGCGTCGGCGGCGGCGCTGGCCGCCTGTTCGGCCCAGCGCACCACGCCGATCATCGCCACCCCGGCGTCGCCCAGGCGCAGGGCGATCAGCTGGCCCTGGCGCACCCGGGCGCCGCCGCGGGTGCGCAGCAGGCTCATGCCGTTGGCCGATTCCTCCTGCGACTGCCACAGCTCCAGCTGGGCGCGCGCCGTGGCCCAGCTTTCGCTGCTGTGCTGGGCGACGTTGCGGCGCGCGTTGGTGGAGGAGGCGGCGTCGCGGTCGAGGAAGATATTCGCCACTTCGGTGTGGTCGTAGAGCTTGGGCGGCGGCGGCGCCACGTAGGGGCGGCGCTTCATCAGTGCATAGACGGCAGGGGCGTCGAAGGCGCAGTACACCGCATCGTCGGTGCGGCGGCGCGGGAACTGGCGCTGGTTGGCGCGCGCGCACCAGGCGCGGTGCAGCTTGGGCAGCAGCGACTTTTGCGAGGTCAGGCTGGGCGTGCCGGAAAGCTTGGGCGTCTCCACCAACTGGCCGTGATTCATCGCGTCGATGCGCCGGTTGATGCTTTTCGACAGCGAGCCGACGTGCAGGTAATGCATCAGGCCGCCGGCCTTCACCGACTTCACCTGCTCGCTTGGCGCCGGGCCGGGCATGCCGGCGAGCACGCCCTGGCTGTCGGCCAGCACGTAGGTCAGCTCGCCCTTGTTCTCGAAGTAGTGGGCGTACTCGGCGGTCCAGTCGATCTCGCGCGCGCCGAGGGAACGTGCGCCCGCCAGGTGCAGCAGCAGCATGCGCGCATAAGTGGCGGCGACGCTGCTGACATTCTGCGGCTGCAGGCTGTCGCGCAAGCTGGCGTCCATCAACTGGTGGCGGTCGGCGCTTTGCAGCACCTCCTGCGCCAGGTCCCAGTCCTTGTCGGCGAAGCGCTGGCGCCCGCGCAGGTGCTCGATCATCCCCTGCGCGGTCCAGAACAGCGCGCGCTGGTGGATCAGGGCGGCGCGCTCGTGCAGCAGGCTGGCCGGCGCCAGGGCGTCGCGGATCATCGAGTAGTAGACATAGGCCAGGCTGTAGGCCAGCGTGATGTTGCTCTCGAAGGCGGCGCGCTGGGTGTCGGAAAGCGGCACCGCCTTGTCGGCATAGCGCGAGGAGAGATCGATCACCAGCGCATGGATCGGCCGGCGCAGGGTTTCCAGCGCCTGCAGCACGCCCACCGCCGCCGCGCCGCTGAATGCAGTGGTGGGCATGCGCGCCAGCGCGCTGCCGACGATGTCCACCGCGGTGCGCGTATCGCTGACCGACAGGCTGCGGAACCATGCCTTGCAGGTGTCGGCATTGGCGAAGGGATGCGACGCTACCGGCGAAACAGCTTGCACCACGTACGGACCCCGCGAACTCGGCTGCTGTTGCTGTTGCTGCTCCGTGCGGACCGGCCTGAAACCGGCAGCGTCCGCACCCCCACGCGCATCATACGGCTGCCGCAGCCCGCGCGGGGGACCGCAACTCCGACCGGGCGCACCGCTTATCGGCGGCGCGCCGCGCTTGCTCTCAGGCGGCGACGCGCTTTTGCAGCTCCGGCGCCACCTTGAACTCTGCTTCGGTCTTGGACTTGATCTCATCAAGGGTCACGTCGGGCGCGATGTCGATTAAGGTCAGGCCCGGGCGCGCGACTTCGAACACCCCGAGGTCGGTAATGATCAGGTTGACCACGCCGGCGCCGGTGAGGGGCAGGTTGCAGGTCTTCAGGATCTTCGCCTTGCCGCCGGCGGTGTGCTCCATCAGCACCACCACGCGCGGCACGCCGGCCACCAGGTCCATCGCCCCGCCCATGC
>DATAZV010000362.1:0-2381 GCA_036271855.1 Burkholderiales bacterium
CTGTTGTTTAGGAGCAAAACCTCATGTCCAAAAGGTGAAGGAACCCAAAAAGTTGCCATGGGACACTGGTGGGACACTCAGCGGCAAAAAAGGGCAAAAGTCGGCAATTTGTTACAACAAATTATTCCCATTAACTCTTTGAATTTATTATTGTTATCGATTGCCGATGATTGAGAGGATAGAACTTAAAATCCCTCGCTTCCTTAAACGGGGCATGCGGGTTCAAGTCCCGCTCCGGGCACCAGCTTTGTACGCACGGCAGGATTTTCGCTGATTCGCCAACGGTATCCGGTGCGCACCGGATGCCGCGATAGGCCGGAACATCCTGCCGCGGCGCGGCCGGCACGCTTAATCCGACGCGTATTTTTTCTCCAGCTCGTCATACAGCGGCTTGCTGACCAAACGCTGCCGTTCCTTGAACGGCACCAGCAGGGCCGGGTCTTCGTCCAGGCTGCCGGTTTTTTTCAGCACGCCGAGCGCCTTTTGCATGCCGAGCACGGCGCCTTGCAGTGCCGCGTTGGCATACAGCACCATGCCGTACCCCATCGCGCCCAATTCTTCGACACTCAGCGTCGGGGTCTTGCCGCCGACCACGATATTGAGCAGCAGCGGCTTTTTCAGCAGCTTCGGGATTTGCCGGATTTCTTCCAGGCTCTCCGGCGCTTCGACAAACAGGATGTCCGCGCCCGCTTCGGCGAACTGGCTGGCGCGGTCGATCGCTGCCTCGAAGCCCAGCACCGCGCGCGAATCGGTGCGCGCGATGATCTGAAAGTCCGGATCGCGGCGCGCGTCGACGGCGGCGCGTATCTTGGCCAGCATTTCCGGCAGCGGCGCGACCGACTTGCCGCCGAAGTGGCCGCAGCGCTTGGGGAAGGACTGGTCTTCCAGCTGCACCGCGTCGGCCCCGGCGCGCTCGACCGAGCGCACGGTGTGCCAGACATTGACCGCATTGCCGAAGCCGGTGTCGATATCGACGATCAGCGGCAAATCCACCGCATCGCGGATGCGGGCGGTGGCCTCGACCACGTCGGCCAGACCGATCACGCCCAGGTCAGGCGCGCCGTAGTACATATTGGTCAGGCCGGCGCCGGTCAGGTAGACCGCTTCGAAACCCTGGTCGGCGATCACCTTCGCGCTCATGGCGTTGAAGGCGCCGGGCACCAGCAGGCCGTTGCGCTGTTCGACCCGCTGGCGCAGCCACTTCTTCGTATTCATGCTCATACCATTCTCCAGATTGTCCAACGATGGACCATTTTAGTTAACATCGGCCGCCGCGTCTCTCACGCCTGATGCATCGGCACTATTGCGGCTGGATGCCCGCCTGCCTGATCAGCGCGCCCCAGTTGGCGATTTCGCTTTTCATGAACTCGCCGAACTCGGCCGGCGTCGAAGGCTTGACCCGCAGGCCCTGCGCGGCGTACTTGGCTTGCAGCGCCGTACTTTGCAACGCCTTTTGCAGGGCCGAAGAGAGCCGAGCGACGATGGGGGCCGGCATGCCCGCCGGACCCGCCAGGGCAAACCAGACATTGAGCTCATACCCTGGCGCGCCGGATTCGTTGAGGGTCTTGATGTCGGGTATTACCGGGAAGCGTTCCTTGCTCGTCACCCCGAGCGCCTTCAGCTTGCCGCCCTGGATTTGCGGCACCGCCAGCGCCAGATCGACGAACATGAAGTCGACCTGGCCCGACATGACGTCGATCAGCGCCTGCGGCGAACCCTGGTAGGGCACCGCGACGGTCTTGATGTCGCCCATGTGCACCAGCTTGGCGGCAGCCACCTGGGCGCTGCCCGAGCCATAGCCATAGGTCAGCTTGCCGGGCTTGCTGTGACCGAGCTTGAACAGTTCGCCGGCGTCATTCGCCGCAAAGCCCGGCGCGGCCACCAGCATGATGGGCTGGTCGGCGATGGTGCCGATGGGCGTCAGGTCCTTCACCGGATCGTAGGCCAGCTTCTTGTACATGCCGACGTTGGAGGCGCCCGTGCTCACACCGAGGATGACCACGGTGTAGCCGTCGGCGGGCGAATTGACCGCGGCGGTGACGCCGATGATGCCCTGCGCGCCACCCTTGTTGTCGATCACCAGCGGCTGCTTCAGGTCGCGCGCCATTTCCTCGCCGAGCTGGCGCGCCACCGTATCGGTGCCGCTGCCGGCAGGGAAGGGCACCACCAGGCGCACCGCGCGCTCGGGGAAGTCGGCCCAGGCCTGCAGCGGGACCAGCCCGCAGGCGAGGGCAATCAAGAGTGCGCGCATGTTGTCTCCAGTTCTTGTATCGCCACCGCTACTGCGGCGGCTCGTTTCGGTATCGCCGCGAATTCAGTCAGACTTGGCGCCGGAGGCCTTCGCCACTTCACCCCAGCGCACCAGCTCCTTTTTCAGGAAA
>DATAZV010000363.1:0-3123 GCA_036271855.1 Burkholderiales bacterium
GGCGAGATTGCCGGCGCCCTCACCCTGACCATGCCGAACGAGCGCATGGACAAAAAATTCATCGCGCCGACGCAACAGGCAGCGCGCAAGCTGAGCGAATTCCTCGGTGGGAAATTTCCGGAGATGAAGTAGCGCCCGCTAGTAACATCGGCGCCGCGATCGTTTTCGAAGCCCCCCAGGCGAGCCGCTACTGCGCGCCCTTGCGCCACTCGGCGAGCAAATCCTGCGACTCCATCACCAGGCCCAGATGCAGCGAGACCATGCTGAGGGCGGCGGCTTCGAGATTTTCATCGGTACCGCGCACCAGGTCGCGCAACACGATGACGCGATAGTTGTGGTTGTTGGCGTCGAACGCTGTATTGAGCACGCAGCAATCGGTAAAGCCGCCGTCCAGAACTACGGTGGTGATGCGCTGGTTACGCAACAGGAAGTCCAGGTCGGTGGGGTAGAAGGCGGACAGGCGCCGCTTGTTCGCCACCAGCATGTCGCCGGGCTCGACCCGGGTCATCAACTCGGTCCACACCGAGCCTTCGAGGGCATGCTCGGGCGCGCCGGGAATTTCGCCGACATGCAATGGAAATGTACGGCGCCAGGCAGCCGGGATGCCCTTGGTATCGTCTTCGCCGCCGGCGCGCAGCACCGACTTCACATGGACGATACGCACGCCCAGCGCGCGCACCTGGTCGTGGAATGCATCCAGCGGCGCGATCAGGTCGCGTGCGCGCGGCGCCGGGCAGGGACAATTCGGATCCGGGTCCAGGTGGCCGCGATGCATGTCGATGGAAATGACGGCGGTAGTCGCCGGGTCGAGATAATCGTCGAAGCCGCCCTCGATCTCACGCGGCTTTTCATACACAAATGTGCGCACTGCCTTTCCTTTCGCTACCCTCTTTCCTCTCGAACGTAGGGTTGCCCCAGCGCCCCGGGCTCGTCGTCATGGCTGCCCTTGCTCATCGCCACCCACACCATCACCCCCAGGGTCACCACGTAGGGCGTCATCAGCACGAAGTATTGCGGCAGCTTGACGCCGGCAGCGGCCAGTTGCGGGATCAGCGCCTCGATGCAGCCGAACAGCAAAGCGCCGGCCAGTGCGCGCCAGGGCGACCAGCGCGCGAAGATCACCAGGCCCACGGCGATCCAGCCGCGCCCGCCGGTCATGCCCGCCACCCACAGCTTGGTGCTGTAGACCGACATGTAGGCGCCCGCCAGGCCGATCAGCGCCGCGCCGGCGACGATCGCGCCCAGGCGGTACCAGCCCACTGGCAGCCCGGCGGCGTCGGCCGCCTGCGGGTTTTCGCCCACCGCGCGCAGGCGCAGGCCGGTGATGGAACGGTTGAGAAACAGCGTGACCAGGATGAAAATCGGCACCGTGAGATAGACGATGATGTTCTGGTTGAACAGGATATGCCCGACCACCGGCAGCTCGTTCAGCGGCCCCAGGGCCACCGGGCCGATGCCGGTGAGCGCATGGTTGGTCCAGTCCAGCAAGGTGCCCAAGAGGCTGGTCAGCCCCTGGCAAAAGAACACCAGCGCCAGGCCGGCGATCACCTGGTTGACGCGCAGCACGATCACCATCATGGCGAATAGCAGCGCGACAAAGCCGGCCGCCAGCATGGCGAGGAACAATGAAATGCCTTCGGCGTTGAACGCCAGTTGCGCGCCGACGCCGATCAGCGCGCCCACCAGCATCAGCCCCTCCGCCCCCAGCGACAGCACGCCGGAACGCTCGGAGAGGATCAGGCCCAGCGCCGCCAGCGCATAGGGCACGGCGAAGTCGGGAGAATCGGCCAGCCAGTGCAGCATGACATCCATCACGCCCCCTTGCCCGCCACCGGGCGCAAGCGGTGGCGAATGAAAAAGTCGGAACAGGCCACGCTGATGACGATGATCGCCTGGATCAGCTGCACCATCGAAAACGGGATTTGATAGAACACTTGCAGGCTGCGCCCGGTAACGAACAAGCCGGCGATCAGGATGGCGACCACCAGCGCCGCCAGGGGGTTGTTGCGCGCCAGAAACGCGATCAGGATGCCGGAAAATCCGTAGCCGGAATAAAAGCTCTGGGTCAGCCGCCCCTCCTGACCGGAGACGACAACAAAGCCCGCCACCCCGGCCAGCGCGCCGGAGAGCAGCACCGCCGCCAGGGTCATTTTGCGTACCGGCACGCCCACCGCATCGGCCATGCGCGGGTTGCTGTTGACGAAGCGCAAATACAATCCGGCGCGGCTGATGTCGACGAACCACCACGCCACCAGCGCAACGATGGCCGCCAGCAAAATGGCCGACGACAAACCGTGCATCAGTTCCGGCAGGCGCTCGAAGGCGCGGAATTCGGCGGAGTGCGGAAAGCCGTCCTTCGGGTCTTTCCAGGCACCGTAGACCAGGTGCAGCACGAAGTTGCTGCCGACGTAGTTGAGCATCAGGGTGGAGATGATTTCATTCACCGACAAACGCAGCTTCAGCAGCGCCGGCCCCAGCGCCCACAGCAGGCCGGCGCAAAAGGAGAAGGCGAACATCAGCGGCAGGCGCGTCGCTTCCGGTCCGATTTCGTACAGCGACACCGTGGTGGCGGCAATCGCCCCCCAGATCATCTGCCCCTCCAGCCCGAGGTTCCAGAAGCGCGCACGAAAGGCGATGGAAGCGGCCAGGCCGATCAAGATCATCGGCGCGGCCTGGAACAGCACTGCCTCGAAGTTCTGCTTGTCGAAAAAGGTCTGCACCACGAATTCGTTCAGCAGGTCTTTGGGTGCGATGCCGGCGGCGATCAGGATGGCGGCGGAAATCGCCATGCCGGCGAAGAGCGCCACCCCCAGGATCAAGGCCTGCCAGGGCCAGGCCATCTGCTGGCGGATTTCCACCGAAAAGCGCCGGCTGGCCAGGGGCACGAAGCGCGGGCGGCGCGGCGCCTCGTCTCCAACCGGCGGCAGGGTAGTGGCTTCCGGCATTTCAGGCGCGCCGGGCGGCGGCACCGGCACCACGCCCATCGCGGGATCGGCGGCGAGCTCAGGCATGGTCGACCATCGCCTGGCCGATCGCCTGCCGGCTGGCCGGCTGCGGAAACTCGGCGACGATGCGCCCGCGCACCATCACGCCGATGCGGTCGGCCAGGGACATTACTTCGTC
>DATAZV010000364.1:0-10502 GCA_036271855.1 Burkholderiales bacterium
GGCTGGCCGTTGCGGCTGAAGTTCCAGCGGGCGGAGCGGCCGAGGCTGGCGGAGAAGTAGCCGATGCAGTTGTGCTGCGCCAGTTCGGCGGGGGTTTTGGGAGCGCCGTGGCGATTCAGGTAGTCGGGCGAGGCGCAGCAGATGAAGCGGGCTTCGTAGAGGCGGCGGGCGACCATGGTGGAGTCGGTGAGTTCGCCGATGCGCAGGATGACGTCGACTTCTTCTTCCGTTAAGTCGACGAAGCGGTCGTTCATCGTCATCACCACCTGCATGTCGGGGTAGCGCGCGGAAAAAGACGGCAGGGCGGGCGTTACATACATGTGGCCCAGGCCGGTGGGGATTTCGACGCGCAGCTTGCCTTGCGGGTTGGTCTGGGTCTGCTTCAGCGCCGATTCGGTTTCGTCGATTTCGGCCAGTACGCGCAGGCTGCGTTCCAGGTAGGCGCGGCCGTCGTCCGTGAGGTTGATTTTGCGGGTGGTGCGGGTGAAGAGGCGCACGCCGAGGTGGGCTTCCAGATTTTGCACTGCAGCAGAAACGCTTGCGGGGGCCATATTCATGCGTTCGGCGGCCTTGGTGAAGCTGCCAAGCTCGGCCACCTTGGTAAACACCTCCATCGCATGCAGTTTGTCCATGGTCGCCCTAATGTTTCTTAATAAAAACAGCTTCTAAGCCGAGAAATGACAGGTATTTACTGACCAATTCCGGGCTTAGGCATTAATTCGGTATTTCCGAATAATGTTTTAGATATGACAGCCTTTATTTAAACACAATATGAGAATATGATTCGTCTGGTCAACTGCTGTATCGCAACAATCCGACCACCAAAAAGGAAAAGATCATGACCTTACTCTCGATCCTGCAAAACATCGTTGCCGCCGGCGCCGCTGTGATTGCCATCTCCGCTTTGGTTCAGCGCTTTACCAAGGATTGATTTTTCAAGGCTCTGCGCTTTTCCACTGTTTTCTTCTTAACCCCATCATCAACGCAAAGGAGTTTCAAATGTCTGAATTTCTGGTTTGCTCCGCTGCCGTGCTGGTGTTCGCCGCCGTCTGGCTGGCCGTGTACAAACTCGGTGGCCTGGACTGGATGGCGGATGCAAGCCTCGCCGGCGCCCACCTGCAACTGTCCGCGGCCAGCCTGGCCCTGGATGGTGAAATGCACGGCGCCGCCGCGCGCCTGAGCCCGCTGGCTGTCAGCCCTGCCCGCCAACCCGGCCGCCCGCTGTTCGACGCACTGGCCGCGCAAGCGCATCACTCGATGCCGGTCTCGGGCCTGAACGCCTAGTTTTGGTAGTAGCAATTTGCTGTAGGTCTGTTTGTCTCCTCCTGCCCGCCATCCTCCTCCGGCGGGCAACTTAACGCGGCTTTCGGGCCGCGTTTTTCTTTTGGGCTATCGCGGGCGCGGGTGAAGTCCGTAGAATGGCGGCCAATGCAAGGCGGCCCCGGACGCTAGTCCGGACGCAACCCCGCCGCAACTTCGGCCGATCCCTCGATAACTACAAGCATGTCCGTCAATCCCGTGAGTCCCAGGCGCCGCCTTTGTGCCGGCCTGGGCCTGGCCGCCCTGGGCGGCGCCCTGCCGCTGCGCGCCCAGACCAACCTGGTCACCAGTGACGGCAGCCCGGTGAAGGTGATCGAGGTGCCCTTCGTCGTCACCCCGAACGCCACCGTGCGCGCCATGCTCGACCTGGCCGAGGTAAAGGCCGACGACGTGGTGTACGACCTCGGCTGCGGCGACGGGCGCATCATCATCGCCGCGGCGCAGTTGCGCGGGGCGCGCGGCGTGGGCGTGGAGATCGACCCCAAGCTGGTTGAAATCGCGCGCATCGAGGCGCGCCGCGCCGGGGTACAAGAGCGGGTGCGCATCGAGGAAGGCGACCTGTTCGCGATGGACTTCCACGATGCCACGGTGGTGATGCTCTATCTCTCCGAGTCGATCAACCTGCGCCTGTGGCCGAAGTTCGTGCAGGAGCTCAAACCCGGCGCGCGCATCGTCTCGCACAAGTTCCCGATGGGCGAGCGCAAGCCGGAGCGCACCGTGAGCGCGGGCGCCAACGACATCTATCTCTGGCGTACGCCGGGCGGCGCGCGATGAAGCGCCGCCTCTTCGCGCAACAGGTGGTGGCGCTGATGACGGCCTGCCTGTGCGCAACGGCATCGGCACAGAGCGCGCCGGCAGCGGCGGACTACAAGCCGGCCATCGGCCAGGACGGCAAGGACGTGATCTGGATTCCCACCGAAGCCAACATGATCGAGCGCATGCTGCGCATGGCGCAGGTGACGCCGCGCGATGTCGTCGTCGACCTGGGCTCGGGCGACGGCCGCGTTTCGATTGCCGCCGCGCGCGAGTTCGGCGCCCGCGCCCACGGCCTGGAGTACAACCCGGACATGGTGGCCCTGAGCCGCCGCGAGGCGCAGCAGGCCGGCGTGGCCGAGCGGGTGAAGTTCGAACAGGCGGACATTTTCGAGTCCGACTTTTCGGACGCGACAGTGGTCACCATGTTCCTGCTGCCCGCCCTCACCCTGCGCCTGCGCCCGACGCTGCTGAAAATGAAGCCGGGCACGCGCGTGGTCTCCAACCAGTTCGACCTGGGCGACTGGGCGCCGGACGAAACCGCCGACCTCGGCGGCCGCCTGGCCTACCTGTGGGTGGTCCCGGCGCAGGTCGCGGGCAACTGGAAGATCGAAGTGCCCGCCACCCGCGATTTCGAGCTCACCCTGCAGCAGGGGTTTCAGCGCGTGCTCGGCTGGGCCAAGGTGGCGAACGGCCGCTCCAGCCTGCGCGAGCTGCAACTCGCCGGCCCCCGCCTGCGCTTCGCGCTGGTCGACGACAAGGGCCTGCTGTTCGAGTTCGATGGCCGCGTAGAAGGCAAACATATCAGCGGCGAAGTGCGCATCGGCGGCGGCGCACCCGCGCCGTTCAGCGGCGAGCGCAGCGGAGACTAAAGAATACCAATGAGCGAAAAAGAACCAGCCGGCACACCGGCGCGCGTACTCACGCTGAAGGATGCGATCTTCCTCACCGTCGGCATCGTGGTGGGCGCAGGAATTTTCAAGGCGCCTTCGCTGGTAGCGGGCGCCGCCGGCAGCCTGCCGGCCTTCGTCATCGCCTGGGTACTGGGCGGCGCGGTGTCGATGATCGGCGCCCTCTGCTACGCGGAACTGGCCTGCGCCTTTCCCAGTGCCGGCGGCGACTATCACTTCCTGGCGCGCGCCTACGGCAAGCGCCTGGCCTTCCTGTTTGCCTGGGCGCGCATCACGGTGATCGCGACCGGCTCGATCGCCCTGCTGGCCTTTGTGTTCGGCGACTATTGCGCGCAGATCTGGTCGCTCGGCGAATACGGCTCGAGCATCTATGCCGTGCTGGTGGTGCTGGCGCTTACCGGCATCAACTACCTCGGCACGCGCCAGGGCGCCACCGCGCAGAACTGGTTCACCAGCGTGGAGGTGCTGGGCCTGTTCGTGGTGATCGCTGCCGCCCTGCTCGGCCCCGGCGCAGCGCCGGCGCCCGCCGCGGCCGCTGCCACTGCTGCTGCCGGTGGTCCGCTATTCGGGCCCGGCTTCGGCTTCGCGATGGTGATGGTGCTGCTCACCTTCGGCGGCTGGAACGAGGCCGCCTACATTTCGGCGGAAGTGGCCGGCGACAAGCGCGTGCTGGCGCGCACCCTGATCATCAGCATCACCGTGCTCACCGTGCTCTACCTCGCGGTGAACCTGGCCTACCTCTACGGCCTGGGACTGGCCGGCATGGCGAAGTCCGACGCGGTGGCCGCCGACCTGCTGCAAGCCGCCTGGGGCACGCCCGGCGCCAAACTGCTCTCCGCGATGGTGGCGATCTCCGCCTTCACCTCGATCAACTCCACGGTGATCGTCGGCGCGCGCAGCGCCTACTCGACCGGGCGCGACTGGCCGGCGCTGGCCTGGCTGGGCAAGTGGGACGAAGCCTCCGACAGCCCGCGCCGCGCGCTGATCGTGCAGGCGGTGATCACGCTGGTGCTGATCGCCGTCGGCACCTTCACGCGCAACGGCTTCGAGACCATGGTGAACTTCACCGCGCCGGTGTTCTGGTTTTTCTTCCTGCTCACCGGCATTTCGCTGTTCGTCCTGCGGACACGCGAGCCGCAGGCCGAGCGGCCTTTCCGCGTGCCGTTTTACCCGCTCACGCCGATCCTCTTCTGCGCAGCGTGCGCCTACCTGCTCTACTCCAGCGTCGACTACGCCAGTTCCCTCGAAGTCAGGTCCGGCACCTTGCTCGGCGTCGGGCTGCTGGGCATCGGCGCCATCGCCATGCTCCTGCTCAAGGAACGCAAAGCGGATTAAGCGGCGCTACTCCGGCTTGATCCCCGCCGCCTGCACCACCGCCTTCCAGCGCGCCGCCTCGTCGCTCACCAGCTTGCCGTAGGCCACGCCGGACTGCGCGGCGATGTCCGCCCCTTGGTCCTGCATGCGCTTGCGCAGGTCGGCACCCTTCATCGCTTGCGTGGCCGCGGCTTCCAGCTTTTCCGTCACCGCTTTGGGTGCGTTCACTGGCGCATGCAGGCCGACCCAGCCGAACGCGGCGGCCTTGGGATACCCGGCCTCGGCGATACTGGGCACATCGGGCAGCGAGGCAACACGCTTGGCGCTACTCACCGCCAGCGCCACCAGCTTGCCACCCTGCACCTGCGGCAAGGCTGCCGGCAGTGAAGGCGTGGCAACTTGCGCCTCACCCGCGACCACCGCGAGTATGGCCGGGCCCGCGCCCTTGTACGGTACGTGGGTCCAGGCGATGCCGGTTTCCAGGCGCAGCGCCTCGCCGGCCAGATGCAGCGGCGAGCCGATGCCGCCGGAGCTGAAATAGATCTGGCTCGGCTCCTTCTTGCTCAGAGCGATCAGCTCGGCCAGATTCTTCACCGGCACCTTCGGGTTGACCACCACGATATGCGGCACGGTGACGAACAGCGCCACCGCCGACATATCCTTGATCGGGTCGAACGGCAGGGTCTTGTACAGGCTGGGCGCGGTAGCCAGGCTGGCGTCGCTCACCAGCAGGGTATAGCCGTCGCCGTCGGCCTTGGCCACCGCGTTCATCGCGATCTGCCCGCCGGCGCCGGCCTTGTTCTCGATCACGATCGAGGTGCCCAGCAGTTCGGCCATCGACTGCGCGACGTTGCGCGCGATCACATCCGTAGTGCCGCCCGGCGGATAGGGCACGATCCAGTGGATCGGCTTGTCGGGATAAGCCGCAACAGCAGAACCACAGGCACAGGCCGCCGCGACAGCCAGCAATAACTTCGGTGCGTGCTTCATTGCCGGTCTCCCAATACCGAAGCCGCGTCCGCCGGCGGCCCGGATACTTCGTATAGCAGGTGATAGACAGCACGCTTGTCCAGCGACCAGCCCATGCGGGCCAGTTCGGCCGCGGGCAGCATGCGGTCGAGCGCGCGTTGCGCATCAACCGCACGCGCCGCCTCGATCAGCAGCACGTGGTCGACGATGGCATCGTTCACGCCGGTGACGCGCACCTTGTCCATTTCCGCACGTACTTCCGGCGCAGCTTCGAGCCAATGCACGCCGACGATGCCGGGCTGGCGCAGCAATCGCGGCGCGGCCTCATCCATCGCCGTGACCGCGCGGGCGCCGACTCCCGCAGCCTGCAGGCGAACACTGAGCATCACCGCGCCCAGGCCGCGCCCGCGGCTCACGCGAACCCGAAAAGTGTTGCGCGCGACATTGGAAAAGCCGGCGCGGATGTGCTGTGATTGCGCGCTGATCTTTTTCACCAGGCGCAGGTAGCCTTCGCTGGCCAGCGCGGCGGGCGTGGCCGCCTCGAACATGGTGAGGTATTTCGGCGTAGCTTCACTTGCCTCATATCGCCGGGCACGCAAATAGCCGCCGATGTCCAGCCGCTCGGGCATGTGCTCGTCGATGTACCAATGGTCGGTCTCTTGATCCAGCGCCGGCGCCACATCCAGCCACAGCGCCAGCACGCCGCTACCCAGCATTGCGCTCATGTTGCTTTCCTCATTCGACGGTGATGCCGGCGCGCTTGATCACGCCGGCCCAGCGCGTGTAGTCGCTCTTGATCGAGGCGAGGAATTCATCCGGTGTCTGCAACGTGGGATCGGCACCGACGCCGTTCATCTTTTCCTTGAAATCGGCGTCAGCCACGATCTTGGCCAGTTCCGCGTGCAGGCGCTCGACGATAGCCCGCGGCGTGCCGGCCGGCGCGAGAACGCCGTTCCAGGTGGTGACCACCAGTTCCGGCATGCCGACCTCCTTGGTAATCGGCACCTCCGGCAGTGCCGCCGAGCGCCGCGTGCCGGTGCTGACGATGGCGCGGATCTTGTTGCCCTTGACCAGGGCCACCGCCGAAGGCATGGTGGCGAACAGCGCATCGACATGGCCACCCGCCAGGTCGGTGGTGGCCTGGCCGCCGCCCTTGTAGGGCACGTGGTTGATCTCGACCTTGGCGAGGTTTTTGAACAACTCCGCCGTCAGGTGATTGGTGCTGCCGATACCGGAAGACGCGTAAGAGAGGCGCTGGCTGCGCGCCAGCGCGACAAACTCGGTGAAGTTTTTCGCCGCCAGGGTGGGCCGCACCACCAGCAGGTTGGGGAAATCCGCCACCGGCGTGATCGGCGCGAACGCGGTGTTGGGGTCGTAGGGCAGCGATTTGTACATCGTCGGGCTCATGGTCACTTCGTTGGAAGTGCCCAGCAGCAAGGTATAGCCGTCCGGTGCCGCGCTGGTGACGGCGGCCGCACCGATGGTGCCGCTGGCGCCGGCGCGATTTTCGATCACCACCGGCTGGCCCATTGCAATGCCCAGCTTTTCCGCCACCGGCCGGGCGATGATATCCGCCGGCCCGCCGGGCGGGAACGGCACGATCAGCTTGATGACCTTGCTTGGATAAGTCTGGGCCTGCGTCAGGCCGCCAATGAAAAGCAGGGGCAGCAGCAATAGCGGCCGTACCAGCCGCCTGGCGGCGCGCAACATTGAAACCAGCAACATGATTGTCTCCTCATGGGGAAATATTTTTATGTTTGAGGTGGCGCCAGTAACGTGGCGAATTCCCGCAGGTCGGCGCACTCTTCGAGACGCAGCACCGCGCGGTAAAGGGATTCGGCTCCAGTGCGCGACAGCACCGGCTCCGCGTAACCGTAAAACTTGTGCGCCAGCTCTTCTTCGCTGAGGGGATTGCGCGGATGGCCCGGCGGATAGGGGCAGGCATGCGCCAGCTTGGCCCCACTGCGCAAGCGCACTTCAATGCCCCCGCCGGCCGATTGCGGCCAGAGCTCATTGAATGCCGGGTCTTCGGCCAGTTCCACCTTCTCCAGCAGTTGCCGGATCGCCGGGTCGGTGTATTTGGCATCGATGAATTGCGCCTCGCCGCAAGCCCCTTCGAGCAGGGCAATGGCGGCGCAAAAATAAAAACTGTGCTGCGCGCTTTCGATGTTCGCCGGAAAGCGGCGGCCGGCATCCGCCGAAGGCGTGTTCAGCGCGAAACGCGGCAGCCGCACGATCAGCTTTTCGATTTCGGCAACATCGGGCAAACCGGCGCGATGCAGTTCGATCGCGGCGCGCACCGGCGCGACGGCGGTGGCCACCACCGGATAAGGCTTGATGCTGGTCTCCATCAGGCGATAACGCCCGTCCAGCGGCGCGCTCAACGCACCGAAATCCACCTCGCCCGCGACTATCGCAGCATAGCCCGCGTGCCCCTCGAGCAGCGTCATCGGCCCGGTGACGCCGTGGCGCGCCAGCAGCGCGGCCTCTACGCCGCCCTTGGCGACCCAGGCTTCGGCCGTGGCCTTGATCATCGAGATCGAGCCGCTTTGCAATTGCGCCAGCGTGTTCTGCTGGCTGCCGGCTATCGCCATCGCATGCGCGGTCTGCTCCACGCTGTTGCCGAACAGGCGTGAGGCCGCTGCCGCCGTGGAGAATTGCGCGTTGGTGGCGTGATGCCAGCCGCGCTTCCACAGCGAAGGCGTGCCGGCACAGTCGCACAGGCGCAATTGCACTTCATAGGCAGCCACCAGCGCGGCAATCAGGTCGCGCCCGCTGCGCCCTTCGCGCTCACCGGCAGCGAGTATCGCCGCCAGGTTGCCGCTAGGGTGCGCCGGGTCGCGCGAAAAATAATAGTCATTGCCGTCGAGAAAGCGCAGCAAGCTGCCGTTGACCAGCGCGGCCAGCGGCGCCGAGGTACGTCCGCCGCTGCCGATCAGCGTCGCCTGCGCGCTGCCGCCACAGTCCGCGGCCATCTTGCGCACCGCATGCGCGACTTCGCTGTCATGCGCGCCGTAGGCGCAGCCGAGTGTATCGAGCACATGCAGCTTGGCCCGCACCACCACCTCGGCGGGCAGGTCCTCGAAGCGCACCGCATGCGCCAGTTGCGCGAGCTTCTGGATCTCGGTCGGCCCACCTTTGCCGACTGTGTTCGCCGCGCCCGCCATCGCGCCCTCAGAAAGCGAAAAAACTGGAGCCGCCATCGACCGGGATCACCGTACCGGTGATGTAGCTGGCTTGTGGCGAAGCGAGGAACAGCGCCAGCGCTGCAATCTCGATCGGCTCACCGAAGCGGCCGATCGGAATCTCTGCCTTCGCATACGCCGCCTCGGCCTCCGGCGTCGGATAGCGCTTCATGATCTGCTCGCTGCGGATGCGCCCCGGCTGCAGGCAATTGATGGTCACGCCGTCGGCCGCGACCTCACGCGACAGACCCTTGGACCACACGTGCACCGCCGCTTTCGCCGTGAACGCGGCGTTAAGCATTTTCGGCTCCGAGGTGCCGGTGAAGGTGACGATGCGCCCCCATTTGTGCTTGCGCATGCCCGGTACGATGGCGTGCACCAGTTCGCGAATGCGAAAGAAGTTCAGCGTCATACCCTCCTCCCACTGCGCGTTGGTCGCCTCGAAGGGCACCGGGCGGCTGCCGCCGGCGGCGTTCATCAGGATGTCGACGCGGCCGAGGATGCGCTCGGCTTCGGCGGCGGTGCGCTCGGGCGCGCCGGCCTGGTACAGGTCCGCCTGCAGCGCCAGTATCTTGCCCGGACCCTTCACTTCGCCAGCGAGCTTTTCGATCAACTCCTGGCGCCGCGCCACGCCCAGCACCGTCGCGCCGGCCTCGGCCAGCAACCTCGCCGTCATGTGGCCGATGCCCTGGCTCGCGCCCGTGACCAGGGCTGTGCGGCCCGTCAAATCCAGTTTCATTTTTGCTCCTCAACCCAGGGCGACTGCTCGCGCGTCGCGTTTATCAAATCTCATTAAATGAGACAACCAATCATTTAATGATAATATTCCGCGCATTGTCGACATTTGTCAACGTCGCCGCATGGCCGAAAAACCAAACACCACGATGAAAAGCGCCGCTCGCCCAGCCAAAAAAACTCTCGCGCCCGCGCTGCCGGAGAAGGAAACCGGCACCGTCAAGCGCGTGCTGATGCTGCTGCGCATGCTGGCGGACCACCCCGGTGAAAGCGCGCAAAGCCTGGCAGAACGCCTGAACCTGCCGCGCAGCACGGTGCATCGCCTGCTCGCCACTTTGCGCGCCAATGGCTTTGCGTTAAACGAGCCGGACGGCAGCTTCGGCCCCGGCCTGGAGATGTACCGCATGGCGGGCCGCCTGGGTGCGCGCATGCCTTATCGGCGCCTCGCCGCGCCGTATCTCGAGGAGTTGTCGGCGCGCTTCAACGAAACGGCCATCCTCTCGCTGCTGGCACGGCCGCAGTTGCGCATGTTCCACGCCGCCACCTGCTTTCCGCAGGACCCGATGCGCTACAACATCGAACTCAATCGCCTCGAGCCGCTGCTATGGGGCGCGACCTGCCGCGTGCAACTCGCCTACCTGACGCAGGAGGAAGTCGTAGCGGCCGCCGCGCAAGGCGAGCTATCGCCGGTGAAAAAGCTGCAGCCCGATCTCACCGAATTGCGCAAGGCTCTGGCGCGCATTCGCGCCGATGGCTATGCGATCACCCAGGCGCATCGCACCGCCAACGCGGTCGGCGTGGCGGCGCCGTTTTTCGACGGAGAGAACGAGATCGCCGGCAGCCTGGGCTTCCTGATTCCAGAGTTCCGCTGGAATCCAAAAGTGGCCGAGCGTGTGGTGGCGGCGCTGCGCGAAGCGGCCGGGAAACTCACGCAACAACTGGGCGGCGCGCCCGCCGATCGCTAACCCGCCTGCACCGTAAAGGGCAGCTTGGCCTCCAGCCCGCACTCCTTGGCGATGCGCGCCAGGTCGTTCATCGTGTCCTGCGGCAGACTCAGGCCGTCGCGCCGGTTGCGTTCGTTGGCCCGGTCTTCCATCTCGCCGGGATAGAACACTTCCTCCACGCCTTTCGCCAATGGCACCGACTTGATTTCGGTGACGAAAGCACCCATGCGCTCGATGAATTTCTCCAGCGGCAGGAAGGCGGAGATATTCATCGCGATCATCATGTGGCCGCAATTGCTCTTGTTGGCCGTCTTGTAGGGGCTGCTGACGGCGGAGAGAAAACCGCTACCGGTGAGCACGCCCGACATCAT
>DATAZV010000365.1:0-4842 GCA_036271855.1 Burkholderiales bacterium
ATCGCCAGGTTGGCGCACTCGAAACCGGCATCGGTGATGAAGGATTTGATCACCGGTGTCAGCAGGGTCAGCATGTCCTCGGCATCCTTGCGGTCGTCCTCGTCGTCCGAGTAATGCGCGATGTCGGACTGCAGCGCGATCCAGTAGGCAAAGGCGCGCGAGCCTTCGAGGTAGGCGCGCTGCGTCAGCAGCATGCGCCGCACGTCCGGGTGGACGATGATCGGGTCGGCCGGCTTGTCCTTCGCCTTCGGGCCGGACAGCGAGCGGCTCTGGATGCGCTCCTTCGCATAAGCGGCGGAGGATTGGTAGGCCGTGGCCATCAGGCCGAGCGACTGCATGCCCACGCCTAAACGCGCGCCGTTCATCATCACGAACATGGCGTTCAGCCCCTTGTTCGGCTCACCGACGAGCGTGCCGACCGCGCCATCCAGGTTCATCTGGCAGGTGGAATTGCCGTGGATGCCCATCTTGTGCTCCAGCGCGCCGCAGGTGATGGGGTTGCGCGCACCGAGCGTGCCATCGGCCCCGTACATATACTTGGGCACCAGGAATAGCGAAATCCCCTTGGTGCCGGGCGGCGCATCCGGCAGGCGCGCCAGCACCAGGTGGACGATGTTGTCCGCCATGTCGTGCTCGCCGGAGGAAATGAAAATCTTGCCCCCGGTGATCTTGTAAGTGCCGTCCGCTTGCGGCTCGGCGCGCGAACGCAACAGGCCAAGGTCGGTGCCGCAATGCGGCTCGGTTAGGCACATGGTGCCGGTCCACGTCCCTTCGATCAATTTCGGCAGCACCGTGGTCTTTTGCGCCTCGGTGCCATGCGCCAGCAGCGCCTGGTAGGCACCATGGGTCAGCCCCGGGTACATGGTCCAGGCCTGGTTGGCCGAGTTCATCATTTCCTGGAACGCTCCCTGCGCCACATGCGGCAAGCCCTGGCCGCCATAGGTGGGGTCGCAGGAAAGCGCCGGCCAGCCGGCGGCAACGAACTGTTTGTATGCCGCTTTGAAGCCGGCCGGCGTCTTCACCTCGTGCGTGGCCGCATCCAGGGTGCAGCCCTCGCGGTCGCCCACCGCATTGAGCGGAAACAGCACTTCGGCGCAGAACTTGCCGCCTTCTTCCAGCACCTGGTCGAGCAGATCACGGGTGACTTCGGCATGCGCCGGCAGTTTTTGCAGCGTCGCTTCGACGTTCAGCACTTCGTGCAGCACGAACTGCATGTCGCGCAGGGGGGCTTGGTATTGCGCCATTTTTTTCAGGCCTTGTCGGAAGTGGATTGGAACGAAAAGGTTCAGGCCGCGCGCAGCGCGGAGCCCCGTTGATCGGCGGGGGACTGCATCAGCGCCGCGCCGGCCGGCGTGCCGTAAGCCTGGATCGCGCGGACGAAACTGGCGCGGGCGCGCTCCACCGCGCGCGGGTCGCGCAGCAGGCGGGCGTCGTGATGCAGGGCCAGCATGGTGCCGTAGATTTCAAACAGCAACTGCTCGGGGTCGCAGTCGGCGCGCAGGTGGCCCTCGGCCACCGCCAGGCGCACCGCCTTGAGCATTTCGTCGCGCCAGCCGCTGCTCACCAGCACCATACGGTCGCGTACCGGGCCTTCGCGGTCGTCGAACTCGAAGGCGCCGGAAATGAACACGCAGCCCTTCGGAATCTCCACGTGCTGCACCCGGTACAGCCAGTTTTCGAACATGGCGGCCAGGCGCGGCAGGCCGCGCGGCAGGCGCAAGGCCGGATGGAACACGTCGTCCAGAAAGCGCCGGCCATACTCGTCGATGACCGCGATCTGCAATTCCTCGCGGCTGCCAAAGTGAGCGAACACTCCGCTTTTGGACATTGCCAGTGCTTCTGCCAACAAGCCGATGGTCAGGCCTTCCAGGCCGTCGCGGCTGGCGATTTCCAGCGCCGCATCAAGAATACGCTCGCGGGTCTGGGTGCCTTTGCTCGGTTTGGTCGGGGTCATGGACTCAGGTTAAAAAGCGAACGTTCGTACTATTTCAACCCAAGTCTTTTCCCAAGTCAAGCGGAAAAGCAGGTCCGCCGGCTGTGCGCGGGCCGGCGGAATTTCTGGCAGTCGCCTTATGCGACTTCCGGAAACGGCAGTTCCTTGCCCTCCGGCACGCCTTCCTGCGCGGTGTTGAGCAGCATCGCCACTGTTACATAGGTACCGCTGACGGCCACCAGGTCGACCAGTTGCTGCTCGCCCAGCAGGGTCTTGGCGCGGTTGAACAACTCGTCGCTGACCCAGTGCTTGGTCGAAAGCTCCATGCAAAAGTCGTATACCAGTGCCTCATCGTCTTTCATTCCGGAAGGCCGCTTGTGCAGCTTCAGCTCATCGGCCACCGCCGCCGGCAGGCCGGCCTTGATCGCCAGCGGGTAGTGGGCGTACCACTCCACCTGCGAACTCCACAGGCGCGCCTGGATCAGGATGGCGAATTCGTTCAGGCGCAGCGGCAGCGAACTGGTGAAGCGCAAATAGTCGAGCAGCTTTTTCAGACGATCCGCCATCACCGGGCTGCGCAGCATCGGGTTATACGGCCCGCCCAGTCCGACGGAGGAAAAACTCATGATCTGCTCGCCCAGCTTGCGGCCTTCCGGGTCGAGGTCGTCGAGGGTGATTTGCTTGAAGCGTCTGGTTTTGGCCATGATGGTTTCGATTCGGGAAACAATGAATTCCGTAAAAGGCGGCTGACGCCGCCGCGTCGCGCTCCCTATAATGCGCCACCGTGCTTGCTGGTTAGCAGGCGAGAGCGTGTGGCAAAAGCGCGCGGCGGATTATTTCCACAAGCAAAACCAGGCGTCAAGCACGCGGCGCGCATAGACGACCGCGGCTCTTCGCCGTTGGAGACAAAATGAAACAGCGCACCTTGCTGGCAGCCCTTGGCATGCTCGCCGCCATGTTCATCACGGCGGCGGGCGATGCCGCCGCGCAGGCCTACCCGAACCGCCCGATCCGCATGGTCGTCGGCTTTCCGCCCGGCGGCGGCACCGACGTGGTGGCGCGCATCATCGTGCCGCGACTGTCGGAGGCGATGGGCCAGCAGGTGGTGATCGAAAACCGTCCCGGCGCCACCGGCACCGTGGCCGCCGCCATGGTCGCCAAGTCCGCGCCCGACGGCTACACCATCATGATGGGCCACGTGTCGGTGAACGCGATCGCGCCCAGCCTGTTCCGCAACCTCGGCTATGACGTGACCCGCGACTTCGCGCCGATCACACTTACCGCCTCGGTGCCCAGCTTCGTGCTCGCGCACCCGAACCTCACCCAGGTACACAACATCAGGGAACTGATTGCCTACGCCCGCGCAAATCCCGGCAAACTCACCTTTCCGTCGGCGGGCAATGGCAGCAGCCCGCACCTCGCCGGGGAGATGTTCAAGACCATGGCCCACGTCGACCTTGTCCATGTGCCTTACAAGGGTAGCGGCCAGTCGATGCAGGACCTGCTCGCCGGCCAGCACTTGGTGGCTTTCGACACCGTTGCCGCCGCGTCGCCCTTCGTGCGCGCCAACCGGCTGCGGGCCCTGGGCATTTCCAGTACCCGCCGCATGGCCGATTTTCCCGACGTGCCCACGGTCGAGGAAGCGGGACTGCCGGGCTACGTGATGGCGACCTGGTACGGCGTGTTCGCCCCCGCCGGCACGCCGCCGCCCATCGTGAACAAGCTGCACGATGAGATCATGCGCGTGATGCGCGTACCCGAGGTGAAAAAGCAGCTGGCCGATGCCGGTGCCGACGACACCGTGACGCGCACGCCGGAAGAGTTCGCGGCGATCGTGCGCGCCGACACCGCGCGCTATGCGAAACTGGTAAAAGAAGCCAACCTGAAAATCGATTAAGCAGGCGCAGCGAAAAATAACGGGAGACAAAATGAAGCCGCAATCCACTCGATTCGCCGCGCGCCGCGCATTGCTCGGCTGCGCCCTGGCGCTTGCCGCAGCCACCGCGCAGGCCCAGACCTACCCCGACCACCCGATCCGCATGATCATCCCCTTCGCCGCCGGCGGCCCGGCAGACATCGTCGGGCGCCTGGTGGCGCAAAAGCTGTCGGAGTCGCTCAAGCAGTCGGTGGTGCCCGAAAACCGCGTCGGCGCCACCGGCGGCATCGGTGCGGAATTCGTCGCCAAGTCCGCGCCGGACGGCTATACGCTGCTGCTCAGCAGTTCGTCCATCATGTCGGCCAACCCGGTGCTCAACACCAAGGTGCCGTACGACCCGATCCGCGACTACGCGCCGATTTCGCTCACCGCCACCATCGAGAACGTGCTGGTGGTCAACCCCTCGGTGCCGGCAAAAACCATCGCCGAACTGATCACCTATGCCAAGGCCAATCCGAACAAGCTCAGCTATTCCTCCTCCGGCATCGGCAGCACCTATCACTTGAGCGGTGAACTGTTCGCCGCCGCCACCGGCACCAAACTCCTGCACGTGCCCTACAAGGGCGCCGCCCCGGCGGCGATGGACGTGCTGGCCGGCAACATCTCGCTGATGTTCGACAACATCCCTTCGGCCCTGCCCAACATCAAGACCGGCAAGGTGCGTGCGCTGGGCGTGGCGAGCCTGAAGCGCTACAAGGACCTGCCGGAAGTGCCGACGATTGCCGAGTCCGGCGTGCCCGGTTACGAAGTGATCATCTGGACTGCGCTCTACGCTCCCGCGAAAACGCCCAAACCCATCATCGACATCCTCAACCGCGCCACCGTCGCCGCCCTGGCCGCGCCCGACATGCAGGAGCGCTACGCCAAGCTGGGCATGAACGCCGAGTCCTGCAGCCCCGAACACCTGCTGGAGTACAACAAGGCCGACTTGGCCAAATGGGGCAAGGTGGTGAAGGACGCCAACATCAAGATG
>DATAZV010000366.1:0-3886 GCA_036271855.1 Burkholderiales bacterium
CGGCATGATCAATGCGGCCAGCCACATGCTCAAAGTAGAGACTGCACTGGGTTCGGGAAAGGCCTGAGAGTGAGATCAAGAACATGCG
Source organism: Burkholderiales bacterium (assembly GCA_036271855.1). GTDB lineage: Bacteria > Pseudomonadota > Gammaproteobacteria > Burkholderiales > JAEUOS01 > JAQGMJ01. The sequence goes on from DATAZV010000366.1 coordinate 89, forward strand.
ATTAAATACCATCAAGCCGGGTGCCGGCTCCAAGCGAACCCGCCTGCGGGTCGGCCGCGGCGCCTCCGCGGGCCAGGGCAAGACCTGCGGCCGCGGCGTCAAGGGGCAGCGGGCGCGCAAGGGCGGCTATCACAAGGTCGGATTCGAAGGCGGCCAGATGCCCTTGCAGCGGCGTTTGCCCAAGATCGGTTTTCGTTCCGCCATGAAGGCGTCGCGCGCCGAGCTGACTTTGACCGATTTGATGCGGGTCGAGGGTGGTGAAGTCACCTTGGCCGGTTTGATCGAGGCGAATCTCGTGCCCGAGGCGACGAAACTCGTGAAAATCATCGTCTCAGGCGCGGTCACCAAGGCTTACGTCATCAAGGACAAGGTGATCACGGCGACCAAGGGCGCCAAGAGCGCGGTCGAGTCGGCCGGCGGGCGTTTCGAGGTCTAAGAAGCCGTGGCCACCACCAATCCGACCGCAGCCCTGGGGGACATGACGCGCTTTGCGGAGATGCGCAAGCGTCTGTGGTTCCTGCTGGGCGCGCTGGTGGTGTATCGGATGGGCACGTTCATCCCGGTGCCGGGAATCGACGCGGCCCGGTTTGCCGCCTTCTTCTCGACTCAGAACGGCACTCTGCTCGGCATGTTCAACATGTTCTCGGGCGGCGCCCTGCAGCGCTTCAGCATATTCGCCTTGAACGTGATGCCCTACATCACCGCCTCCATCATCATCCAGATGGCCTCGATGGTCTATCCGCCCTGGGCCCAGATCCGCAAGGATGGTGAATCCGGAAGGCGCAAGCTGATGCAGTACACGCGCTACGGCACCGTGCTGCTGGCGGCGTTCCAGGGTTTTGGCGCCGCGCTGGCGATTCAGAATTCGGGCGGCAATCTGGTGCCGAACCCGGGCCCGCAGTTCCTGTTCATCGCCACAGTGTCGATCACCACGGGCACCTTGTTCGTGATGTGGCTGGGCGAGCAGATTACGGAGCGCGGCATCGGCAACGGCATCACCATGATCATCGTCGCCGGCATCATCGCAGGCCTGCCGCGGGCCATCGGCAATACCCTGGAAATGGTGCGCTCGGGCGAAATGAACCCGCTGATCGTACTGCTCATTCTGGTGGTCGTGATATTGGTGACTCTATTCTGCGTGTTCGTCGAGCGCGCACAGCGCAAGATCCAGGTGAACTATGCCAAGCGCCAGGTGGGGCGCCGCATGATGCAGGGGCAGAGCACGCATCTGCCGTTCAAGCTCAACATGGCAGGCGTCATTCCGCCGATTTTCGCTTCCAGCCTGCTGGTGTTCCCCGCCACCATCGCGCAATTCTTCGGCAACAGTCCGAACCCCAATGCCATCCAGAGGACGCTGCAGAAGGTTGCCGTCGTGCTTGGCTACGGCCAGCCGTTGCACGTGCTGCTGTTCGCGCTCTTGATCATCGGCTTTGCCTTCTTCTACGTCGCCCTGGTGTACGATGCGCGCGACACGGCGGACAACCTGAAGAAGGCCGGCGCGTTCATACCTGGAATTCGTCCCGGGCAGCAGACCGGGGACTATCTCGACAAGGTGCTGACCCGGCTGACCTTGTGGGGCGGTCTGTACATCATGGCGGTGTGCCTGCTGCCTGAAATCATTCGCATGGTGAATCCGAGCGTTCCTTTCCAGTTCGGCGGCACCTCCTTGTTGATCATCGTCGTCGGCGTCATGGATTTCGTCGCACAGACGCAATCGCATTTGATGTCGCACCAATATGAGGGCCTGATGAAAAAGGCCAGCCTGCGGGGCATCGGGAGTAAGAAATGAAAGTTCGTCCTTCGGTGAAGAAGATCTGCAAAAACTGCAAAATTGTGCGGCGCCGCGGCATCGTCTATGTCATTTGCTCGTCCGACGCCCGGCACAAGCAGCGCCAGGGCTAGCGTGGATAACGGCCGAAACGCGATTTTCCCGCGCGCGCAGCGCGCTTATCAGTCGGGTTGCATCGACCCGTTGAAAGGTGGCGCGCAGCGCCCGGGTAACAAATTGATATCTGGGCAATTTTCGTATATTATGCCGCCCCTTTTTTCCTGGGCGCGGGTGGAGAACTAGATGGCGCGTATCGCCGGCATCAACATACCGATGAACAAGCATGTGGTCATCGGCCTGACCCATATTTTCGGCATTGGAAACAGCCGCGCGGCGCGCATTTGCGACGCAGCCGGCGTGAAGTACAACGTCAAGGTGAAGGATCTCACCGACGCGGAGGTCGCTTCGCTGCGCTCCCAGGTCGCCAAATTCGCGGTCGAGGGCGATCTGCGGCGCGAAGTATCGATGAACATCAAGCGCCTGATGGATTTGGGCTGTTACCGGGGCATCCGGCATCGCAAGGGCCTGCCGATGCGCGGCCAGCGCACGCGCACTAATGCCCGCACGCGCAAGGGACCGCGCAAGCAGGCGGTGAAGATGAACGCGCCCCCGGGCAAGGTTTAAAACGAGAGTTATATGGCTGATCAGAAACAAGCAGGTCAAGGCGGCGGCGGCGCGCAGAGCGGCAAACCGGTCCGGAAAAAGGTCCGGAAGAATGTGCTCGATGCGATTGCGCATGTGCATGCCTCGTTCAACAACACCATCATCACCATCACCGATCGGCAGGGCAACACCCTGTCTTGGGCGACCTCGGGCGGCTGCGGTTTCCGCGGCTCGCGCAAGTCGACCCCGTTCGCGGCCCAGGTTGCCGCCGAGCGCGCAGGCAACGCCGCGCAGGAACATGGCGTGAAGAATGTGGAAGTGCGGGTGATGGGCCCCGGTCCCGGCCGTGAATCCGCCGTCCGCGCACTGAATGGGTGCGGGCTCAAGATCACCAACATTGAAGATGTGACTCCGATCCCCCATAACGGTTGTCGCCCGCCGAAAAAGCGCCGCGTCTAACGTTCTCAGAAAGTTCGCACAAAGGTTCGTAATGGCAAAGTACACCGGTCCGAAATGTAAGCTGTCTCGTCGCGAGGGAACCGATCTGTTCCTGAAGAGCGGTGTGAAGCCTCTCGAGTCGAAGTGCAAGCTCGAAGTGCCGCCGGGCGGCGTGAAGAGCGAGCGCAAGCAGCGCTTGTCGGAATATGGATTGCAGCTGCGTGAGAAGCAGAAGCTGCGGCGCATGTACGGAGTGCTGGAGCGCCAGTTCCGCAACTACTACCAGAAGGCGGCCGGCCGTCCGGGCGCCACGGGCGAGACCCTGCTGCAATTCCTGGAGTGCCGGCTGGACAACGTGGTCTACCGCATGGGCTTCGCCGCGACCCGCGCCGAGGCGCGTCAGCTGGTGAGCCACAAGGCCGTCTCCGTGAACGAGAAGCTGGTCAACATCGCCTCCTATCAGTGCAAGGCCGGCGATGTGGTCAGCTTGCGCGAGAAAGCCAAGAAGCAGACGCGCATTCAGGCCGCCCTCACGATCGCCGCGCAAGTCGGCTTTCCGGATTGGGTGGAAGTGGACGACAAGAAGTTCTCCGGAATCCTCAAGTCGGTTCCCGATCGGCAGGAAATCCTGCCGGATATCAACGAGAGCCTGGTCGTCGAGTTGTATTCCAAGTAGAGATTATCGATAACGCAGCAGCCCGCTGCGGCGGTTCCCCGGTTAGTTAACGTAGGTGATATCCATGCAGGGATCGATCAATGAGTTTTTGAAGCCCCGGGTCGTCAAGGTGCAACCCGTGTCGCCGCGCCACGCGCGTATCGTGATCGAACCGTTCGAACGCGGCTTCGGTCACACGCTGGGCAATGCCCTACGCCGCGTGCTGTTGTCCTCGCTGCCGGGCGCCGCCATCACTGAGATCGAGATCGAAGGC
>DATAZV010000367.1:0-2173 GCA_036271855.1 Burkholderiales bacterium
GGCCAGCGCGGATAAACCCCCGAGACGCGTTTCGTCCATCTTTAGTGGTTGCGCCAGGGGCCTATGCGGGCGGCGCGCGCAAAACAAAACGCCCGCGCAGTCCGTTCGGGCGGACGGCGCGGGCGCCGGATGCGTGCGCTCTGCGGTTAGGGCAGGCCGTGCTTGCGGCCGGGCCCCAGGAAAAACCAGAGGATCAGGCCGATCAGCGGCAGCAGGATGACGATTACCACCCACAGGATTTTGTTCGTATCGGGCGCGCCGCTTTTGACGATGTTGATGATCGCCCAGATGTCCAGGGCGAGGATGACCAAGCCGATGATGCCGTTGTAGTCGAATAACATGGCCTGCCTCTTTTTTTGGTTGTGACGATGTGCCGATCTTATGCAAGGCGGGTGCCCGGGGCTGTCGGCTGCGGGCGTTGCGCGGCGTAGGAGGGCGCTGACGCCGGACGCGGCGGCGAGGCACGCGCGGACGCATGTTTTCCTGAAAGCATCGGGCAATTAGTGTAAAATTCAAATTTCCGAAGACGTCAGCACATGACCAAATACGTTTTCGTCACCGGTGGCGTGGTTTCTTCCCTTGGGAAGGGCATTGCCGCCGCGTCACTAGCCGCCATTCTCGAATCGCGCGGCATCAAAGTCACCAACATCAAGCTGGACCCGTACATCAACGTGGATCCCGGCACGATGAGCCCGTTTCAGCACGGTGAGGTGTATGTCACCGAAGACGGCGCCGAGACCGACCTTGACCTTGGGCACTACGAGCGTTTCTCCTCGACGAGAATGCGCAAGTGGAACAATTTCACCACCGGCCAGATCTACGAGAGCGTGATCAAGAAGGAGCGCCGTGGTGAGTACCTCGGGCGCACGGTGCAGGTGATTCCGCATATCACCGACGAGATCAAGGCATTCATCCGCAAGGGCGCGGGCGAGGGCACGGGCGACGCCGCCGAAGTGGCGATCGTCGAAGTCGGCGGTACGGTGGGCGACATCGAGTCGCTGCCCTTCCTCGAGGCGATCCGCCAGATGGGGCTGGAAAATTCGCGCGACGATGTGTGCTACATCCACCTTACGCTGGTCCCTTACATCGCCTCGGCGGGCGAGATCAAGACCAAGCCGACCCAGCACTCGGTGAAGGAACTGCGCGAGATCGGCATCCAGGCGGACATTTTGCTGTGCCGCTCCGACCGCGTGATTCCCGAGGAAGAACGCAAGAAGATCGCGCTGTTCTGCAACGTGCCGGCGCGCGCGGTGGTGTCGGTGTGGGACGCCGACACCATCTACAAGGTGCCGGCGATGCTGCACCAGCAGATGCTCGACGAGCTGGTGTGCCACAAGCTGGGCGTGGTGGCGAAGTCGGCCGACCTCTCGGCCTGGGCCGCGCTGATCAACGACCTGGAAAATCCGCGCGAGGAAGTGACCATCGCGATGGTCGGCAAGTATGTCGACCTGGCGGACTCCTACAAGTCGCTCAACGAAGCATTGATCCACGCCGGCATCCACAACAAGGCGCGGGTGCGCATCCGCTATGTGGACTCCGAGGCGCTGGGCGATGCCGACGAGGCAACGCTGGCCAAGGCGCTGGCCGAATTCGACGCGGTGCTGGTGCCGGGCGGCTTCGGCGTGCGCGGGGTCGAAGGCAAGATCAAGGCGATCCGCTATGCGCGCGAAAACCAAATTCCGTACCTGGGCATCTGCCTGGGGATGCAGCTGGCGGTGATCGAATACGCGCGCCACATGGCGGGCTTGTCCGGCGCCAACAGCACCGAGTTCGACGTCGATTCGCCGCACCCGGTGGTGGCGCTGATCACCGAATGGCAGGACCGCGACGGCAAGGTCGAGCGGCGCAGCGCCAATTCCGACATGGGCGGCACCATGCGCCTGGGTTCGCAGCCGGCCACCGTGGTGGCGGGCAGCCAGGTCGAGCAGATCTACCATTCGACCACGGTCAACGAGCGCCATCGCCATCGCTATGAAGTGAACAACCATTACCTGGGCCAGCTGGAAAAGGCCGGCCTGGTGGTGTCGGCGCGCGCCAAGGTGGCGGCCACCGGCGAGGCGCTGTGCGAAATGATCGAGCTGCCCGGCCACCCCTGGTTCATCGGCTGCCAGTTCCACCCGGAATTTTCCTCGACGCCGCGCAAGGGCCACCCCTTGTTCAAGGCCTACATCGA
>DATAZV010000368.1:0-12034 GCA_036271855.1 Burkholderiales bacterium
CTCGACTTCCCACCTGTCGATGGAAATGCTCAAGGCCGCCACCGGCATGGACATCCGCCACGTGCCCTACAAGGGCAGCCCGCCGGCCTTTACCGACGTCATGGGCGGCCAGGTGGATTTCGTCTTCGACACCGCCGTCTACGCCCTGCCGCAGGTGCGCGCCGGCCGCGTGCGCCTGCTGGCGGTGGCCAGCGCCAGGCGCTCGGCCCTGATGCCCGACACGCCGACGGTGGCCGAGCAGGGCGTGCCGGGCTACGAGTCCGGCGCCTGGCTGGGCGCGGTGTTTCCGGTCGGCACGCCCGCGCCCATCGTCATGCGCATGTACACCGAGCTCAATCGCATCATGAAGGCGCCGGAAATGAGCGAGCGCCTCTCGACGCTCGGCGGCGAGCCGCTGTCGAGTGCTTCGCCGGAAGAGTTCGGTGCGCACATCCGCTCGGAAATGCGCAAATGGGGCAAGGCAGTGGCCGACAGCGGCGCGCGCATCGAGTAGCGCTCGTGGCACGGGTACGCCGGACGGCGTGCCCTTCTACATCTGGTTCAGCAATTCCTGGCGCCGGCTGGAGCATTCCTCAGGCGTAAACAGGCCCTTGGCACACATGTCCTTCAGGCGCTGGGCGCGCTGCTCCAGGGGCAACTGCGGGGTGGCGGCGGACGGCGCGGTGATGTAGTTGGGCGCCTCGACGTAGGTGCTCGGCCCCTGGTCCTGTGGCGGCAGGTAGGCACCCGAGGGATCATAGTTGCCAACCCCATAGTTGTATCCGTACGGGTAGCCGGGGTAGTAGGCGGCCGGCGGATCGTAATACAGCGGCGGTAGCGGCAGCGGAATGAAGCCACGGAAAAACGGGCGCGGATAGACGCGTGCGCCCGAACTTCCGTGCCAGGTGCCGTGGCTGGTGCTGGGGCGGCTGCCTGAGTGCGAGCTGCTATGTGTTGCGGCGCTGGCCGGCACCTGCATCGCCAGGGCCAGCGCGGCGCCGGCCGCGGCCAGACCCAGGCGCTGGCGGCGGCGATCAGATGATAAACAAGGGAACATGTGCTTGACCTCCGGCGCCACTACGCGCCTGCAGCCTGGAAATAATATTGCGGAGGGGATCGGCGCCCGCGCAATCGGGCAGGCACCCTCGCCGACAAGCTGATGACCCGGAGCATACCACCCGCGGCCGGCGCGGCCCGTTACCGCGGAGCTGCCGTCGCCGTGCCCGCCGGATAGCGGATCACCACGATCTGCTCCTCCGGCTCCAGCCAGAATTCGCCGTGCAGGCCCTTGAGGTCGCCGGTGATCAGGCGGATCAGGCCGTCGACATTGCCGGCTTCGGTCACGGTTTCCCAGGCGAAGGTCGGGTGCGCATTGGTGCCGGTGCCGTTGTAGATGTGGTCGCCCGGCTGCACCGCGGATGCCGCGACGGAAATCTTGTTGGTCATGTGCTGCCCTCCTCGTAAGGACGCTCGTGCCTCTCGCGCCGTTGCCGGCGGGCATGGGGGCCAGGCGTCGCCCGCAGCGCGGGTCGCGCGGGCGCTTTTGTCTCCTGAATCATGGCGCTGCGCCCATACGCCTGGGCTCCAATATACATCTTCGCCGCGAAAGCGGGCGTCGGCGGCAGCAGCGATCCCGTATGATTGGAACGTGGATCTGGCACAGGCATTGCGGTGTCCCGGGCAAGGCTGCGGAGCCGGCGATGCCCTGAAGCGAGGAAGAACAGATATGCACAACAGCTTTCGATTTGCCGTCGCAACGGCTTGCACCGGCCTGGCGCTGTTTGCGCAGCTTGCCGCCGGCCAGCCCAGCGCCGACCAGCAGCGCTTTCGCGCCCTCTACAAGGAGCTGGTGGAAATCAACACCACCGACTCGGTGGGTAGTTGCACCGCCGCCGCCCAGGCGATGGCGGCGCGCCTGAAGGCCGGCGGCATCCCGGCTGCCGACATCCACTTGCTGGTGCCGCCGGGCGCGCCGAAAAAAGGCAACCTGGTGGTGCGCTACAAGGGTACCGGCGCGAAAAAGCCGATGCTCCTGCTGGCCCACATCGACGTGGTCGAGGCCAAGCGTGAAGACTGGCAGCGCGACCCCTTCAAGCTGGTGGAAGAGGGCGGCTACTTCTACGCCCGCGGCGCCTTCGACGACAAGGCGATGGCTTCCATTTTTGTCCACAACCTGATCCGCTACCACGCCGAAGGCTACCGCCCGCAGCGCGACATCGTGCTGGCGCTCACCTGCGATGAGGAGATCATTCCCTCGCCGTATAACGGCGTCGAATACCTGCTGAAAAACCATCGCCCGCTGATCGACGCCGAGTTCGCCCTGAACGAAGGCGGCACCGGCCTGCGCGACCGCGCCGGCAAGCCCCTGCGCCTGAACGTGCAGGCGGGCGAGAAGGTGTTCGAGACCTACACACTGGAAACCACCAACCACGGCGGCCACAGCGCGGTGCCGGTGAAGGACAACGCCATCTATCATCTGGCCGGCGGCCTGGCGCGCCTGGCGGCCTTCGACTTTCCTTTCAAGCTGTCGGAAGCCACGCGCGCCTACTTCGAGCGCATGGCGAAACTTGAAACCGGCCAGGCCGCGGCCGACATGCAGGCCATCCTGCGCGAGCCGCCCGACCCCGAGGCGATGGCCCGCCTGTCGCGCGACCCGGCGTTCAACGCGACATTTCGTACTACCTGCGTCGCCACCATGCTCGAAGGCGGCCACGCTACAAATGCCCTGCCGCAGCGTGCCCGTGCCACGGTGAACTGCCGCATCCTGCCCAGCGACCCGGTGGAGGAGGTGCAGCGTACCCTGGTGCGCGTGCTGGCCGATGACAAGATCAGCGTCACCCCTGTGGGCGAGCCCACGCTCTCCCCCGCGCCGCCGCTGACGCGCGAGATTCTGGCACCCGTGGAGCAGGTGGCCGGGCAGATGTGGCCCGGCGTGCCGATCGTGCCGACCATGCTGGTGGCAGCCACCGACGGCCGCTTTCTCAACAACGCCGGCATCTACACCTACGGCATCTCGGGGCTGTTCCGCGACCCTGATGGATCCGGGGTGCACGGGCTGAACGAGCGCATCCCGGTGGACTCGCTCTATGGCGGGTTGGAATTTCTGTACCGGGTGGTCAAGGTATATGGCGGCGGATGAGTCCGCACATTTTTCGTTTCATGGCCGGCCGGCTGCACTTTGGCAGTCCGGTCCCTTGCGCACGCGCCGATAGCGCCATCGTTTGGGAGATATACTCGAATGTCCGACAACCATTCCACGCCGCGCTTCGATGGCTGAATTTTCGCTGGCTTTCACGCATCTGTTGCGCGCCAGGTTCCCTTATATCTACGTCGGCACCTGGGAAGAAGAGCGCGTACTGGGCCTGATCCGCGAGGTGGCGCGCGACGCTGCCCGCGTGCGCACGCCGCGCGCGGTATTCACCTGGAGCCTGACCGACGGCCTGGTGGGGCCGGGTGCCCCGCCGGGCGAGGCCACCGAATCGCCGATGGGGGCGCTGGCCGCGGTGGAGCGCCACGTTGATTCCGCGATCTTCGTGTTCAAGGACTTCCACGTCTTCTTCGGCTCGGAGAATCGGGAAAAAGACCATCAGGTAGTGCGCAAACTGCGCGACCTTTCGGTCATGTTCAAACAGGGCGCCAAGCCGAAATGCATCGTCTTCCTGTCGCCGGTGGTGCGCCTGCCGGTAGAGCTGGAAAAGGAGATCACGGTACTCGATTTCGACCTGCCCTCGGTGGCCGACCTCAGCACCCTGTTCAACGGCATGATCGAAGGCAACAAGGCCAGCGGGCGCGTCAAGGTGACCCTGGAAGAGAAGGACATCGAGAGCTTCGCCAACGCCGCGCTCGGCCTGACCCTGCATGAGGCGGAGAACGCCTTTGCCCGCGCGATGGTGCGCGACGCCACCCTGCGGCCACAGGATATCGACATCATCTACGAGGAAAAGCGCCAGATCGTCGGCAAGGCGGGCATTCTCGAATTCGTCAAAAGCGATGTGAAGATCGACGAAGTCGGCGGCTTGGGAAACCTCAAGCGCTGGCTGAAAAAACGCGACAAGAGCTGGCTGGACTCCGCGCAAAAGTACAATCTGCCGGCGCCCAAGGGCGTGCTGGTCACCGGCATTCCGGGTTGCGGCAAGAGCCTGCTGGCCAAGGCGATCGGCGCGGCCTGGCAATTGCCGCTGCTGCGCCTGGATGTCGGGCGCATCTTCGGCAGCTACATCGGCCAGAGCGAAGAAAACCTGCGCCGCGCGCTGCGCACCGCCGAGGCAGTTTCCCCTTCGATCCTGTGGATCGATGAAATCGAGAAGGGCTTTTCCAATTCCGAGGAAGGCGACGGCGGCACTTCCAACCGCGTGTTCGCCTCCTTCCTCACCTGGATGCAGGAGAAGGCCAAGCCGGTATTCGTCATCGCGACGGCGAACAACATCGAGCGGCTGCCGCCGGAGCTGCTGCGCAAAGGGCGCTTCGACGAGATCTTTTTCGTCGACCTGCCGACGCGGCAGGAGCGCCTGGACATTTTTCGCCTGCACATGGGAAAGCGCCTGAAGCATCCGGAAGTGATCGGCAATCTCCAGGTCACCCCGGAGGCTTTGGCCAAGCTGGCCGACGTTACCGAAGGCTTCATCGGCGCGGAGATCGAGCAGGTGGTGATTTCCGCGCTGTTCGACGCCTACGCCGAATCGCGGTCGCTGCAATGGACCGATTTTTCGCGCGCCGTGCGCAGCACCGTGCCGCTATCGGTGACGCAAAAAGAGCGGATCGAGCAGATTCGCCGCTGGGCCAATGAGCGCGCGGTCAGCGCCAGTGTTGCCGAGGAAGGCGACAAGGGGATGCGCGGCGGCAGGAACCTGGCGTTTTAGCGCGGCGGGGAGCGGATCATCGACAGCAACCACAACGATGGCGGCGACAGCAGCGTCGGTCACACCGGGCGCGGCCGGAACTGGGAGATCGTCCAGTGCTGGTACCTGCTGAGCGTGCTGACGATATGGTTCTACTGGTTTCCCTTCGTCTACACCGGCTTGCGGGTGATGCATCCGCGCTGGATCGCCTGGGGCGTCGCCTACGGCACGCCGGCCTTCCTGCTCGCCTTGATGTCCCCGGACCACCCCGAGCTGGCGGGGCAGCTCAGGGGCGCCATGTTCGTCTTCCTGCTGGTCAGCATGGTGCACGCCTGGTTCGCGCGCCACGAGTTCCTGGAGCGCCTGGTTGACATCGAAGACGAGCGCGAGGCACTGCGCGAAAGAACGCGCAAGAGAAGGCTGGCCGCTGAAGGGCAACAATCGCAGCCCGCGCACCAGCCGCAGCTCGCGCAGGCCGCAAAACCCGCGCCGGCGCCGCAATTCCCGCAATTCTCGAAGCCGTCGCGGCAGCCGCAAGCATCGCAATTGCCGGTGGAGCCGGAGCCGGCCGAGGACGAAGAGATCGTGATGGAAGAGGCGCCGGCCGCCGCTCGCATGCTGTTCGACCCGAACAACATGAGCGAGCGCGACTTCGCCCTGCTGCCGGGCATCGGCCCGAAACAGGCGCGCGAAGCAGTGGGCCTGCGCGAGCAGATCGGCGGCTACAAGTCGTTCGAGCATTTCGCCGAAAAAATGAGCCTGGCGCCGCAGGCCCGCGCCCGGCTGCGCCCCTTGTTCATCGAAGCGCCGCCGCCGGAACATGCCAAGGATTCCGAATACCGCCAGCAGCTCGATGGGCGCTATGTTCTGGACATCAACCTGGTGAGCGTCGAAGCAATTGCCACCCTGCCGGGCATCAGCCACGACCTTGCCCGCAAGGCGGTGCAGATGCGCGGCACCGACGGGCCTTTCACCTCGGTCGAGGATTTTCGCTATCGCCTCGGGTTGACGATAGACCAGTTCGTACCGCTGCATGGAATCATCTCGACCTCGAGGACGGCCGCCAAACCGGTCGATCCGAAGTTCAAGCCGAGCGGGCGTATTGTGGATGTGTGACAGCATGGCGCAGCGGCTCCAGGCGATGCCGCTACTACCGAGGGCCGCATCGGTAAATCAACCACCTTTGGTTGTCCGATCGGTGTATCTTAAAGACCAGTTGCCTCCAGTCGATTTTTGAACTCGAAACCTGTTTCAGGCTCCGCTTTGTCGTGCCGGCATCTTGTCCGGTGCCCTGGCCGCAAGGGCCGAGCCGGTGGATTCAAAGCGCTGAAAGATGCCGCGCGTTGCCGTGGTCGGCATCCGCCTGGCTGTGGATGACTATACAAATGTGCTGGCCCGGCCGCCAGAAAAATGAAAATTTCTCAGGTTTTGTCAGGTTGCCGGCGCGGCGGCCTGCAAAATCTCCGTTAAAACCCGTTGTTTTTCATCCTCCGCGCGGCAGACAACACAAGTGTGGTTGAATGGCCCTCGGCATCCGGCAACCGGATTGTCGCGTATGCCGTTAAGCCGGCGCAGAGTCCGGCGCGCAGTTCGTCATTCCCTCTACTGCTCAGGAAAGCCCTCATGTCACCGACAAGAACAATCCGCGCGCGCCTGGCCGTACTCGGCCTGGTGCTGGCCGCCGCCGCCTGCGCGCCCCTGACCGTCACCCCGGAAATCCGCGCCGCCGTCGCCGCGCCGGACCGCAGCGAGGCCGACCGCAAGACCGATGAGCGGCGCTTTCCCGAAAAACTGCTGGCCTTTAGCCGCGTGCGGCCCGGCATGAAGGTGCTGGACCTCGGCGCCGGCGCCGGCTACAGCACCGAAATACTGGCGCGTGCGGTGGGCGCCTCGGGCGTGGTCTATGGGCAGAATTCGCAGGTGGCGATCGACCGCTACCTGAAGACGCGCTTCGACGACCGCTTCGCCAAATTCGCGCTGAAGAATGTGGTGAAGGTGGTGCGCCCGGATGGCGACCCGGTGCCGGCCGACGCAGCGCCGTTCGACCTGATCACGATTTTTTTCGCCTATCACGATGTCGCCGGAGAAGGCGTGGACCGCGCGCTGTTCCTGAAGCGCTGCTACGACGCGCTCAAGCCCGGCGGCGCCATGATGGTGGCGGACCACGCGGCGCAGGCCGGCGCGGGCACCAGCGTGACCACCACCCTGCACCGGATCGAGGAGGCGGTGGTGCTGAAGGACTTCGAGGCGGCGGGTTTTCGCTACGCCGGCCATGCCGATTTCCTGCGCAATCCGGATGATCCGCGCGACAAGCCGTCGTCGCGTTCGCCGATCAAGGTGGACGAATTCCTGCTGCGCTTCGTCAAGCCGATGTGACCCCGGGAGCAGGCGATAAAAAGGCGCCTTCGCGGCGCCTTTTTCATCGCGCAGCGGCGCGCCTAGTTCAGCTTTTTGACGAAGCGCGCGCCGCGCGGCTTGTAGCTGTGTTCCTCGTCCAGCGACAGCAGGATCGCGCGGGCATGGCCGGTAATGCGGCCGCGCTCGATGGTGCCGATGTAGCGCGAGTCCTTGCTGTTGTCGCGGTTGTCGCCCAGCAGCATGTACTGCCCGGGCGCAATGGTGACGGCGCCGAAGCTGCGCACCGGCGAGGCGACCTCGGGCATGATCATGATCGGGTGATTGACCTCGCCCAGCTGCTCGTCGGCGAATTCGAGGTGAAAGCGGCGCGCGCTGTCGGTCATTTGCGCGGCCAGGCCGGCGTCGCCTGCCTTGTAGGCCAGCGGCTTGCCGTTGATGATCACTTCCTCCTCGCGCATTTCCACCGTGTCGCCGGGCAGGCCGACCACGCGCTTGAGCCAGGTCTCGCCGTCTTCGGGTGAATCGAAGGTGATGATGTCGCCGCGCTTCGGGCCCTCGCCCTGGTAGAGCCAGACATGGGTGAAGGGAATGCGCAGGCCGTAGGCCAGCTTGTTGACCAGGATCTGGTCACCCTCGACCACCGTGGGATTCATCGAGCCGGTGGGCACGCGCATGTGGTCGGCGATGGCCGAGCGGAACAGCGACATCAGCACCAGGAACAAAATCAGGCCGCGCAGGTTGCGCCAGGCGGCCAGGGCATGGCCGCGAGCGGCGGTGGCAAACGACATTGAATCCTCCGGAAAGCTGTTGATCTTCTTTGGGCCCAAATCAGGGCCGGCATTCGCAACAAACGCCAGGTGCAATGATACCCAAGCTGAGGATTCAGACCGGCCGGGAGCAAAAAGAGTTCCCGGGGCGCCGGGCCGCCGCCCGCGCCGCCTTAGAATAGCGGCATGGCCCTTAAATCAACGATCTACAAAGCCGCCCTGCAAGTGGCCGACATCGACCGCAACTACTACGCCGACCATCCCCTGACCATCGCCTGCCATCCTTCCGAGACACCCGAGCGCATGATGGTGCGGGTGCTGGCCTTTGCACTGAACGCGCATGAGCGCCTGGGCTTCGGCCGCGGGCTGTCGGATGTGGACGACCCCGACCTGAGCCTGAAAGACCTGACCGGTCAGGTCGAATTGTGGATCGAAGTCGGCCTGCCGGACGAAAAAGCCGTGCTGAAAGCCTGCGGGCGCGCGGCGCAGGTGAAAATCTATGCCTACGGCACCTCGGTGCCGATGTGGTGGAAGCAGGTGGGGCCGAAACTGGAGCGAACGCGCAATCTTTCGGTCTACAGCCTGGCGCCCGACGTCAGCCAGACGCTGGGGCGTCTGGCGAAGCGCAGCATGCAATTGCAATGCACGGTGCAGGACGGCGCCGTGTGGATGCGCCAGGAAGACGACGCCGTCGAAGTATTTCTTAACCCTCTGCGGGAGGCTTGATGCCACGGCTCAAATTCAACATCAGCGGTGAATACATCGAGCTGCACAACCTGCTCAAGGTGACCGGCATCGCCGGCAGCGGCGGCGCCGGCAAGGCGCTGGTGGCCGAGGGCGAGGTGCGGGTGGACGGCAAGATCGAGCTGCGCAAGACCGCCAAGTTGCGGCCCGGCCAGGTGGTGCGCCTGGGTGACGTCGAAATCCGCGTCCTGGCGCCCTTGGCGCCGGGCAAGGCGCCGGGCAAGACACCGGCGTAGGAATATTCCGACATCAAATGCCGTTGCCTTCCGACAGAGATGCGGGCAGCGACTTTGCAAAATTATCCATGGATCGAGCGCTGCCGGTTTTCAGGCGGCGCTTGAATTGGGCGGCAAATGCCGCATATTTCCGGCTACCGGGGCATCCGGCGGACGGCTATATTGAGACCGTGGAGAATTGATTACAATGACTATCATGCAAGAACCGCCCCTCTCGATTGCTTCGGTTCGCCTGGACAAGCTGCAAACCGAAATCCTGCGCGCGCTCTATGACCGTTCCGAGCGCTGGCACGTGCTGCCCCAACTGGGACGCACGGTATTCCCCGGCGCCGCTGCCTACCGCGACGCCGAACTGGCGGGCTTCCTGATGCCGCGCCTGCGCCGCATGCGCGCGCTCGACTTCGTCAAGCTGCGCCGCCTGGGGGCCGACCTGGTCGCCACCATCAGCTTGAAGGGCATCGAATTCGTCGAGCGCCATAGCGCCATGCAGACAGCTTGAAGCAGCGCACGCAAAGAGCATGAATAAAAAACGGCAGCCTCGGCTGCCGTTTTTTATTGCCTGTCGCGGCGGCGTCAGATGCCGCCGGTGGGCTGGGCTTTAAGGCTGCGCAAATAGACGATGATCGCCTTCATGTCGTCGCCATTGATGTTCTTGTAGTACTCGAAGGCCATCGGTGGTTTGAGGTGGCTGCCGTCGCGGCTGACGCCCTCGCGGATCGCCTTTTCGATCTCGGCGTCGCTCCAGTTCTTCAGGCCGCTTTCGTGTGACGTCAGGTTGCGCGCCACCGAGGTGCCCCAGGGGCCGTTGAAGGCGTTGCCGCCGGCGCCCATTTTGCTGCGGTCGGTCTGGCCCTTGACCATCGGCGTATGGCATTCCATGCAATGGGCCACCGGGCCGGCGAGGTAGGCGCCGTAGGCCAGCGTGTCTTTCGGCGAGGGCGCCCTGATCACCTGCTTGATCGGCGCGCCGTAGGCCGGCGGCAGGGGAATGCGGTAGACCGAGGGCGGCGTCTCGTTGTCGATCGGCTTGACCTGCCGCAGGTAGGCGATGATGGCTTCGAGGTCGGCGTCGGCCATGCCGCGGTAAAAGCCGAAGGGCATCGGCGGGCCGATCAGGCTGCCGTTGGGGCGGATGCCTTCGCGGATCGCGCGCTTCATTTGCGCGTGGGTCCAGCCACCGATGCCGGTCTTGGTGTCGGTGGTGATGTTGGGCGGGTAGGCGTCGAACGGGGCGTCTTTCACCGGCGGGCCGCCGGAGAGTTCGCGGTCGAACTGGCTGGCGCCGTCCGGCCCGCGCGGGGTATGGCAATTGCCGCAGGCGGCCAGTGAACTCATCAGGTAGCGGCCGCGGTCCAGGCGCTGGTCCGCGCCCCGCGCATCGGCTACCATGGTCAGTTGCAACAAGGCAAAGGCGAGCGAGCCCGCGAGTGCCGCGTGGATGTGGCGCATGGAAAATCCCCCCGGATTGTCGCGGCGTGAGTGATTGATATGTGATGTTCAAGGCCGCCGCCCCCAAATCATAACCGAACCTAAAAGCCATGAGCAAGCTGATCGATTTGCGCAGTGATACCGTGACCCGGCCGACGGCGGCGATGCGCCGGGCGATGATCGAGGCTGAAGTCGGCGACGACGTCTACGGCGAAGACCCGACCGTGAACCGACTGCAGGCGCGCCTGGCGCAAATGCTCGGGTTCGAGGCCGGCCTGTTCCTGCCCACCGGGACGCAGAGCAACTTGGCGGCGCTGATGGCGCATTGCGCGCGCGGCGACGAGTACATCGTCGGCCAGGAGGCGCATACCTATCGCTACGAAGGCGGCGGGGCGGCGGTGCTGGGCAGCATCCAGCCGCAGCCGCTGGCCAATCAGCCCGACGGCACGCTGGCGCTGGCGGAGATTGAGGCGGCAATCAAGCCCCTCGACGATCATTTCGCCCGCACCCGCCTGCTGGCGCTGGAGAACACCATCGGCGGCAAGGTGCTGCCGGCGGCGTATGTGGAGAGTGCATTGGCACTGGCGGCCGGGCGCGGCCTGCGCACGCATCTGGACGGCGCGCGGCTGTTCAATGCGGCGGTGGGCTCGGGCGTGGCCGCGGGGGCGCTGACGCGCGGCTTTGATTCGGTGTCGGTGTGCCTGTCCAAAGGGATGGGCGCCCCCGCCGGGACGGTGCTGGTGGGCGGCCGCGATTTCATCGCGCAGGCCAAACGCTGGCGCAAGGTGCTGGGCGGGGGCATGCGCCAGGTGGGGATTCTGGCCGCGGCCTGTCTATATGCGCTGGATCATCATGTCGAGCGCCTGGCGCAGGACCACGAGAACGCGGCGGCGCTGGCGCGGGGCTTGGGCGAAGTTGCCGAGTTGCAGGTCGAAGGGCCGCATACCAACATGCTGTTCGTGCGCGTGCCGGCGGACAAGGCGGCGGCCTTGCAGGCGCATTTGCGCGAGCGCGGGGTGGTGCTTGGGGTTTCCGCCCGCACCCGGCTGGTGACGCATCTGGACGTGGATACGGCGGGGGTGGCGCAGGCAGTTGCGGCGTTCAAGGCCTTCTTCTAGGGGCTATTAGTCCCTGCGGCGGCGCTGAATCGGTTATAAATCCCTTTCAATTTTCAGCAGCAGAACCCAGGAAAGTCCATGTCCGCCGTAATCAAGCCCGCCGTCTCCAACGTCGTTTTTACCAACGCTGAAGAGGCAGTGGCCGCCGCGCGCCTGCTGGTGCCGCGCTTTGCCGAGCGCGCGCAAAAATGCGAGGAACTGCGCCGCGCCCCGGAAGAGTCGCTGGCCGAACTGCATGCCTCGGGACTGATGCGCATGTTCCAGCCGCAGCGTTTCGGCGGCTCGGAACTGGGCGCGGATGCGATGTTCGAAGTGATCCTGGAAATGTGCAAGGGCTGTGCTTCCACCACCTGGGTCTGGTTCAACCTGGCTTCGCATTCGTGGAACATCGGCCAGTTCGGCTTGCAGGCGCAGGAGGACGTGTGGGGCGCTGACCCGCACGCGCTGGCCGCCGGTGGGCTGGCCTTTCCCTGCGGCAAGGCAGTCCCGGTCGAAGGCGGCTACAAGCTCTCCGGGCGCTGGCCCTTCGGCAGCGGCATCGACGGCGCCAACTGGCACCTGGTGGG
>DATAZV010000369.1:0-2287 GCA_036271855.1 Burkholderiales bacterium
ATGGCGGAATACTGCCTGGTGTCGGCCGACCAGCTCATTCCGATGCTCGACGGCGTCAGCTACGAAGAAGCCGCCTCGCTGCCGGTGGCCTACGGCACCGCGCACCGCATGCTGGTCACCCACAACACGGTGAAAAAGGGCGACCGCGTCCTGGTGCTGGGCGCCTCCGGCGGCGTCGGCACCGGCTGCGTCATCCTGGCGAAAAAGCTCGGGGCCGAAGTGATCGCCTGCGCATCGAGCGCGGACAAACTCGCGCGCCTGAAGGAAATCGGCGCCGATGAAGTCGTCAACTACAAGGACACCGACTGGTCGAAGTGGGCGGTCGAGAAATATGGCAAGCCGCAGCGCCGCACCTATGAAGGCGGCGTCGATGTGGTGGTCAACTTCACCGGCGGCGACACCTGGGTGCCCTCGCTGCGCTGCCTGAAGCGCGGCGGCAAGCTGCTGGTGTGCGGCGCAACGGCGGGCCACGACCCGAAGGAAGACCTGCGCTACGTCTGGAGCTTCGAGCTGCAGATCATCGGCTCCAACAGCTTTTACATCGACAACCTCACCGCGCTGATGGACATGATCGCCAAGGGCGACATGAAGCCGCTGATCGACAAGGTGCTGCCGCTGTCGGAAGCCGCCGAGGGTTTGCGGCTGATCCAGGATCGTGAAGTCATCGGCAAAGTCGTAATTACGCCCTGAGTTCCATGAATGAAGCGGTGGCCCTTGTGCACAAGGCCACCCACGTAGTCCTGTCATTCCGAGCGCAGCGAAGAATCTGCTTTTAAGCATCGCAGCGCACGGCAAAGCAGATCCTTCGCTTTGCTCAGGATGACACCGAGAGTTGCGGGGCTTTGGTCCCAAGTAAAGGAAGACACATGAGCGACGAAAAACTCACCGCTGCGCAGGTTGAAGAAAAACTCAAGCGCGGCCCATATCACCAGTGGCTGGGCCTGAAGGTGCTCTCCGTCGGTGAAGGCGAAATCGAAATTTCCGCCACCTGGCGCGAGGAATGGGTGGTCAACCCGGACCGCAAATACACCCACGGCGGCATCCTCGCCGCGCTGGTGGATTTGACGGCCGACTGGGCGCTGGTCTCCAAGACCGGGCGCGGCGTGCCGACCATCGACCTGCGGGTGGACTACCACCGCGCGGCGATGCCCGGCGACCTGATTGCCAAGGGCAAGGTGGTGAAGTTCGGCAGCCAGTTCAGCGTCGCCGAAGCCAGCGTCTACGACAAGGACGGCGCGCTCTGCGCCAGCGGGCGCGGCGTGTATTCGACGGCGCCGCCGCCGCCGCCGAAGGCTTGATCATCGGAGCGGCGCCAGATCGCGACGGTGCATGCGTTTCCTCCGTCCAGATGGCGCCCCTCCACCGTTCGTGCTGAGCCTGTCGAAGCACGTGTGCCCCACCACTTTCCCGACAAGGCCCTACCCGGTGACGAAAAAGCGGCTCAGGGCGAATAGATTGAAAAGGTTCGCGTAGCGTCGCGTGAGACATAGTTCGGCTTCGCTTCAATTACACCGCATGCCCCTCCCAGAATTCACCAACCTAGGCGACCTGATCCGCCGCGATCAGGACCCGAACAAACTCGCGCTGATCGATCTCGGCGGCGAGCTCAGCCCACGCGAATACACCTACGCCCAGCTCGACGCCCTGGCCAACGCCGTTGCGCGCGGCCTGCTCAAGCGCGGCTTTAAACGCGGCGAGCGCATCGCCATCCTCTCCGCCAATCGCGCGGAGAACCTGGCGGCCTACTACGGCATCATGCGCGCGGGCCTGGTGGCGGTGCCGGTGAACTTCAAGTTCCCGCGCGCGATGATCGCCTTCGTGCTCGAAGACGCCGATGCGCGCCTGGTGTTTTGCGATGCGCATCGCTTGGGCGAGCTGCCTGCCGGTGTCGATGCCATCACCTTCAACGAGCCAGGTGACCACGGTTTCGACGCCTTCCTCGACCCCGGCCCGTTCGAGTCCGTGGTGCCGCGCGAGGGCGAAGTGGCGATGTTCCTCTACACCTCCGGCTCCACCGGTAGACCGAAGGGCGTGATCCTGACCCACGCCAGCCACATCTGGGTGGCGAAAATCCGCCTGGGGCAGAACGACTGGTCGAACCACCGCTTCCTGATCGCCGCGCCGCTGTACCACATGAACGCGCTGGCGCTTGCCACCCTGGTCAGCGTGGCCCACGCCACCATCATCCTGCTGCCGCAATTCACCGCGCGCGCCTACATCGAAGCGATCGAGAAATACAAGGCCACCTGGCTCACTGCCGTGCCGCCGATGATCGCCATGATGCTGC
>DATAZV010000370.1:0-33023 GCA_036271855.1 Burkholderiales bacterium
GGCCGGGCCGGCGGCGACGCTTTGCGCACCCGCCGCGGGAGCGAGGCACAGGAACGAGGCTGCCGTCAGGCCGCGCCATCGCGCTTTTGCAAACATGTGGTTCGCTCCTTCTTTTTGTTCAGACTGCGGATCAGGGAAAAATCGCCTGTTCGCAGTCTAAGGAGCGAGGGGTGTTGGTGATATGTGGGTAAACGGGAGCAATCGACCGCAGTTCCGGCGATTGCCGGCCAAACCGCTGCAGCGGCCTTGAGGAATCAGGCCTGGCCGAGCATCGCGCCGGAGCGGGAACCCGTGCGGCTGGCGCCGCTGGCGTCGTAGAACGAAGATTGGCCGGCGAGGGCCGAGAGGGCGGACCAGCGGGCGCGGACGTAGGCGTGCTGGGCAGTGACATATTCGCCGTTGCGCCGGTTGCGTTCGCGGCCGTCGCGCAGGATCGCCTCGAAACGCTGGCGCGCGCTGCCGGCAAGCCGGGCGGGCGCGTAGGGGTCGATCGCCTTGAGCAGGCGTGCCTTGTCGTCGGCGATCACCGCCAGGGCGGGAGCGTCGCTGGCCTCGAGGGCGGCGAATTCCTCGTCGAGGATCTGCAGCAGCCGTTCGGCCAGCGCTATCTGCTGGCCGGCAACGTCAGTCTGGGCTGACGTGCTGTTTCGTGCGCCGGTCAGCTGCAGTGCGGCCATTTAATGCTTCTGGCCGAACAGTTCGTGGGTGCTGGAGATCAGCTTGTCGGCCACGGCTTCGGAGTTCACCTGGAACTTGCCGTCGCGGATGGCCTGCTTGATGTTCTCCACCTTGGTCGAGTCGAAATCGCTATCTGCGCCGTTGCTGCTTTCCAGCGAATGCAGGCGCGCCGACAGGTCGCTCAGGCTGACTGAAGCGGAGGTAGTGCTGGCCGTTGCTTTGGCGTCCCCGCTTTTGGCGGGAGTCTTGCCCGCGTTCTGCAGGGCGGATGCGGGATCGGTAGGTCCGTTGATTTTCATGGGTTGGCTCCAAGGTCAACCGGCCCTGAAACGGCGCATTGCCGCTTGTGACCAGTTGCATATACCGAGTTTACGGCACCTATGGCTGAAACTTTAATCCGGATTAGCATGACTTTACAGGCGCATTTCCACTACCCGGCCGGCCCGGGCGATTCCCTGGAGGATACGCCCGGCCTCGGTTTGTACCCGTACCGGCTGGCCTTCGGCTGCATTGCCCATGGCCCGGCCGGAGGTGGAAATGTTGAATCCCTCGCCGGTATACACCACGCGCACCGAGTCGCCGGCGCCGATGGCAGGCGGGGTACGGAAGTAATCTAGGCGCAATACCTGGCCGGCGGCAATCTGGCGGGTGGTGGTCTTGCCTTCGAGTTGGTGCGGGTCGGAAATCGCCATGCCCATCTCTTTGGTGAATTCGACTTCATCCAGGCGGACGTCGTCGGCACTTACTGTCTGGGCGAATGCCAGGGGACGGCTGGCCACCAGGGCCTGGCCGAAAACCCGGATCTCCACCGGCAAAAACACGCTCCAGCGGCTGCCCTCGACACAGCGCAGGCCGATCTGCGCCTTGCCCCACAGGCGCACGCCGGCGGGAATATAGGGTTCGACCCGTCCGCAGGGACCCAGTTTCAGGCGTTCGTCCAGGGTTCCTATATTGACTTCGACCCGGCCCGGCAGGCCGGCGGTGGCCTTTTCCACATAGAGCCTGAGCGCGTCGACCGGCTCGCCGGCGCCGGCATGCGCTACACCGACGAGCGTGCCGAGCAGCAGCAGGCCCTGCAGGAGCCGGAGTTGCAACGAGTTGCGCAGGTTCATGGGATAAGCGCCTTCAGCCGAACGGAACAATAACGGCAGCTTACGCGCGGACTTTAGGGGGGATTGAAGGAACAGGAGCAGAAAATCCGGGCTGTTCCGGGGACTGCCGGGCTCAAGCTTTTGGTCAAATTGCCGCCATGAGCCCAAGAACCGCCGGGCGTGCAGGAATCTTTCAAGCGAGCCGCACATGATTGCCACATTGGACCAGGCACTATCGTTCCAGACCACAGCGCTGAAGCTGCGGTCGGAGCGCCAGCAAATGCTTTCGGCCAACATCGCCAATGCCGACACGCCCAATTACAAAGCGGTCGACTTCGATTTCAGCAAGGCGCTGGCCCATGCGACCGGGCTGCAAGGCGCCTCCGCCACGCCGCAGCCGGTGCAAATGGCCCTCACTGCCCCGGGCCACAGCGGCGGCACCACCCTGTCCAGCGCGCTGCCGGTCCAATTGCAATACCGCACACCCTCCCAGGATTCGGTGGACGGCAACACGGTCGAAATGGACGCCGAACGCGCCCAGTTCGCCGAAAACGCGGTGCACTACGAAGCCGCCCTCAAGTTCCTTAACGGCCAGATCAAGACAATGTTGAGCGCGCTGCAAAGCTCATAAGAAAGATCGCCATGTCCCTGTTCACCGCATTCCAGATCGCCGGCTCCGGCGCCACCGCCCAGGGCCAGCGCCTCAACGTGGTTGCTTCCAACCTGGCCAACGCCGACTCCACCGCCGGCCCCGACGGCCAGACCTACAAGTCGCGCCAGGTGGTGTTCGAAGCGCTGCCCGCGGCCGACGGTGCGCAAGGCGCCCAGGGCGTGCGCGTGCAGCAGGTCACCACCGACAACTCGCCGCCGCGGCGCCTGCACGATCCGGGCAACCCGCTGGCCGACGCCGACGGTTACGTATCCATGCCCAACGTCAGCGTTGCCGAGGAGATGGTCAACATGATCTCGGCGGCGCGCGGCTACGAGAACAACATCGAAGTGATGAACACCGCCAAGACCCTGCTGGAAAAAACCCTGCAGCTCGGCAACTAACCAGGAATTCCGACATGACCTCCCCAGTTTCCGGCACTTCGTCCACCTCGGGCTCGGCGACCAGCACTACCGGCGCCGCCAGCGCAGCGAGCATCCAGACCAATTTCATGAACCTCCTGGTCGCGCAGCTGAAAAACCAGGACCCGCTCAATCCGATGGACAACTCGCAGATGACGGCCCAGCTGGCGCAGATCAATACCGTCCAGGGTATCGAGCAGCTCAACACCACGCTGCAGTCGCTGCTGGGCAGCTACAGCGATTCCACCGCGATGGCGGCCTCCTCGCTGGTCGGGCACGGCGTGCTCAGCAGCGGCAACAGCCTGGCACTGGCCAGCGGCGTCGCCGGCGGTGGCTTCAACCTCGCCTCCGATGCCGACACCGTCACCATCACCGTCACCAGCGCCAGCGGCCAGGTGGTGCACCAGGCCAGCCTCTCCGACCTGAAGGCGGGGGTACAGACCTTCGAGTGGGACGGCACCACCGACGCCGGCACCAAGGCCGCCGACGGAAATTACACCTTCTCGGTGAAGGCGACCAACGCCGGCCAGAGCGTCACTTCCACGCCGCTGAAACTCTCGGTCGTCGACGGCGTCAGCGGCGGTGCCAGTACCGGCACCGGCACCACATTGAACACGTCCAGCGGCTCGGTCTCGTGGTCCGATGTCCAGCAAGTCTTGTAAACAGGAGAAATCGCGATGAGTTTTCAGCAGGGTTTGAGCGGCCTGAATGCCGCTTCCAAGAATCTGGACGTGATCGGCAACAACGTCGCCAACGCCAACACCGTCGGCTTCAAGAGTTCGGAAGCGCAGTTCGCCGACGTCTATGCCGCCTCGCTGACCGGCGGCGGCGGCAGCAACATCGGCATCGGCACCGCCGTCACCGGTGTGGCGCAGCAGTTTTCGCAAGGTGACCCGACGGTGACCAACAACCCGCTCGACGTGGCGATCAACGGCAACGGCTTTTTCCGCATGTCGAACAACGGCAGCATCACCTATTCGCGCAACGGCCAGTTCAAGACCGACAACCAGGGCTTCCTGATCAGCTCCACCGGCCAGAACGTCACCGGTTACCCGGTCAACTCGTCCGGCGCCGTCAGCTCGGGCACCCCGGTCAACCTGCAGGTGTCGGCAGCGGAC
This sequence comes from Burkholderiales bacterium, assembly GCA_036271855.1. GTDB lineage: Bacteria > Pseudomonadota > Gammaproteobacteria > Burkholderiales > JAEUOS01 > JAQGMJ01. Next base: position 3,959 of record DATAZV010000370.1, read on the forward strand.
CTGCCGCCGACCACCACCACCACGGCAACCGCCAACGTCAACCTGGACTCGCGCACCACCGTGTCGGCCTCGGCCTTCAACATGACCGATTCCACCACCTACCAGGGCACCACCTCGATGCCGGTATATGACAGCCTGGGCAACGCCCATACGCTGTCGATGTATTTCGTCAAGAACGCCGCCAATTCGTGGGACGTGTACGGCGCCAACGACGGCACCCAGATCAGCGCCACGCCGATCGGCCAGGTCAACTTCACCTCCAGCGGGGCGATCGACACCAGCACCACCACGATGCCGGTCACGCTGAACCTGCCGGTGACTACCGGCGCCAGCGCCATCAGCATGAGCCTGGACCTCACCGGCTCCACGCAATTCGGCAATTCCTTCGGCGTCAACTCGCTCACGCAAGACGGCTTCGCCGCCGGCAAGCTGAGCGGCTATTCAATCTCCGCGGACGGCACCATCACTGGCAACTACACCAACGGCCAGACCCGCGCCGAAGGGCAGATCGCCCTGGCCAATTTCACCAATCCCCAGGGCCTGCAAAGCCTGGGTGGCAACCAGTGGGCCGAAACCTCGGCTTCCGGCCCGGCCCTGACCGGCGCGCCCAAGAGCGGCAACCTCGGCGCATTGCAGTCGGGGGCGGTCGAGGACTCGAACGTCGACCTGACTTCCGAACTGGTCAACATGATCACCGCGCAGCGCGTCTACCAGGCCAATGCGCAGACCATCAAGACCGAAGACCAGATCATGCAGACCCTGGTCAGCCTGCGTTGATGATGGATGACGACGGGCGTGCGCCGCCAAAGGTGCCTGCGGCACCGGGCGCGCTCCCGCACTACGACTGAGGAAAAGCCATGGATCGGATGGTCTACGTCGCGGCAAGCGGCGCCAAAAGCATGATGAGCCGGCAGGATGTGATGGCCAACAACCTGGCCAACGTCAGCACGCCTGGCTTTCGCGCCGAAAAAGTGGCTTTCCGGGTCGCGCCGGTGCAGGGCAGCGCCTTGCCCACCCGCGCCTTTGTCGCCGATTCCACCACTGGTCCCGACCTTACGCCCGGCACCATCACCACTACCGGCAACCCACTCGATGTGGCGGTATTGGGCAAGGGCTGGCTCTCGGTGCAGGCCACCGACGGCAGCGAAGCCTATACCCGCAACGGCGGCTTCCAGCTCGACGACCAGGGTGTGCTGAAAACCGTCAGCGGCCAGACCGTGCTGGGCGACGGCGGCCCGATCACCGTGCCGCCGGGCAACAAGGTGACCATCGCCGCTGACGGAACTGTTTCGGCCGTACCCCTGACCGGGGCGTCGACGCCGATCTCCGTGGGCCGCCTGAAGCTGGTCAACCCCGCTGAAAGCGACATCATCCGTGGCAACGACGGCCTGTTCCGCACCAAGGGCGGGGGCCCGGCCGACGTCGACCCTGCCGTACGCGTCGCCTCCGGCAGCATCGAAGGCAGCAACGTCAATGCCATCGAAGCCATGACTGGCATGATTTCCCTGGCGCGGCAGTTCGAAATGCAGACCAAACTGATGCAAATCGCCGAAAGCAATTCCCGCAAAGGCGCCGAGATCCTGACGGCCGGCGCTGCATAAGTACCTGTTTCTAATAAATTATTTATTGGCCGGTTAATCATCCGGCCGCGCTGCGTGCCCACGCCGTTCCGGCTGGCGCCGCCCCCATGCGCGCTTTTTTCATGTCGCGCATTCAGCCCTAAAGAAATCCGCCCGGCTGCCGTTGAAAGTAGAGCAGAGATACCTCTCTTATCCGGCGATGCCAGACCCTCAAGTAATGAGGAAATGGCGTATGGAGATGTGGTGCCGCATTGTGCGCACCGTATTCGCCCCCCGATTTGACGAGGCAATTGCCATGATGCGCTCCCTGTGGATAGCAAAAAGCGGTATGGACGCCCAGCAAACCCAGCTGGATGTCATTTCCAACAACCTGGCGAACGTCAGCACCAACGGTTTCAAGGGCTCGCGCGCAGTGTTCGAGGACCTGCTGTACCAGAACCTGCGCCAGTCCGGCTCGCAGTCCTCGCAGACCACCACCGTGCCGACCGGCCTGCAGGTAGGCACCGGCGTGCGTCCGGTGGCCACCTCGCGCATCTTCACCCAGGGCAGCCTGCAGCAGACCGGCAACAACCTCGACCTCGCCATCAACGGCCAGGGCTTCCTGCAGGTGCAGATGCCCGACGGCGTCATCGGCTACACCCGCGACGGCAGCCTGCAGCGCGACGCCAACGGCGTGGTGGTGACCTCCAACGGCTACCCGCTGCAACCCTCGATCACCATTCCGGCCAACGCCCAGACCATCACCATCGGTACCGACGGAACGGTGGGCATCACCATTCCCGGCAGCGCCGCGGTGCAGAACCTCGGCAGCATCCAGCTGGCCAATTTCGTCAATCCGGCCGGCCTGCAGTCGAAAGGCCAGAACCTCTACACCGAGACGGCCGCCTCCGGCACCCCGCAGACCAGCACCCCCGGCACCAATGGCACCGGCGTGCTCAACCAGGGCTATGTCGAAGCTTCGAACGTCAACGTGGTCGAGGAAATGGTCTCGATGATCCAGACCCAGCGCGCCTACGAAATCAATTCCAAGGCGATCTCCACTTCCGACCAGATGCTGCAGCGTCTGACGCAAATGTCCTCGTAATCGGTGCCGCGATGAAAACTTCCATGCTCCGTATTTCCACCGTCCTGGCGCTCGCCGCCACGGCCCTGTTGTTTGGCGCCTGCACGCCGCTGCCCAAGGTCGACATCGGCCACACCACTACCGCCAAGCCGGTGGCGGCGCAGGCGCCGGTGCTGGCCAACGGCGCGATTTTCCATTCCGTTTCCTACCGCCCGCTGTTCGAAGATGCGCGCCCGCGCTACATCGGCGACGTCCTCACCATCACCATCAACGAAAAGCTCACGGCCTCGACGCAAAAGGACTCCAGCGTCAGCAAGGTCGGCGCCACCACCGCCAACGCCACCAACGTGCAGCTGCCGATCGGCGTGCTGCAGGGCCTGAACCACATCGGCGTCAGCGGCGGCTCTTCCAGCACCTTCGACGGCAAGGGTTCTTCCGACGCCAACAACAGCTTCACCGGCACCATCACGGTGACGGTGATCGACGTGCTGGCCAACGGCAACCTGACGGTCGCCGGCGAGAAGCAGCTCGGCACCAACAGCGAAGTGGAATACATCCGCTTCTCCGGCGTGGTCAATCCGCTGCAAATCCAAGCGGGCAACACCGTCAGCTCGACCCAGGTCGCCGACGCGCGCATCGAAATGCGCGGCAAGGGCCAGACCGACGAGGCCGTGGTGATGGCCTGGCTGGGCCGATTTTTCATGACCTTCCTGCCGTTCTGACCGGAGCCTTTAGAAAATGCACGCGATGTTGCGCAAAGCCCTGCTCTGGATCATGCTGTTCTGTGGGCTGGCCATGCTGGCCGCCGGCCAGGCCCGTGCCGAACGCCTGAAGGACGTGGTCACCGTCCAGGGCGTGCGGGACAACCAGCTGATCGGCTACGGCATCGTGGTGGGCCTGGACGGCACCGGCGACCAGACCACGCAGACCCCCTTCACGGTGCAAAGTTTGACCACCATGCTGCAGCAGATGGGCGTCAACCTGCCGGCCGGTACCAGCCTGCAACTGAAAAACGTCGCCGCCGTGATGGTGACTTCGCAATTGCCGGCCTTCGCCCAGCCCGGCCAGCCGGTCGACATCACTGTCTCCTCGATGGGTAATGCCAAGAGCCTGCGCGGCGGCACCCTGCTGCTGACGCCGCTCAAGGGCGCCGATGGCCAGATCTACGCCATGGCCCAGGGCAACGTACTGATCGCCGGCGCCGGCGAATCCGCCGGCGGCAGCAAGGCGCAGATCAACCAGCTCAACGCCGGCCGCATCCCCAACGGCGCCACCGTCGAACGCGCGGTCGCCAATTCCTTCGCCAGCGGAGACTCGCTGCGCCTGGAACTGCACGCCACCGATTTCGGCACCGCGCGCCGGGTCGCCGACGTCATCAATTCGAAAATGGGCGGCGGCACCGCGCTGGCGCTCGACGGCCGGGTGATCCAGGTGCGCGCGCCGCAATCGCCCAACGACCGCGTCGCTTTCATGGCGCAGCTCGACACCCTCGAGGTGAAGATCGGCACCGCGGCTGCCAAGATCATTCTCAACGCCCGCACCGGTTCGGTGGTGATGAACCAGTCGGTCACTCTCGAACCTTGCGCGGTGGCCCACGGCAACCTCTCGGTGACCGTCAATGCCACGCCGGTGATCAGCCAGCCGAACGCGCTTTCGCAGGGCGGCCAGACCGTGGTTTCCGAAAAGGCCGACATCCAGATCAAGCAGGACGGCGGCAAGCTGGTGCTGCTGGAGGCCGGCGTCAAGCTCGCCGACGTGGTCAAGGCGCTCAACACCCTGGGTGCGACCCCGCAAGACCTGCTGGCCATCCTGCAGGCGATGCAGGTTTCCGGCGCCCTGCACGCGGAGCTGGAGATCATCTGAAATGACTACCGCCTTGTCCCCCGGCGCCAGCGCGGCCGATGCCGCCAGCAGTGCTTTTGCGCTCGACCCCAAGGCCCTGGCTGCGCTCAAGAGCAAAGCCGGCTCGGCCACCGGCGCGGACCAGAAGCAGGCGCTCAAGCAGGCGGCCAACCAGTTCGAGGCGATGTTCATGAACATGCTCTTAAAGAGCATGCGCGACAGCCTGCCGAAAGACGGCATGATGGACAGCGACGGCACCAAGACCTATACCAGCATGCTCGACCAGCAGCTGTCGCAAAAGCTCGCCGGCAAGGGCATGGGCTTGGCCGATATGATCGTCAAGCAACTGGACAAGAAATTCGTCGACCCCGCCGCGCTAAAGGACGGCCAGTCCGGCGCCACCGGCGGCACCAGCACCCTGCAAATGCTCAAATCCGCCACCAGTGCGGCCGCCAGCAGCCCGGCGGCACCGCTCTCCGGTGCTCCCAAGGACTTCGTGCAAGCGCGCTGGGCCGATGCGCAGGCCGCCGAGCAGGCCTCCGGCGTGCCGGCCCAGTTCATCCTCGGGCAGGCGGCGCTGGAGTCCGGCTGGGGCAAGCGCGACATCAAATTCGCCGATGGCTCGACCAGCCACAACCTGTTCGGCATCAAGGCCGGCAGCAGCTGGAAGGGCGCCACCGTCGATGCCACCACCACCGAATACGTCGGCGGCGTGGCGCGCAAGTCCGTGGAAAAATTCCGCGCCTATTCCTCCTATGCGGAAAGCTTCTCCGATTACGCCAACCTGCTGAAAAGCAACCCGCGCTACGCGGCGACGCTGCAGTCCGGGACAGACGCGGCGAAGTTCGCCACCAGCCTGCAGCAGGCCGGTTACGCCACCGATCCGAACTACGCGAAAAAGCTGACCGGCGTAATCCAGCAAACCTTGCGGGCGGTGGCATGAACAAGGGCCAAGCATCATGAGCGTACTGAGCATCGGCATTTCCGGCCTGGGCGCCGCGCAGTCGGGGATTGCCACCACCTCGCACAACATCAGCAACGTCAACACGCCCGGCTATTCGCGCCAGCAGACGGTGCAGACCACCAACACGCCGATGTACAGCGGCGGCGGCTATTTCGGCCAGGGCGTCAACATCGCCTCGGTGCAGCGCGCCTACAACGGCTTTCTGGTGGCCCAGGTGCGCGAGGCGCAAAGCCAGTCGAGCCAGATGGACAGTCTCTCTGCCCAATTGCAGAACATCGACAATCTGCTGGCCGATCCGAGCGCGGGCTTAAGCCCGATGCTCGACAACCTGTTCTCCGCCGTCAATACGGTGTCCGCCTCGCCGTCGGATCCGGCCTCGCGCCAGACCCTGGTCGCCAGCGCGCAAACCCTGGCCTCCGGCTTCACCAGCCTGTCGACCCAGCTGACGAGTTTCGGCGACCAGGCCAATGCCGCGATCTCGCAATCGGTGAGCACGATGAATGCCGACGCCGCCCAGCTGGCACAGATCAACGGCCAGATCGTCGTCGCGACCGCCGGCGGCCAGCCGCCGAACGACCTGATGGACCAGCGTGATGCCCTGCTGCAGGACATGGCCAAGCAGGCACGCATTTCCGTGGTGCCGACGGCAGACGGTGGCACCAACGTCTTTCTCGGCAACGGCCAGGCCCTGGTGCTGGGCAGCCAGCAAAACCAGCTCGCCGCCCAGGCCGATCCGGCCGATCCCAGCCAGTTGACCGTCGGCATCATGGTCGGCAGCACATTCCAGGCCTTCGCCGCCGGCAGCGTCAGCGGCGGGTCGATCGGTGCTGCCCTGGCGTTTCGCCAGACCCTGCAACAAACCCAGAATTCGCTGGGGCGGGTTGCCGCCGGCCTGGCGCAGAGCTTCAATGCCCAGCAGGACGTCGGCCAGGACCTCAATGGCAATCCCGGCACCGACTTTTTCGCCGTCGCCGGTCCGCAGATTCTGGGCAACAGCAACAATACCGGCAGCGCCAGCCTGAGCGCCACGATCTCCAACTACGGCGCGCTGACCACCAGCGACTACAAGCTGGCTTACGACGGCACCAATTACACCCTGACGCGGCTTTCCGACAATACCCAGCAGACTTTCGCCAGCCTGCCGCAGACCGTCGACGGCGTCGACATCGACCTCTCCAGCGGCACACCCGCCGCCGGCGACAGCTTTTTGATCGAGCCGACCCGCGCCGCCGCGCAAACCTTCACCACCCTGATCACCGACCCGAACAAGGTCGCCGCCGCCTTTCCGGTGCGCGCCGCGGTCACCAGTGCCAACAGCGGCAGCGGTACCGCCAAAATCACCGGGGTGACGCCGCCGGCCGACCCCAACGTGTCGCAGCCGGTGACCATCACCTTTACCAGCGCCACCACCTTCGACATCAGCGGCACCGGGACCGGTAACCCGACCGGCCTCACCTACACGCCGGGAATGCAGATCAGCTACAACGGCTGGACCGCGACCCTGGCCGGCGCCCCGGCCAACGGCGACACCTTCAAGGTCGGTCCCAACACTGGCGGCAGTGGCGACAACGGCAACGTCAATGCCCTGGCCAACCTGCAACTGGCGAAAATCCTCTCCGGCGGCACAGCCAGCTTCAGCGACGCCTATGCGCAGCTGGTGAGCAATGTCGGCAACCAGACCGCGGCGACCATTTCCAGCGCATCGGCGCAAAAGAGCGTCCTCACCAACGCGACCTCGGCGGAACAGTCGGTGTCCGGGGTGAACCTGGATGAAGAGGCCGCCAACCTGCTGAAGTACCAGCAGGCCTACCAGGCCGCCAGCAAGGTGATTTCCACCGCCGATGCCATGTTCCAGTCGATCCTGTCGGTCATCAGCAGCAACTAGCGGGCCGGCAGCGCGGAACGATTTTCAACATAACTTCATTGTGACCTAGGGTATCCGACCATGCGCATCAGCACCTCGATGATCTACGACCTTGGCAGCGCTTCGATGGCCGATCAGCAAAGCGCCCTGTTCAAGACCCAGGAGCAGATGAGCAGCAGCCGCCGCATGCTGTCGCCGGCGGACGACCCCGCCGCCGCCTCCACAGCGCTGAAGGTAAGCCAGGGCCTGGCCGTCACCCAGCAACAGCAGGCCAACCAGCAGGCCGCCAACAGCACGCTGTCCCAGGCCGAGTCGGTGATGGGCTCGACCAGCGACCTGCTGCAAAGCGCGACCCAGTTGTTGCTGTCGGCACAGAACGGCACCATGTCGCAAAGCGACCGCGACGCCGTCGTTACGCAATTGCAGGGCATGCAGCAGCAACTGCTCGCGCTGGCCAATTCGCGCGACGGCGCCGGCGGTTACCTGTTCGCCGGCTATAACGAAAACACCCAGCCCTTCGTCCAGAACGGCAGCAGCGTGGCCTATAACGGCGACGACGGCGTGCGTACCCTGGAAGTGGCGCCGGGCCGCAGCATGGACGTCTCCAGCGGCGGCGCCGATACCTTCATGCGGGTGAAGAACGGCAACGGCGTATTCGCCACCGCGGCCGGCGCCGGCAACACTGGCGGCGGCGTCATCGACAGCGGCAGCGTGACCGATCCCAGCGCGCTCACCGGCCACGCCTACCAGCTCAATTTCAGCGTCAGCGGCGGCGTCACCACCTACGACGTCCTCGACACCACCGCCGGCACCACGGTGTCCAGCGGCAACGCCTTCACCGCGGGCTCGGCGATCACCGTGGACGGACAGCAATTCACCGTCGGTGGTCAGCCCGGCAACGGTGACAATTTCACCGTCAGCCCGTCATCCAACGAAAGCATGTTCCAGATGCTCGCCGACGGCATCGCCGCGCTGAAATCCGGCGCCAGCCCGGCGGTGCGCACCAGCGCGGTCAATAGCGCGGTGGCCAATATGTACCAGGCGCAGAACCAGATCAGCCTGGCGCGCGCCGCGCTCGGGTCCAACATGGCCGAGATCACCACCCTGACCAGCATCAGCGCTTCAGCCAGCACCACCCAGCAGACCCGTCTGGGTGATCTCACCAGCCTCGACTACAACGCGGCAACCACGCAGCTGACCGAACAGACCACCGCCCTGCAGGCGGCGCAGCAGACCTTCGGCAAGATCAGCAAGATGAGCCTGTTCAGCTACCTCGCGTGAAGCCGGCGCGGGGCCCGCCGCAAGGCGGCCCCGCCACGGTGGAGGCAGCTAGCCCGCGTGCGCCAGGCGCAGGCCGGGCACCAGTGTAAGCACCTTGCCGATGTCGGAAAAGCGCCACTCCGCCGGCGGGCCGTTTTTCACCATCTCGATCAGCAGGGCAGTGGTCTTTGCCGCCGTCAGCGGGCGGCTAAAGTAATAGCCTTGCATCATCTGGCAGCCGCGGCGCTGCAGCAGTTGCACCTGCTCCCGTGTTTCCACGCCTTCGGCGATCACTTCCAGTTTCAGCGCCGCCGCCATTGCGATGATCGCCGCGGTGATGGTGTCGTTGCCGCTGTCGGCATGGATATCGGTGACGAAGGAGCGGTCGATCTTCAACTGGTCGATGTCGAAACGCTGCAGGTACGAGAGCGACGAATAGCCGGTGCCGAAGTCGTCGATCGACATGCGCACGTTCAGGTCCTGCAGGCCCTTGAGGGTGGCCAGCGTGGTCGAGATGTCCTGCACCAGCATGGTTTCGGTGATCTCGATCTCCAGAAGCTGGCCGGGCAGGGCGGCGCGCTCCAGCACCCGGCGCACCAGCTCGACGAACCCGGGTCTCTGGAAGTGGGTGCCGGGGATGTTGACCGACACGCGTACCGGCCCCAGCCCTTGCGCTAGCCAGGCCGCGGCCTGCAGCACGGCGGCATTCAGCGCCCATTCGCCAAAAGAGACGATCAGGCCGTTCTCCTCGGCGATCGGGATGAATTCGCTGGGTGGAATGGTGCGGCCGTTGTGGTTCCAGCGCATCAGCGCCTCGACCCCGGGCATCAGGCCGGTGCGGGCGTCGACCTGCGGCTGGTAGTGCAGTTCCAGCTCGTTGCGTTCCAGCGCCTTGTGCAGGTCGCGTTCCAGCTCCCAGCGGCGGCGGTCGGTCAGGTTGAGCTCGGGGCGATAGGCGCGCACGTCGTTGCGGCCTTGCGCCTTCACCGAATACATCGCCGCGTCGGCATTGCGCAGCAGGCTGTCGACGTCGGCGCCGTCTTCCGGATAGTGCGCCAGGCCGACCGAGGCGCTGATGAAGTTCTCGTGGCCATTGATGGTGAAGGGTTTGCGCAGGGCGATCAGGATGCGCTCGGCCACCCTGTAGGCCTGCTGTGGTTCCGCCACCTGGGTCAGCAGGACGACGAACTCGTCACCGCCCAGGCGGGCGACGACGTCGGCGTCGTTGCTGCCGCCGCGCACGCAGCGGTTGAGGCGGTCGGCCACCTCGCACAGCACGGTGTCGCCGGCACTGTGCCCCTGGGTGTCATTGATCTGCTTGAAGCGGTCGAGGTCGACGAACAGCGCGGCCAGGCGCCCGGTCTGCAGGCGCGCCGTCTCGATGGCGGCATCGAAGCGCTCGGTGAACAGGCGGCGGTTCGGCAGGCCGGTGAGATTGTCGTAGTTGGCCAGCGCCTTGATCTGCTCTTCGGCCAGCTTGCGCTGGGTGATGTCCTGGGCAGTGCCGACGATCAGCACCGCGCGGCCGGTGCTGTCGCATTCGGCTTCCGCCTCCAGGTGCACGTGGCAGGTTTCATCCTGCGCGCCGCGCACGCGGAATTCCAGGTTCACCGGGATCGCGCGCCGGGCCAGGTTCAGCAGCGCGTCGCGCAGCCGCGGCAGATCGGCGGCGTCGACCCGATACAGCAGCTTTTCCGTCGTCAGCAGTTCGCTCGAGGGCGGCAGGCCGAAGATGGCGCGGCAGATGTCGCAGGCGGAAATCCGGTCACTGACAAGATTCCAGTCCCAGGTGCCGAGGCGGGCGATGCGCTGCGCCTTGGCCAGGGTGGCGCGGCTCTGCTCCAGTTCCTGGCGCATCTTCGAGGCGCGCAACAGGTAGCGGGTGCGCTGCGCCAGCAGGGTCCATTGCGAGGATTTGACGAAAAAGTCGGTGGCACCCGCCTCGTAGGCCCGTGCGATCGACTCCTCGTCTTCCAGCCCGGTGAGCATCAGCACCGGCACCTGGCCGCCGCCCGGCAGGTGGCGCAAGGCTTCGCAGGCGGCGAAGCCGTCCATGCCCGGCATCAGGGCATCGAGCAGCACGCAGTCCGGCACCTGTTCGCGGAAGGAGGCCAGAGCTTCGCTACCGCTGCTGGCCTCGCGCACTGCCAGGCCGTGCTGCATCAGGATCGAGGCCGTGAGCATGCGCGCCACCGGGTCGTCGTCGACCAGCAGCACCAGATCACCGGTGGGGGAGGGTTGCATGGACATCTCCTTCATGCGGGGCTTAAGTTCTGCAGGGCGGCGAAGACGCGCCGTAGCTCGTGTTCGGCCTCATCGAGGCGGCCGGCGGTCGCCGCCGCCTCGCTGGCGCGCGCATCGGCCTCGATCCGTGCGAACAGCTTCGAGACCGCGACGGCGCCGATATTGGCGTTGCTCGACTTCAGCGTATGGGCGGCCATCCGCGCCGCCGCCATGTCCCCGCACGCGGCGGCCTGGCGCAGTTGCTCGAACAATTCCGGCGCGCTGGCAAGAAAGGCGCCCGACAGCCGCGCGATCAGGCCATGGGCGCCGCCTCGCTCCATCGTCCTCAAGGTATGCAGGATGCGCGGATCCAGCGGCGAGTCCGGCACGCCTTCGGCTTCGGCGGCCGGCGCAGCCGGCACCGGTGTTGCGACAGGCGGCGGCAGCGCCACCACTGCCGCCACCGCCGCGCATGGCCAGCGTGACAGCACGGCTTGCAAGTCGGTTTCGGCGAATGGCTTGCTCAGGTAGTCGTTGAAGCCGGCTTCGATGCAGCGTTCGCGGTCGCCCGCCAGCGCGTTGGCGGTCAGCGCGATCACCGGTACATCGGTGGGCACCGCCAGCGTTGCGCCCTCGCCGCCGGCGCGGATGTGGCGCAAGGCTTCAAAGCCATCCATCTCGGGCATCTGGCAGTCCATCAGCACGAGGTCAAAGGACTGGCCGGACAGCTGTTGCAGCGCTTCACGGCCGTTTTCCGCGATCGCATGGCTGTAGCCGAGCTGCTCCAGCATGGTGCCGGCGATTTCGCGGTTTACCGGATTGTCCTCGACCACCAGCACGTGGCCGCCGATGCGTGCAGGCGGGCCGTCCCCCGGCTGCGGCGCGGCTTGCAGCCGGGCGGGAGGGATCGGCTGCGCCAGCAATTTGCGCAGCGCGCGCTGCAGCTCGGCCTGGCGTACCGGCTTTTCCAGATACAGGTCGATGCCGGCGGCGCGCGCGCGCGACAGGTCGCGCGGCCCGGAAAGGGAGGTCAGCATGGCCAGGCGGGTGGCCGCCAGCCGCGGCGAGCGATGGATGCGCTCGGCCAGCTCGACGCCGCTCATGCCGGGCATTTTCATGTCGATCAGCGCGGCGTCAAACGGCCAGCCCGCGCCGACGGCGGCTTCCAGCGCGTCCAGCGCGGAGAAGCCCTGGTCGACAGCGGCACACTCCGCGCCCCAGTTCCTCATCTGCTGCGCCAGGATGCCGCGATTGGTCGGATTATCCTCGACCACCAGGATGCGCTTGCCGGCGAGCGAAGCGGCCGGTTCACCGAGGGGGGCAACCGCCGCTGTTCGCGCACCCACCGGCAGGGTCAGGCGAAACTCGAAAGTCGATCCATGCCCGGCCTCGCTGCTGACGGTGATGTTGCCGTCCATCATCTGCACCAGGTGCTGGCTGATCGCCAGGCCCAGGCCGGTGCCGCCATAGCGCTTGGTGGCGCTGCTGGAACCCTGCTCGAACACGCGGAATAGCCGCTCCAGTACCTCGGGCGGCATGCCGATGCCGGTATCGCGCACCGTAAAGCAGACCGTGCAGCTGGCCGCGTCGGCAGCCGCGCCGGGCGCCACCGCCGCCTTCACCAGGACTTCGCCGGCTTCGGTGAACTTGATCGCGTTGCCGGCCAGGTTGGTCAGCACCTGGCGAATGCGCCCGGCGTCGCCTACCAGCAGCGGCGGCAGGCCGCTGCCGACTTCGCATGCCAGTTCGACGCGCTTGGCATGGGCACGCGGCGCCAGCAGCTCGCCGATTTCCTCGATCAGCGCGGCGAGGGCGAATTCCTCCTTCTGCAACTCCAGCTTGCCGGCCTCGATTTTCGAAAAATCGAGAATGTCGTTGATGATCTGCAGCAGCGCTTCGCCCGAGCGATACACCGTTTCGGCGAAGCGGCGCTGGCGGTCGGAAAGCTGGGTGCCCAGCAGCAGTTCGGTCATGCCAAGCACACCGTTCATCGGCGTGCGGATCTCGTGGCTCATGTTCGCCAGGAACTGCGACTTGGCGCGGCTGGCGGCCAGCGCCTCTTCGGTCGCCTGGCGCAACCGCGCCTGCTGGTTGCGCTGCTCGGTCACGTCCTCCGAGATCCCCAGCAGGTAGCGCGGCGCGCCGTTCTTGTCGCGGATCGGCAGCTTGCGGGTGCGCAGGATGCGCAGCTCTCCCGTCGCGGTGGAAAACTCGTCGCTTTCGACTTCCAGCGCTTCCGCGGCGGCGAGGGCCGCGCGGTCCTGGGCGATATAGCGCTCGGCCTTGTCGCGGCTGAAAAAATCATAGTCATTCTTGCCGACGAAGGCGGCACGCGGCATGCCGAGTATCTGCTCGGCAGCCCGGTTGATGCGCTGATAGCGCAAATCCTGGGCGTCCTTGACGAACACCATCGCCGGGATATTTTCCACCACCGAATCGAGGAATTCTTCGGCCTGGCGCAGGTCCTGCTCCTTCAGCTTGCGGTCGGTGATGTCGAGTTCCACCGCCATGAACTTCTCGATCCGCCCGGCGCCGTCGTAGATCGGCTGCACCTCGACATCGAGCCAGTATTCGCGGCCGTCGCGCGAGTAGTTGAGAATCTCGCAATGAAAGCCGGCGCCGGCGGCGAGGTGCTCGCGCATCCGCGCCACTGTCGCCGGATCGGTGCCGGGCCCCTGCAGCAACGACCCGGGCTTGCGGCCGCGCACTTCGTCCAGGGCATATCCGGTGATGCGGGTAAAAGCCTGGTTGACCCACAGCACCAGGCCGGCGGCATCGGTGATGATCACCGCATTGTGGGTGCGGCTGGCCACCATCGCCAGATCGCGCGCTTCGTGCTCGCGCCGCGCCAGTTCGTGGCTGTGTTCAGTGGCCTGCTGGTGCGCCAGTTCAAGGCGGCGGCGGTCGCGTTCCAGGCTTTCGGTCATGGCGATGAAGGCGCCGCGCAGGGCGACGATTTCGTTGCCGCAGTGCGCCGCCTCGGGTGCCGCGCCATGGCGCACCGCAAGCGCCATCGCGCGCGCGCGCAGCTCCCGCAGCGGGCGCGTCAGTTCGAGCGCGAGCAGGCCGCCCGCCAGCAGGGCGGCGGCGAGCGCGAGCGCGGCCACCGTGGTGTTCTGGAACAGGTAGCCCAGGCCCGGCGGCAGCGCGGCCACCAGCACCATCAGGCCGATCAGCGTCACCGCGATCGGCACCTGCTCGAAAATGCGGCGGATCATTCCTGTCGTCCCGGTCTGCGTGCCCGCGCCAGGCGCGTGCGCAAGGCGGCCGCGGCAAGGGAAAGGGCGAGCAGGGTGGCGATGACGCTGGTCATGGAAGTCTCCGGTCGCCCGCGAGGGCACGCGCATCTGGCCGGCAAAATGCCCGCCATATCCTTAGGGTTTTCGGCCGCCTGGCGGCGAACTTGAGTCGGCGGACCCATCCGGCCGCCGGGGGAGACGCATCAGGAGGCCCGGCTGGAGGGCCCGTGACTTGCGGCGCGCTAGTGGAATTGCGCCAGGCCGTGCCGATCGGCGAATAGTGAATCCGGCCAATGCGCGCCGGTGTTTTCCAGCGGCGGGGCGGAAAAGCCGGGCACCTCGGCCCGGGTCAGCGCGGCGGAGCGCAGCAGCAGCAGGTTACGCACGCGGGCGACGAATTCGGTATCGTCCACCGGCGTGGTGAGGAAATCGGCCGCCCCCAGTTTCCACGCCAGTGCGCGCACCGGGCCCAGGCCCGACACGGGCGGCAGCATCAGCACGAAGGGGACGTCCCCCAGGTGCGGCATGGCGCGCAGGCGGCGCAGGAATTCGAGGCCGTCGCAGGCGCGCATCATATGGTCGGCCAGCACCAGGTCCGGTTCATTGTCGGCGCACCAATCCAGAGCGGCCGCAGGATGGGTGAAACATTCCACCCGTTTCAGGCCGGCCCGCAGCGCCATGGCGCGCAATGCGTCCACCTGCTCCAGGGAGTCGCTGACGATGACGATTTGCATGGCGGATACCGGATCACGGTTATAGGGGTACGTCCTGGTTATCGGCTGGCGGCCGCCAAACTTTAGGGGCGAGAAAAAAATCACGCGGGCGCAACTGTCCCGGAAATACGGCCAAAAAGGTGGCTTGTTCAATGCCTCGGCGAGGACAGGCCGCGGCTATTCTGCGAGTCCAAACCGGGATTCCGTTGCAAAACACGAGAAACCATGTCCACCGTTCCGTCCAGCAACACCAATCCCACCGAAGTTGCCCGTGAAACCATCCGGCGCCTGGCGATGGAGCGCATTGCGCCCACCCCGGACAACTACGGCCGCCTCTACGCGGAGATCTCCGGAGAAGAGGCCATCCACCCTGCCGCCCAGGCGCTGATCGATATCGGCAGCGAATTGGCACGCCTGCCCGGCGCCGGCGCGACCGCGGGCCGTGCCATGCTGCAGAGCCTGAAACGGCAGAAATGGGACGAGGTCAAGGAGCAATTGCAGACCTTGACCCGGCAGCCGACGGGCGAACCGCCGGCCTGGCACGTCCTGCTGCGCGACATGCTCAAGCAATGGGAACTGCGCCACGAAGGACTGCCGCAAGGCCGCAAGCGCGATGCGCTCGAGCATGTGCTGGACAATTCCCGCAGCGACGCCGGCAAGATGTTCCTGCGGCTCTCCGCCCTGGTCAAATCGTGGGCGGAAACGCCGGTGGCCCGTGTCACCGAATCGGCCCTGAGCGCCGACAAGGCGGCCGACTCGGACGAACTGCCGGGCTTCCTGCGCGACGTGCTCGCCCAGACCCTGGATTTTGCCGTCACCAACCGCCTCGGCTACAGCCCGCAACTGGCGGGCGAGGGGGCGCGCATCTCCGCCCTGTTCCGCGAAGCGCGCAGCCTGAAGGATTGCAACAAGGCGGCGCAGGCACTGCAGCAACTCTGGCTCAAGCTCGAATTGCGCGGCGAATCGGTGGACGAACTGATGCGTGGCCTGCTCACCCTGATCAAGCTGCTGACGCAGAACATCGGCGAACTCGCCGGCGGCGACGACTGGCTGAAGAACCAGATGGAACGCGCCGACCTCCTGCTCACCGAGCCGCTGGACGTCAAGGCCCTGCACGAAGCGGAGCGCAGTTTCCGCGAGGTGGTGTACCGCCAGAGCAGCCTGAAGAGCAGCCTGGACAGCGCCAAGACCGCGCTCAAGACCATGGTCGGGATGTTCATCGACCGCTTGGGCCAGTTGAGCGAATCGACCGGCGGCTACCAGGAAAAATTCGCCGCCTACGCCACCCAGATCGAAGCCGCCTCCGACATCCGCCAGCTCTCCGACGTGCTGTCCAAGCTGGTCACCGACACCCGCGGCGCCCAGGCCGACATGCAGGCCACGCGCGAAGAACTCCTGCGCATGCGCGAAGATGCCCAGGCGCATGAAGAGCAGGTGCGCGCGCTGGAAAAAGAGCTGGATGAAGTCGGCCGGCTGGTCAAGGAGGACCCCCTGACCAGCACCCTGAACCGGCGCGGCATGGAAGAGGCGTTCGCCGTCGAATCCGCGCGCACCGAGCGGGCCGGCGCGCCGCTGGCCGTCGCCCTGCTCGACGTCGACAATTTCAAGCAGCTCAACGACAAGCTCGGCCACCAGGCCGGCGACGAGGCGCTCAAATATCTCGCCACCGTGCTGCGCCAGACCATCCGCCCGTCCGACGCCGTGGCGCGCTACGGCGGCGAAGAGTTCGTGCTGCTGCTGCCAGCCACCGACCACGCCGAGGCCGTGCGGGTAATGACCCGCGTGCAGCGCACCCTGACGCGCAAGTTCTTCCTGCACAACAACGAGCGCGTGCTGATCACCTTCTCCGCCGGCGTTGCCGTGCGAACCGAAGGCGAAGGGCGCGACGAGCTGATCGCACGGGCCGACGGCGCCATGTACCAGGCCAAGCAAAGCGGCAAAAACCGGGTTTGCGTGGCCGACTAAATGCATTGACCGGTGCCCTCGACCACCAAAGAACCCGGCGGCGCGCCGAAGGCGGCGCCTGACGGCGGCAGCCGGCTGCGCCAGTGGCGCGCCGCGCTGCTGGTCGCCTGTGCCGGGGTCGCCCTCACGGTAGCGATGCTGTATCGCGTCAGCGATTCGCTGCGCGAGGAGGGAAGGGCCAACCTGGGCGTCGAGTCGGAACGCATCGGCGACGAGATCCGCGGCCGCATGAACGTCTATTCGACCATGCTCGCCAGCGGCGCCGGCCTGTTCCACGCCAGCGACCTGGTGACCCGCAACGACTGGAGCGACTACGCCTCTTCGCTGGAAATCGGGCGCAACTATCCGGGCATCCAGAACCTCGCCTACCTGGAACGCGTCACCAGCGAAGGCCGCCAGGAATTCGAGGAACGGGTCAGCCGCGAGCAGGAAATGAAAGTCGCGATCCGTCCGATGCCCGGCGTGACGCCCCCCGAGCTCTACCCGGTGCTATACGTCTATCCCGAGAGCGGGCGCAATCGCGGTACCCTCGGTTTCGACCTCTATGCCGAGCCGGTGCGCCGCGTCACCATCGAGCAGGCCGCCGCCAACGGCGTGCCGACGCTCTCCGGCAAGGTCTCGCTGCTGGGCGAGACGCCCGCCAGCGGCGCCCAGCCGGGCGTCCTGTTGTTCATGCCGGTCTACCGGCGCAGCATCGAAATCGGCAAACCCGGCGAGCGCCATGCGGACTTGCGCGGTTTTGTCTACGCCGTGTTCCGCACCCATGAATTGATGCATGAAATACTGCGCGGCCGCAAGATCGACATCGGGGTCGAATTGTTCGACGGCACCATCGGACCCGACAACACCCTGTTCAGTTATTCGGGAATGGCGCCCGGGCCGGCGTCGCAATGGGGGCATGGCGCCGCCCCGCAGGTGCTGGTGCGCGACCTGCAGGTCGCGGGCCGCTCCTGGCGCACCCGCTTCACTGCCCCCTGGGATTTCGGCATCGCCAATGCGCGCCGCCAGCAGGCCGTCGTACTCGCGGCCGGCCTGCTGATCACCGCCCTTGGCGCGCTGGTGGTATGGAGCGTGGCGCGCACACGCGAAGCGGCATTGTGCCTGGCCGAAGAGATGACCGGCGAACTGTCCGCCACCCAGGCGCGCTTCGAACGCATGGTCGGCGGCACCAGCGACGGCGTATGGGAAATCGACCTGTCCAGCGGCGCGGCCTATTGTTCGCCGCGCTGCCGGGCGCTGTTGGGCTGGAATGCCGACGGCGGCGTGATGGACCTGCCATGGGCGGTCAAGCGCATCGACTTGCGCGACCGCCGGCGCGTGCTGGCCGAATTCAGGCATTGCATGCGCGCCGGCGGCGAGCTCGACCTCAAGCTGAGGATCATCCCCGGCGCCGCTGCCGGCCGCGGTGCCGGTTGCTGGTTCCGCCTGCGCGCGCGCGTCTCCCGGGCGGCCGGCGGCGGCATCTACATGTCGGGCGCGCTTACCGACATCCAGGAACAGGAAGAAGCGCAGGAGCGCGAGGACCGGCTGCTGCGGGTGATCGAGTCGAGCCCGGATATAGCGCTCACCTTCAATCCGGAAGGCCGCATCACCTATCTCAACGCGGCGGCACGGCGCGCCTTCGGCGCCAGCGGCGCCGGCGCCGAAAGCCTGGGCGGTGCCCGCGACTTCGTGCAGGGCGAACTGGCCCGAATCGCCGCGCGCCAGGCACGCGCCGACGCCGGCAGCAGCGGCGCCGGCGGCATGGTCTGGCAGGGCGAGGCCGAACTGGCGCTGGCCGACGGCACCAGCCTGCCGGTGTCGCAGGTGGTGGTCGGCCACGCCGATGGCGCCGGCGTGGTGCTCTACCATTCGATGGTGATGCGCGACATCCGGGTGCGCCGCCGCATCGAAGCCGCGCTCAAGGAAGCGCAGGCGCGCTATGACCGCGCGCTGGCCGGCGCCAACGACGGCATCTGGGAATTCGACCCGCGCGCCGGCGCCTTGTTCTGTTCCGAACGGATGGAAGACCTGCTCGGCGTCGCGCGCGGCTGCGGCCCGCGCACCCATCTCGGCTTTTGCGCACTGATCCATCCAGACGACCTCGCGGTCCATCTCAAGGCCACCCGCGGCCTGATGGTCAGTGCCGGCACCCACCTCTGGGACCTGCGCATGATGCGCGGCGACGGCGGTTGCCGCTGGGTGCGCATGCGCGGCATGGCGACCTTCAACGGGCGCGGCGACGCCGTCCTCAACTCCGGCACCATGAGCGACATCCACGAGGCCAAACTGGCCGAGGAAGAACTCACGCGTCACCGCGACGACCTTGCCGGCCTGGTGGCCGCACGCACCGCCAGCGCCGATGCGACGCGCCTGGAGGCCGAACGCGCACGCGAAGCGGCGGAAACGGCAAACCGCTCGAAGAGCGATTTTCTCGCCAACATGTCGCATGAGCTGCGCACGCCGATGCACGCCATCCTGAGCTTCGCCAGCTTCGGCGTGGAAAAGACCGGGCGCGCCGAGCGCGAAAAGCTGCTGCACTATTTTCGCAACATCCAGAAAAGCGGCGCCCGCCTGCTCACCTTGCTCAACGACCTGCTCGACCTCTCCAAGCTGGAGGCCGGCAAGATGGAAATGCAGCTGCGCGAAACCGACCCCGCCGGCCTGATCAGGGAAGCGGCGGCCGAAGCCGAGGCACTGGCCAACAGCCACGGCATCCGCATCGAACTCGACGCGCCCGGGCAGCCGCTGGCGGCGCAACTGGACGCCGCCCGCATGCTGCAGGTGCTGCGCAATCTGCTGTCCAACGCCATCAAGTTCAGCCGGCCGGGCGGCACCGTCACGATCGGACTGCAGGCGCTGCCGGCCGTCCGCAGCGGCGATGGTTGCGCCTGCATCGAGGTCGTCATCCGCGACCAGGGCATCGGCATTCCGGAGGGCGAACTCGAAGCCGTGTTCGACAAATTCGTGCAATCGTCGAAGACCAAGACCGGCGCCGGCGGTACCGGCCTGGGGCTGGCGATCTGCCGCGAAATCGTGCAGGCGCACGACGGCAGCATCCATGCCCGCAACAATCCACCGCCGCTGCCGGGCGCCTGTTTCACCCTGCGGCTGCCGACCCGGGGCGCGCATGCCGAACGGCCCGAAGGCGCTGCGTTCGCGGCGCGGGAGGCCGCATGACTCCGGCACCGGCCAAGGCCGCAGCGCCGGCCGCGCCGCCGGCGGATGCGCAAGCCTGGATGGCCACGGCCATTGCCGGGCTGCTGGCCGCGCTCGCCCTGCTGGGCGGTGCATGGCTGCGGGCGGCCGAGCCGGCCAACCCGATGCTCATCCTGTTTTGCGCGCTGCTGGCGATCGCGGGGGTGGCGGCCTGCGCCCACTGCGCGCTGCGGCACCAGGGCGCGCGCCTGCTGCGCCTGTCCGCCACCTGGCCCGGCGCCGGCCGCCTGTCGGCCGAACTGGTCGAGCTGCTTTACGAGCAATCGCCGCTGGCCCTGGTGCTGTGCCGCGAGGATGGCCGCCTGATCCGCGCCAACCAGGCCTTTCTCAAGCTCACCGGCCTGGCCGCCAATGAACTGTCCGGCCGCACCTACCAGATGCTGGTGCCCGCGGACGCTGCCGCGCTGGAGCAGGAAGCGCTCGAAGGCCTGCGCAGCCGCGCGTCGTTCGCGCCGCAGGAAACCGACCTGCTCAACCGCGACGGCATGCGCGTGCCGGTGCGGGTCTGGGGCGCCCGCGGTGCCGAGGCCGACGGCGGCGTGCTGGTCTGGCGCGTGATCGAGGACATGACCGTGCGCCGCCAGATGGTGGAGGCACTCAAGCATAGCGAGTCCGAAGGGCGCATGCTTTCCGCGGTGGCCAGCCACACCCGCAACATGGTGATGATCTGCGACCGCAACGGTCGCATCGAATGGGTCAACCAGGCGTTCGAAGACGTCAGCGGCTACCTGCGGCGCGAAGTGCTCGGCCTGCATCCGGGCAGCCTGCTGCAAGGACCCGGCACCGACCCCGCCGCGGTGGCGCACATGAGCGCCGGCATCGCCGCTCGCGAGAGTTTCACCGGCGAAGTGCTCAACTACGCGAAGGACGGCCGCGCCTACTGGGTCGCGCTGGAATGCGCACCGGTATTCGACCACATGGGCGAACTCGAACGCTACGTCGCGATCGAGCGTGACATCACCGAGACACGGGCGATGCACGAGGCCCTGGCGCAAAGCGAGCAGCGCTTCCGCGACCTGTCGGAATTATCCTCCGACTTTTTCTGGGAACAGGACACCGATTTTCGTTTCATCCAGCTCACCGAAATCGACGGCAGCGGCCTCCCCGCGCAGGCGCGCCTGGGCACCCGGCCGTGGGAAAACCCCATCAGCCTGCTCGAGCCGGCGCTCTGGGCCGACCACCGGAGAGTCCTCGAAGCGCATCAGCCGTTCAGCGATCTGGAGAATCCCGTCCTGTCCCCGGAAGGGCGGATCCTGTGGCGCTCGATCAGCGGCAAGCCGCTGTTCGCCGCCGACGGCGGCTTCATCGGCTATCGTGGCGTCGGACACGACATCACCGGGCGCAAGGAGACCGAGGAGTACATCCAGGAAAGCAAGCGCATGTACCGGCGCGTGGTCGAAGGCGTGCGCGACATCATTTTCCAGGCCGACGCCCAGGGAAACTTCGTCTTTCTCAATCGCGCCTTCAGCGACGCCACCGGCTTCGACGTCGAAGAGGCGATCGGCCTGCCGATCCACGACTACGTGCACCCACAGGACCGCGAGGCGGCCGAGCGGATGATCGGCGGCGGCGCCGCAAAGGGCGACGAATACGTGGAAAGCGCCGCGCGCCTGCGCTGCAAGAACGGCGACTATCGCTGGTTTGAGGCGCGGGTGCAGTCCTATACCGACGCCGACGGCGATTTCATTTCCGTCGGCACCCTGCACGACGTCAGCCGCGAGCGTGCCGCCCGCGAGGAGCGGCGCCTGGCCGAGACGGCCCTGCGCGAGGCGCAGGAGCGCTATCAGCGCGCGCTGGACGCCGCCAACGACGGTATGTGGGAACGCGACCTGCGCCGCGAAAGCGTGTTCTACTCCGCCCGCTTCAAGGAACTGCTCGGCTTCACCGATGCCGAATTCCCCAACGACACGCGCTACCTGCGCGCGCGCGTGCATCCGCAGGACTGGGCGGTGTTCAAAAGGGGCCTGGAAGAAATGCTGACGCTGCGCCAGCGCGGAGCGGTCGAGTGCCGCATCCGCTGCAAGGACGAAAGCTATCGCTGGTTCCGCCTGCGCGGCACGGTTTCCTGCGATGCCCAGGGCATGCCGATCCTCACCTCGGGCACGCTCACCGACATCCACCCGGCGAAACTGGCCGAAGAGGAACTGCGGCGCCACCGCGACAACCTCGCCGGACTGGTGGAGCAGCGCACCGCCAGCGCCGAGGCGGCGCGGGTGGAGGCGGTTGCCGCGCGCGAGGCGGCGGAGACGGCAAGCCGCTCGAAGAGCGAATTCCTGGCCAACATGTCGCACGAGTTGCGCACCCCGATGCATGCCATCCTGAGTTTCGCCAGCTTCGGGGTGGACAAGGCGGGCGAGGCCGAGCGCAACAGGCTGCTGCACTATTTCAGCAACATCCAGAAAAGCGGCAACCGCCTGCTGATCCTGCTCAACGACCTGCTTGACTTGTCCAAGCTGGAAGCGGGCAAGATGGAAATGCAACTCAAGCCGGCCAACCCCGCCGACCTGCTGCGCGAAGCGATGGTCGAGGCCGAGGCGCTGGCCAAGCGCCACGAGATCAGGCTGGAACTGGAAACCCCGGATCAGGCCCTGACGGCCCAGCTCGACTGTGCGCGCCTGCTGCAGGTATTGAGCAACCTGCTGTCCAACGCCATCAAGTTCAGCCCGGTGGGCGGGCGCGTGCTGCTCAGCCTGACGCCGGGGCAATTGAACACAACCGATGGCGTTGCCGTTGCCGCGCTGCAAGTGCGCGTGCGGGACGAAGGCGTCGGCATCCCCGAAGCGGAACTGGAGGCGGTATTCGACAAATTCGTGCAGTCGTCGAAAACCAAGACCGGCGCCGGCGGCACTGGCCTGGGCCTGGCGATCTGCCGCGAGATCGTGCAGTCGCACGGCGGCACCATCGAGGCGCGCAACAATCCGCCGCCGCTGCACGGCGCCTGTTTCATCCTGCGCCTGCCGCTGGATCGCCGCCCGGTCGCGGCGGCCTGAAGCGGAGCCCACCCCTTGCCGATCACTCAAGTTGCAACCGCGAAAGCCGTTATGTCTGATGTGAAAATCGATCATTCCGTGCAAACCCCGGCCGACGACGAGGCCGCCGACGACGCGCGCGCGCGCATCCTGGTGGTCGACGACGAGCCGATGAACCTGGAGATCATTGCCGAGCATCTCGAGGGGGATCGCTACGCCCTCGAGTTCGCCGGCGACGGCGCCGAAGCCTGGGAACTGCTCGATCGCCAGCCCGGAAAATTCGACCTGGTCCTGCTCGACCGCATGATGCCGGTCATGAGCGGCATGGAATTGCTGCAGAAGCTGAAGGCCGACGGCCGCTTTCGCTACCTGCCGGTGGTGATGCAGACCGCGGCGGCTGCCAAGGAGCAGGTGGCCGAAGGCCTGCGCCAGGGCGCCTATTACTACCTGACCAAGCCGTTCGAGCGCGTAGTCCTGCTGGCGATCGTCGAGGCGGCGCTGGAGCAGACGCGCATCCGCAACAGCCTGCAAAAAGACCGGCTGGACTACTCGACGCTGAGCAGCGCCGAATTCACTTTCCGCACGCTGGAGGAAGCACGCCGCCTGGCGGGTTTCCTGGCGCGGCTGACCGCGCAGCCGGACCAGGCCGTGCTCGGCCTGTGCGAACTGATGATCAACGCCATCGAACACGGCAACCTCGAAATCAGCTATGCCGAGAAGTCCGCCTTCAACGAAGCCGGCAACTGGCGCGGCGAAGTGGAGCGGCGCCTGGGCCTGGCGCAGTTTGCAGGCCGCCAGGCCACCGCGAAATTCCGCCGCCTGCCCGGGCGCATGGAATTCGAAATCCGCGACGAAGGGCCGGGTTTCGACTGGCACCAGTACCTGGAGATGAGCCCCGAGCGTGCCTACGACAGCCACGGCCGCGGTATTGCAATGGCGCGTATCGTCAGCTTTTCCGAAGTCAACTACAGCGGTGCCGGCAACGTCGTCACTGCCGTCGTCACTACCGGTTCCTAGGCGCGGCTCACTCCATCAGCCCATGCTTGAAGGCATAATGGGCGATGTCGGCATTGTTGCGCAACTGCAACTTTTCCAGCACCCGCGCACGGTAGACGCTGACGGTCTTCGGGCTGAGCACCAGTTCCTCGGCGATCTGCGACAACTGCTTGCCCGAGGCGATCAGCTTCAGGGTCTGGAACTCGCGATCCGACAATTGTTCGTGCGCCTCTCCCTCGGTGTCCGAGGTCAGGTGGGTGGCGAGCATTTCGGCCACCGAGGGCGTGATGTATTTCTTGCCCTGCGACACCGCCAGGATCGCCTCGACCAGGCGCTCGGGCGCGCTGTCCTTGGTCAGGTAGCCGTGCGCGCCCGCCTTCAGGGCGCGGATCGCATACTGGTCCTCCGGGTACATCGAGAGAATCAGCACGCGCGTCTTGGCGTAGGTCTCCTTGACGATCTTCAGCACGTCGATGCCGTTTTTCCCCGGCATCGAGATATCCAGCAGCAGCACGTCGCATTCCTGCTCGCGCATCAGCTTCATCAGGGCGCCGTAGTCCTTGGCCTCGCCGCGGATCTCGATTTCGCGGCTTTCGGAGGCGATCTGCACCATGCCCTTGCGCACAATGGCATGGTCGTCGGCGATCAGTACGCGGATCATGGTCGTCTCCTCGTTTTCCCGGCGGCGCTCAATGCGGCTTCGGCGCCGGCGCGGGAACGGCGGCACGCGGCCGGCGCCGCGGAATCGACAGCATCACGGTGGTGCCCTTGCCGGGCGCGCCGTTGATGTCGAGCCAGCCGCCCAGCGCCCGCACCCGCTCCATCATGCCGCGGATGCCGAAGGAAGCAGTCTTCGCCAGCGCGCCGTCGGCCAGGCCGACGCCGTTGTCGCGCACTTCCAGGGTGACGCTGGTGGGGGTGGCGAACAGTTCCGTTTCAACCCGCGTCGCGCGGGCGTACTTGGCGACGTTGGTCAGCGACTCCTGAAACACGCGGAACAGCGCGGTCGACTGCTCGATGTCCAGCGCCAGATCCTCCGCGTTGGTCTCGAAGGCCACCTCCAGGTCCATGCGCGCGGCAAAGTCGCTGGCCTGCCATTCCAGCGCCGGGGCAATGCCGTAGTCGAGGATGCCGGGGCGCAGCGCCTGGATGATGCGGTTGGCCGTCTGTACCGCGCCGTCGACCAGTTCGCCCATGCTGGTGAGCTTGGCCATCACGTCGCCGTCCCCGGCAAAGCGCTTTTTCATCCACGCCAGGTCGGCCTTCATGCCGGTCAGGGTGCTGCCGATTTCGTCGTGGATGTCGCGCGCCACCAGGCGGCGCTCCTGTTCCTTCACGCTTTCGGCGTGAGCGGTCAACTCGCGCAACTCCTCGCGCGACTGCATCAGTTCCTGCTCGGCCTCCTTCTGCGCGGTGATGTCGGTGATGATGCCGTCGAGCAGCCAGTTGCCGCCGTTGGCCTCGCGCGCGGTTGCCGCCACCTGGATCCAGCGGGTGGCACCGCCGCGGCTGATGCGCCACTGGCCCTCCAGCGGCAGGCGATGGCGCAATGCCTGGGTGACGGCGTCGCGCAGGTCGGCGCGATCGGCCGGGTCGAGCAGTTCGACGAACAGGCCGGGGCGGGCCAGAAAGGCCTCCGGCGCGACGCCGAACAGGTTGACCGCGCCGGGGCTGACATAGGGCATCAGCAACTGCTCCTCGGCCGGCCGCGCCAGCATCTGGAACACCACGCCCGGCAGGTTGGCGGTGATGGCGGCGAAGCGGGTTTCGGTTTCGCGCTGCGCCAGTTCGGCGCTCTTTTGCTCGGTCAGATCGGCGACGAAAAACACCACGTCGGCGCTGCCCTGCAGGCGCGCCGCCGAAAACGACAAATCGCAGGCGCTGCCGTCGGTGCGGTACCAGGTTTCCTCTACCCGCTCCACTGGCCCCTGCCTCACGGCCTTCAACAGGCGGTCGAGGATGCGCTGGTTGTCCGGCGCGGCGATCGGCGGCGGCGCCCCCAGGGCTTCCTCGCGGCGAATCCCGAAAATGCGCTCCGCGGCGGCGTTGAGCAGGGTGATGTTGCGCTCGCCGTCCAGTGCCATGATGCCCACGGGTGAGGCGCGCAGCAGGGCGCGCAGATAGTCCAGGCCGGAGCGCAGGTCCTCGGTGGCGGCGCGCCGCTCGTGCCGCGCGCGCGCCGCCGCCAGGGCATTTTCGATTGCCGGCACCAGACGCTTCATGCTGTGCTTGAGCAGGTAGTCGTCCGCGCCGGATTGCAGCGCGGCGACCGCGGCGTCCTCGCCGATGGCGCCGGAGGCGATGATGAAGGGGATGTCCGGATGCTGTTCGCGCAGCACCTGCAAGGCGGCCACCGAGGAAAAGCGCGGCAGGCTGTGGTCGGAGATCACCAGGTCCCACTTGTCGCCGATCAGGGCCTGGCGCATTCCCGGCTCGTCCTCGACCCGGGTGGCGGTGTGGGCGAAATGCGCCATGCGCAATTCAAACAGCAGCAATTCGAAGTCGGCTTCCGAGTCTTCCACGCAGAGGATGCGTACCGGCGCGGTGCGGTCCGGGCCGGCGGTCCGGTTCAGCACCTCGAAGCGGTGGGTGATGCCCAGGTGTTCGTCTCTCATGCCTGCTCCTGCCGGCGCAAGGGCGAAAAAGCGCGCCTTTCCGGCCTCTTTCCGATCGCCTGGCCGACGGCCGTTTCGGCCACAGTATTGCCGTCGCGTGCCGGCGCGCGCCGGGCGCGGCCGGGCAGGGGCGAAGTGAAAAGCGGGAATTTCATGCCATTTCTCAGCGGATGGATGCGTGCACGCCCAGGGAATAATCAGATAAGGAATTCATGCACGCAGCTTGCAAGTATACGAAATCGGGGCATGGACGCAGACCGGGGGCACCTGGGCACCCGCAAGGGCGTGCACGCAAGCATACACCGTAAGAATCACGATTGAGCGTTTTCGCGAATCCTCAGCGGATCGGGCCTGAAGCCGTTTCGGGCTCTTTTCCCTGGGATCGCGGCGGCGTATCCGCAACCCCTGACCGGCTGATCCATGGCGCTACTTCCGCAAAATCCGTTTTTCGCCCCTCCTCCAGGGGCGGCGCCGCTTGCCGTCCCGAACGAGTTCGACATGTCGACGCGCGACTTCGAACGCATCTGCCAGCTGATCCGGCGCCGCGCCGGCATCGCGCTCAACAGCAGCAAGCGCACCATGGTCTACAGCCGGCTGGCGCGGCGCCTGCGCGCCACCGGCAAGGGCAGCTTCGCCGAATATCTCGACTGGCTGGAGTCCGTCGGCGGTGCCGAGTGGCAGGACTTCATCAACGCACTCACGACCAACTTAACTTCCTTCTTTCGCGAGGCGCACCATTTTCCGGTGCTTGAAGATCACCTGCGCCGCCTGCGCGGGCGCGAGCGCCTCAACATCTGGTGCTGCGCCGCCTCGACCGGAGAGGAGCCCTACACGATCGCGATTTCGGCGATGGAGGCATTTGCCTCGCTCGACCCGCCGGTGCGTATCATCGCCACCGACATCGACACCAACGTGCTGGAAACCGCGCGCGCCGGCGCCTATCGCGACGACACCGTGGCCAAGCTCGCTCCGGAAATCGTGCGCAAGTATTTCGTGCGCGGCAACGGCGCCAACGCCGGCTACGTGCGGGTGCGTCCCGAAGTGGCGGCGATGGTGACGTTCCGCCCGCTCAACCTGCTCGATGGCCAATGGCCGCTGCGCACCGGCTTCGACGCCATCTTCTGCCGCAACGTGATGATCTATTTCGACAAGGACACGCAGTTCTCCATCCTGCGCCGCTTCGCGCCGCTGCTCAATCCGGGCGGCCTGCTGTTCGTTGGCCACTCGGAAAATTTCTCCCAGGCGCGCGACCTGTTCCACCTGCTGGGCAAGACGGTCTACGAGGTCAATCCGGCGCTTGCCGCCAAACCGGCGCAGCGGCGCGGCGACGCCTGACGGCGCCGCGTCCAAGGAAGAGGCATGGACAAGATCAAGGTTCTGGTGGTCGACGATTCGGCGCTGATGCGCAACCTGCTGGCGCGCATGATCGGCGTGCAGCCTGACCTGGAAGTGGTGGGCACCGCCCCCGACGCCATCGTGGCGGGCCAGATGATCGTCGAATTCCGCCCGCATGTGGTGACGCTGGACATCGAAATGCCGCGGATGGACGGCCTGCAATTCCTCGAGCGCCTGATGCAGCGCCATCCGCTGCCGGTGGTGATGGTCTCGACCCTCACCGAAGCCGGGGCGGAGGCCACCATGCGTGCGCTCGAACTGGGCGCGGTTGATTTCATCCCCAAGCCCAAGCTCGACATGCACAAGGGCATGAACGAGTACGCCGCGGAAATGGCCGACAAGATCCGCACCGCGGCCCGCGCCCGGCCGCGCGCCCGCGCCGCCGCGCCGGCTGCGGCGCCGCTCCATGCAACAGCGCTGCGCAGCGTGCCGGCCCGGCCCGCCGTACCTGCCGCCGCACGGATGGCCAGCGGCACCGGCGAGGGCCGGGTGATCCTGATCGGCGCCTCCACCGGCGGCACCGAAGCGATCCGTGAACTGCTCGCCGGCCTGCCGGCCGAAATGCCCGCAATCCTGATCACCCAGCACATGCCGGCGGGTTTCACCAAAAGTTTCGCCGAAAGGCTCAATAAATACTGCAAATTGGCCGTTAAGGAAGCAGAAGACGGCGAGCGGGTGCTGCCGGGCCATGTCTACATTGCCCCGGGCAGCCACCACCTGCTGCTCAAGCGCAACGGCGTGGGTTATGTCACCGCCTTGTCCGATGGTCCGCCGGTGAACCGGCACCGTCCCTCGGTCGAGGTGCTGTTCCGCTCCGGGGCCGAGGTAGCCGGGGCCGCGGTGGTCGGGATCATGCTGACGGGCATGGGCAAGGATGGCGCCCTGGCGATGCGCGAAATGCGCGAAGCCGGCTCGTACAACATCGTCCAGGACGAAGCGAGCTCGGTCGTATTCGGCATGCCCCGCGAGGCGATCGCGGCAGGCGCGGCGCATGAGGTCGCGCCGCTGGACGAGATCGCCGGGCGGGTGGTCGGACAGTTGATGAAAAGCGGGCCACGGATTGCGCGGCTCTCCGCCTGACGGCGCCGGCAACGGGGCAGGATCATTTACCTAGGAGTTGAAAATGGACGTAAACGTGCGTCAGGTCGACGGCCTTGCCCGGCTGGAACTGCGCGGCCG
>DATAZV010000371.1:0-3168 GCA_036271855.1 Burkholderiales bacterium
ATGTAACGGATTTCCATGCCCGCGGTGGCGGCGCTCTGCCGCGCCTCGGGCGTCTCCAGCGCCTGCTTCAGCGCAGCGCTGAGCCGGGCCACCACCTCCGGCGGCGTGCCGGCGGGCGCGAAGATCGACACCCAGGCTTCCATCTCCACGCCCGGGAAACCGGCCTCCGCCGTGGTCGGCACGTCAGGCAAAACTGCTGCGCGGCTTTTCGCCGCCGTGGCCAGTGCGCGCAAGCGGCCGTTCTTGATGAAGCCGATCACCGAAGGCGGCGTCGCCACCGTCATCTGCACATTGCCGGCAATCGCGTCCTGCGCCGCCGGCCCCGCGCCCTTGTAGGGCACGTGCGTGATGTCGATCTTGTAGGTCTGCTTGAACAGCTCCATGCCCACATGCGGCACCGAGCCGTTGCCCGAAGTCGAGTAATTCAGCTTGCCCGGGTTGGCGCGCGCGTAATCCACCAGCTCCTTCAGGTTCTGGAACGGCTGCGCCGGGTTGACCGCGATCACATGCGGCGCGACGGCGATCATGCCGACGCCGGTGAAATCCTTCACCGGGTCCCACTGTATGTCCTTGAACATCACCGGGTTGCCGACGTGGAACATCGAATAGCCGATCAGGAGCGTATAACCGTCCGCCTTCGAGCGCGCCACATAGGTGGCGCCGATGTTGCCGCTGGCGCCGGGGCGGTTGTCGATCACCACGCTCTGGCCCAGCGCTGCGCCCATCGCCGGCGCCACCATGCGCGCCGACTGGTCGAGGATGCCGGCCGGCGCCACCGGCACGAGCAGGGTGATGGTGCGGCTGGGGAATGGGGTTTGCGCAAACGCGGCGCCACAGTACAACAGCAAAGCCAGGCGAAGGAATGACTTCATCGAGGTCTCCGTATTATTCGTATGGACCCGCGGCAGCGCGGGCAAGGCGACGCATCTTATCAAGACCGGCGGCCATCGGCTGCGCGCGGCGGCCGGCCTGTCGCCGCTTCGGCCACATCGTGGTTTGTGCGTATTCCACCACGCCCGCGTTGCCGGCAGAATCCGCGCCGTGCGTGCCCGTTCGCCGCGCCGCTCCTGCCACCTGCCTCGCCTACGCAAATGCCAGCCGCTTTTTCCAGCATCACCCAAGCCCATCCGCACGACCTGCCGCGCCTGTTCGAAGTATGGGAGTCGTCGGCTCGCGCGACACACGCCTTCCTGACCGCAGCCGAGATCGACTCGCTGATTCCCCTGGTCAAGGCCGAGCTCGCGAATTTCAGCCCGATCCATTGCCTGCGCGATGACGATGGCCAAGTCATTGCCATGCTCGGCGTCGCCGCCTCCAGCATCGAGATGCTGTTCGTTCACGCCAGCCACCGCAGCCAGGGAGCCGGGCGCACGCTGGTCGATTTCGCCGTCCGCGAACTGCGCGCCGATCGCGTCGACGTCAATGAACAAAACGGCGCGGCCATCGGCTTCTATCAGCATATGGGGTTTCGCCAGGCCGGCAGGTCGCCCCTCGATTCAGCGGGGCGCCCTTTTCCGATCCTGCACATGGCGCTGCCCAAGCCGGCCGCCGGCCCCGCTAGTGCGCGCCCTGGCGCGCGAAGTCGATAAAGCCGTGCTCGACGTCCGCGCGCAGCAGCACCACCTTGACGCGGTCGCCGACGTCCAGCCCCTTGGCTCCCTTGACCAGCATGCCTTCGGTGGCGGGGTGGCTGATGCGCACCCAGGTGCCCTTGTCCGAGACGCCGGTGACCATGGCGTCGAACTGCTGGCCGGCGCGGCCGATGAGCAACAGCGCCGCCGCCGATTTCCCCACCTGGCGCTCGACCTTGGCGACATTCGTTTCCTCGGTCGTGCAGTGCAGCGCCACCTCGCGCAGTTCGTCGTCGCTATAGGGCGCAGGCGCGCCGGCCAGCGCCGCCTTGATCATGCGCTGGGTCACCAGGTCGGGAAAGCGCCGGTTCGGCGCGGTGGAGTGGGTGTAGTCGTGCACCGCCAGGGCGAAGTGCCCTTCGGCCGTCTGGCCCGGCACCTCGACCGCGTATTCGCCGCGCCCCAGCAGCTTGACCACCGACAGCGACAGGTCGGGAAAGGTCGCCGGGCTGGCCTCGCGCCGCTTCATCAGGAACAGGTCGAGCGCACGCGAATCCGGCGCGGCGGGCAAGCGTTCGCCCAGCGCCTGCGCCAGTTGCACGATGCGCGCCCAGCGCTCCGGTGAGCGCAGCACCCGGCGCAGCGACGAAAACTTCTTGGCGGCGAAAAACTTCGCGACCACGCCGTTGGCCGCCACCATGAATTCCTCGATCAATTCCTTGGCACGATTCGGCTGGTCGGTTTCCAGGTCGACCAGTTCGCCGCCGTCGAACACCGCCTGCGCTTCGCTGGTCTGCAGGCGCAGCGCACCGTGCTGGTGGCGCAGCTTGCGCATCGCCTGGGCGACGCGGTCCTGCGTGCGCAATTGCTCCTCCAGCGCCGGCACCGCCGGCAGCAGCGCCTGCAGGTGCGGCGGCACCGCGCCGCCGTCCAGCCACACCGCCAGCGCGTTGTAGGCCAGCTTGGCGTGGTTGCGCACCAATGCGCGATACACCGCGGAATCCTGCACCGAGCCATCCTCGGCCATGGTCATTTCGATCACGATCGCCAGGCGGTCCTGATTTTCGCCCAGCGAAGTGAGGTCGGTGGAAAGCTGTTCGGGGAGCATCGGAAAAATGCCGCCGGCGGTGTAGACCGAAGTGGTATTGGTGGCCGCATGCTCGTCGATGGCCGAGCCGCGCTTCACCAGCGCATCGACGTCGGCCACCGCCACCAGGATGGTGGTCGCCCCCGAGGCCGCGCGCCCGGAAACCGAAAGCTGGTCAAGGTCGCGCGAATCGTCGTTGTCGATCGAGGCCCAGGGCAAGGCGCGCTGGTCGCGGATGCCGTCGACGGCCTGCGGTGGCGCCGCCGCCGCTGCCTGCGCGATAGCAGCCAGTTCGGCGATGACGGCGGGTGAAAAATCGGGCAGCAGGCCGCGGTCCTTCAAGGCCTTGCTGGCGATGCCGGCGAGCCGGCCTTTGTTTGGGGCAGTAGATGGTTCCATGCGCCGATGATACCCCGGCGCCGCAGCCCCGAATGCGGTGCCGCACCACGCCCGACAGCAGCCAAAATCATCCACACTTAGTTGACCGACCAGCGTATGTTTGGAACATCG
>DATAZV010000372.1:0-9585 GCA_036271855.1 Burkholderiales bacterium
ATCTGTTTCAGCGCGCCCGGCTTGCCGTCGATCAGGTCGTCGGCCAGGACCACGGCAAAGGGCTCGTCGTCGACCACGCTGGCGGCGCAGCCGACCGCATGCCCCAGGCCCAGCGGCTCGGCCTGGCGGATATAGATGCAATTGACGCCGTTGGGCAGCACGTTGCGCAGCATCTCCAGCAACTCGTTCTTGTTCTTCAGCGCCAGCTCGGTTTCCAGCTCGTAGGCCTTGTCGAAATGATCCTCGATCGCCCGCTTGGTGCGCCCGGTGACGAAAATCATGTCGGTGATGCCGGCCTCGATCGCCTCCTCGACGGCGAACTGGATCAGCGGCTTGTCGACGATCGGCAGCATTTCCTTCGGCGTCGCCTTGGTGGCGGGAAGAAAACGGGTGCCCAGGCCGGCCACCGGAAATATGCACTTGCGGATTTTTTTCATGCTTGTTCCAAAAGTTGTTTCAACCCATCTTCGTCAACTATGGCGACGCCCAGTTCCTGCGCCTTTGCAAGTTTGCTGCCGGCTTCGGCGCCGGCCACCACATAATCGGTCTTTTTCGACACCGAACCGGCCACCTTGCCGCCGCGCGCCTCGATCATTTCCTTGGCGTCCTCGCGGCTCAGGCTGGGCAGCGTGCCGGTGAGGACGAAAGTCTTGCCGGAAATGGCGCTATTGACCGCCGCGGCCGGCTCGCCCTCCTTCCAGGTGACGCCGGCGGCGCGCAACTGTTCGACCACCTCGCGGTTGTGCGGCTGGCGGAAGAACTGCACGATGGCAGCTGCCACCACCGGCCCGACATCGGGCACCTGCGCCAGACGGCCCTCGTCGGCGTCCATCAGCGCATCGAGCTTGCCGAACTGCTTGGCCAGGTCCTTGGCGGTGGATTCGCCCACCTGGCGGATCCCCAGGCCGTAGATGAAGCGCGCCAGGGTGGTGTGCTTGGCCTTTTCGATTGCCGCCACCACATTCTGCGCCGATTTGTCGGCCATGCGCTCCAGCGCCGCCAGCTTGGCCACGCCGAGCTTGAACAAGTCGGCCGGGGTATGGACAATTTCCTCATCGACCAGTTGCTCGACCAGCTTGTCACCCAGACCCTCGATATCGAGGGCGCGGCGTTGCGCGAAATGCAGCAGGGCCTGCTTGCGCTGCGCCGGGCAGAACAGGCCGCCGGTGCAGCGGGCAATCGCCTCGCCCTCGGCGCGCACCACTTCGGAATTGCAGATCGGGCAGCGCGTAGGCATGCGGAAATAGTTCGGCGAGGTTTCCGGATCGCCGCGCGGCCCCGGCTCGGAGACCATCACGACCTCCGGGATAACGTCGCCGGCGCGGCGCACGATCACGCGGTCGCCGCGCCAGACGTCCTTGCGCCGCACCTCGTCCTCGTTGTGCAGAGTGGCGTTGGTCACGGTGACGCCGCCGACGAATACCGGTTTGAGCCGCGCCACCGGGGTGATGGCGCCGGTGCGGCCAACCTGGACGTTGATATCCAGCACCTCGGTGATTTCTTCCTGTGCCGGAAACTTGTGCGCCAGGGCAAAGCGCGGCGCGCGCGAGACGAAGCCGAGGGTCTGCTGCTGGTCGATGCGGTTGACCTTGTAGACCACCCCATCGATGTCGTAGGGCAGCGACGGGCGCAATTCGCCGACGCGCTTGTAGAACGCCAATAGGCCCTCGGCGCCGTGGGTCAGGGCGCGCTCCTCGCACACCGGCAAGCCCAGCTTGATGTACCAGTCGAGCAACTCGCCATGGGTGGCCGGGAATTCCACGCCTTCGAGCACGCCAATCCCGTAGGAAAAAAAGCGCAGAGGCCGGGTGGCGGTGATGCGCGGGTCGAGCTGGCGCAGACTGCCTGCGGCGCCGTTGCGCGGGTTGACCATCTCTTTTTCGCCGGCTTCGCGCTGGCGCTTGACGATGGCCTCGAAGTCCTTGCGGAACAGCAGCACCTCGCCGCGCACTTCCAGCAGGGCCGGCGGCTTCTCCGTATGCAGGCGCAGCGGAATCACCCGAATGGTCTTGACGTTGGCCGTAACATCTTCGCCGGTGGCGCCGTCGCCGCGGGTGGCAGCCTGCACCAGCACGCCGTTCTCATACGTCAGGCTCATCGCCAGGCCGTCGAACTTGAGTTCAGCGGAATACTCGACGCTGTCCACCTTCAGGCCATCGCGCACCCGCTTGTCGAAGGCCAGCAACTCCTCTTCGGTGAAGGCGTTGTTCAGCGACAGCATCGGTGTGCGATGCTCGACCGGCGCGAAAGCGGAAGCCGGCGCGCCGCCAACTCGCTGGGTCGGTGAATCCGGCGTGCGCAGTGCGGGAAACTGCTCCTCCAGCCCTTGCAACTCGCGGAACAGCCGATCGTATTCGGCGTCCGGCACACTAGGAGCATCCTGCACGTAGTAGGCATAATTGTGGCGCGCCAGCTGCTCGCGCAATTGCGCCGCGCGCGCGCCGGCCTCGTCCGGAACCTCGGAGCGGGCAGCACTGGTCATGTGAACGGGAACGCCAGGCTCAGGTGAACACGCGCTGCGCCAGCGCGCCGCCGGCGGGCATGTCGGCCGCCTCCATGCGCCCGTGGATGCCGGACAGGCTGGCCTGGATGGTGCCCTGCATCGAGTCGTCCAGGAGCCGGCCATTGTCGTCGACAATGCGCGCATCCAGGCTCTTGGCCATGGTGCGCGCGCAGTGCATCATCATGCCGAAAGCAGCCGCCTCGCGCGGCACCCGCGGCACGTCGTAAAGCAGGGAGATCGCCACCGGCGCGCTCTGGCGCAGGGCCAGCACTTCGCCGCCGTGTTCGTCGCGGCGGCGGAATACGCCGTCGTCCTCGCGCTTGAAGCCGGCCGCTTCGGCCAGCCCGCGCACCTTGGTCTCCGGCAGCGGCACCACGCCCACCAGGTTGACGCTGATCTGCACGTCGACCTCGGCGCAAAAGGCGTCGAGCTCGGCGGCACGGGTCAGCGGGCTTTGCATGCCGCTCCAGTCGATCATCGCGCCCAGCCGGGCCGCGGTCTCGCCAACCCATTGCTGGAATTGCTCCAGTTCGTCGGCGCGAAGCGGCCCGCCGCGGTCCGACAACTGGATGCCGATGCGCGCCATCTCGTACACCGAGTCGCGGTCCAGCCCTTCCCAATCGGCTGCCGCCAGGTTGAAGCCGTCGCAGCCGATGATGCGGGCAGCGGCGAACTTCTCGATTTCCATCACCACGTGCGAACCCAGCAGTGGCTCGACGAACTGCAATTCGGCGATGAAGTCGATGCGGTCATCCAGCACCGGCGGCGAAAGCACATTGGCGGAGGAAGTCACCGGGGTGCCGGCATCCATCGGCATCGGCGGAATGTCTTCGGCGGACGCTTCGGAGGCTTCGGACACCTCGGCCGGTTCGGTCCAGCTCGGCTCGACCCAGGTACGCGGAGCCGCCGGCGGCGTATCGGCTTCAGCCTGGCCGGCATCGGCCGTGCCGGCCTTCAGCAACACGTCCTCGTGGCCGGAAGCGAAGTGGCGCGTCGCCTCGCGGCGCGCGCGCATTTCCTGGAACTTGTTGAAGGCCAGTACGCACACTACCACCAGGGCGCCCAGGGCCAGCAAGCCGATTTGCAGATCACTCATGCGTGAAGGACAAGGGGTGGAGTGCGGCGGTCAATGTGAGCAGGAGCTACAGGGTGGATCAGGCGGCCATCGGTTCGCGCAGGCGCACCGCCTCCTCCATGTCCACCGCGACGATGCGCGACACCCCGAGTTCCTGCTGGGTGACGCCGATCAGTTGCGTGGCCATTTCCATCGCGATCTTGTTGTGGCTGATGAACACGAACTGCGTCTCTTCGGCCATCTTTTTCACCAGCCTGCAGAAACGCTCGGTATTGGGATCGTCCAGCGGCGCATCGACCTCGTCGAGCAGGCAGAACGGCGCCGGGTTGAGGCGGAACAGCGCGAACACCAGCGAAGTCGCGGTGAGCGCCTTTTCGCCGCCCGACAGCAGGTGGATCGAGGCGTTCTTTTTCCCCGGCGGCTGTGCCATCACCTGCACGCCGGCATCGAGGATCTCGTCGCCGGTCATGATCAGCTTGGCCTCGCCGCCGCCGAACAGGGCCGGGAACAGTTCGCCGAAATTCTTGTTCACCGCGTCGAAGGTTTCCTTCAGCAGCTCGCGGGTCTCCTTGTCGATGCGGCGGATCGCATCTTCCAGGGTGGTGACGGCTTCGGTCAGGTCGTTGAACTGCGCGTCGAGGAAGCCCTTGCGCTCACGCGCGCTGCCGAGTTCTTCCAGCGCCGCCAGGTTGACCGCGCCCAGCGCCGCGATCTCCTGCGCCAGGCGCGACACCTCGCTGCCGAGCCAGCCGGCGCGCGCGCCTTCGAGCTTGGGCGTGAGCACGGCTTCATCGGCCTGCGCCTCGGCGAGCTGGGTGGCGAACTGTTCCTGCGCCAGGCGCGCGGCCTGTTCCTTCAGGCGCAGATCGCCCACTTTGTTGCGCAGCGGGTCGAGCTTTTGTTCCGACTTCATGCGCTCCTCGTCCATGCCGCGCAACTGCGTGGTCAGGCCGTCAAGCTCCGTGCGCACCCGCGCCAGCGCCTGCTCGCGCTCCATGCGCAGGTCGAGCGCTTCCTGCAGGCCGTTTTGCATCGCCTCGTCGTGCATGGTGTCGAGCTCGGCGCGGATGGTCACCGCTTCGGCGGCGACGCGCTCGATTTGCGCGGCAATGCTCCTGGCGCTGTTTTCCAGTTCGGCAATCTTGGCGCGGCACTGGCGCGCGTGGAATTCCGCTTCCTGTGCTTCGCGTTCGGTCTGGCGCACGGCCTCGCGCTCGGCGGCCAGCTTGCTGTCCGCGCTTTCGGCCGCGTTGCGCGATTCTTCCAGGCGCTCCTGCACCGCGGCGGTGGCTTCGTCGAGCTGGGCGAATTTTTCTTCCGCCTCGATCAGGCGCGCCTTTTCCTCTTCTTCATGCGCGGTGATTTCGGCCAGCGCCGCCTCGATGCGCCCGGCGGTCTCGTTGTAGCGCGCCAGGGCCTCTTCGTCCTTCACCACGTCCAACTGCAATTCATGCAGGCGCAGGCGCGCGCTTTGGGTGGCCGGGCGGTTGTCGGCGATCTGCCCGGACAGGCGCGTGACCGCGGCTTCGGTGCGCGCGGCATTGGCCCGCGCGTCGTCGAGGTGCAAATGCTTGGCCTTGAGCTGCTTGCCCAGATTGTCGATCTCGTTTTGCCGCGCCAGCATGCCGGCCTGCTCGGAATCGGCGGCGTAAAAACTCACCGCCTGGCGGCCGATCTGGTGGCCCGCGCGGGTGATAAACACGCCACCGGCCGGCAATTCGGCACGGCGCGCGTAAGCCTCTTCCACCGACTCGGCGGCATAGCAGCCGGTGAGCCAGTCGGAAAGCAGACCGCGCACATTGGCATCGTCGATCTGGATATGCGAAATCAGCGGCGTCAAACCAGCCGGGGCAGGAACACCCGTCTCGACCGCGCCGATGGTGACGAATGCCAGCTTGGCCGGCGGCGCGTCGTTGAAAAAGCCCTTGGCCCAGTCGAGATTGCGGATTTCCAGGGCGGCCAGGCGCTCGCGCAGCACCGACTCGATCGCCGCTTCCCAGCCCGGTTCGGCATGCAGGCGCTGCCACAGGCGCGGCAGGCCGGCGAGCTCGTGCTTTTCCAGCCAGGGCTGCAGCTTGCCGCTTTTTTGCACGCTTTCCTGCAGGCTCTTGAGCGCGGCAATTTTCGCCTCGGTCTCGTGCGCTTCGCGGGTCAGGTTTTGCAGCGCGCTCTGGGCGGTATCGCGCTCGGCGCTGGCACCGGGCAGCGCTTCCTCCAGGCCTTGCAACTGGAGCTCGCGCTCTTCCAGCTCGGCCTCGCGGCGCGCGCGCTCTTCGCGCTTGCGGTTGATCGCTTCCTCGTCCGGGCGGTTCAGCACCTTCTGTTCGGAGACCAGGCGCTCGCGTCGCATCCCGAGATTTTCCAGCGCGCGTTGGGCATTGCCCTGGTGCGCCCCTTCAAGCTGCAGTTGCTGCTCGGTCTGCATCACTTCGCCGCGCACCGTTACCAGACGCTCCTGCGCGTCGCGCGCGGCAGTCTCGGCCTCGGGCAGTCGCTCGGCGCGCTCGGCAGCGATCATCGCCGTCTCTTCGCTCTTGGCCGCAGCGGCCTCGGCTTCACCCTTCCAGTGCTCGATGTCGGCGGAGGTCTGCACGCCCTGGGTGGTCCAGGCCGCTTCCTGCGCGGCCAGCTGGGTCACCTGGTTGGACAGGCGCTGGCGCGTATCCAGCAAACCCTTGATTTCCGCTTCCAGGCGGCTGACTTCGGCGTTGGCGTTGTACAGCTCGCCTTGCGAGCCATGCAGGCGGTCGCCGGCGGCGTAATGCGCGGCGCGCATTTCCTCCACCTGCTTTTCGAAATTGCGCAGGGAGGCAGTTTCGCCTTCCAGCTCGTTGGTGACGCGCTCGATGTCGCGCGCATGCTTTTCCTGCTCGGCGCCGGCTTCGTTGCGCTTGAGCAGCCACAGCAAATGCTGCTTTTCGGTCTGCTCGGCGGTCAAGGCACGGTAACTTTGCGCCACCGTGGCTTGCTCTTCCAGTTTGACCAACTGGCTATCAAGCTCGCGGCGGATGTCTTCGACCCGGGTAAGGTTGTCGCGGGCCGAGGAAAGCCGGCTCTCGGTCTCCTTGCGGCGTTCCTTGTAGCGCGAAACACCGGCGGCTTCTTCGAGGAACACCCGCAACTCTTCGGGCTTGGCCTCAATCACCCGCGAAATCATGCCCTGCTCGATGATGGCGTAGGCGCGCGCCCCCAGGCCGGTGCCGAGGAAAATGTCCTGCACATCGCGCTTGCGCACCTGCTGGTTGTTGATGAAATAGCTCGACTCGCCCTGGCGCGTCAGCAGGCGCTTGACCGCGATTTCGCTATAGGTGGCCCACTGCCCCATGCCGCCGTGGGCCTTGCCGTCGGTATTGTCGAACACCAGTTCGACGCTGGCGCGCGCCACCGGCTTGCGCGAGGAGGAGCCGTTGAAGATCACGTCCTGCATCGATTCGCCGCGCAGGGCCGAGGCCTTGGATTCGCCCAGCACCCAGCGTACGGCGTCGATGATGTTGGATTTGCCGCAGCCGTTGGGGCCGACGATGCCGACCAGCTGGCCGGGCACGCCGACGTTGGTCGGGTCCACGAAGGACTTGAACCCGGCAAGTTTGATGGAGGTAAGCCGCACGGGAAACTGACTCTAAGAGAAGATGATGCCGGAGATGAAAAGACGGTAATGCGCGGATTTTGTTCCGGCCGCGCCGGGATTTTCCCGGTGCCGCCCTCTTGTTGCTACGCAAACCCCGGCGGCGCGGGGCGAAAGCACCTGCGCCAGCCGTATCGGACTCTTATAATACCACCCTGATCCAACCTTTCCGCTCTTGACAAGCGGCCGCAACATGGCCACCAAACCCGCCAAAAAACTCGAGACTTTTCCCAACCCGGCACCCGGACGCGACTTTCACATCCACATGCAGATTCCGGAATTCACCTGCCTGTGCCCGATGACCGGCCAGCCCGACTTCGCCACCCTGGTGCTGGACTACGTGCCGGAAAAGAAATGCGTCGAGCTGAAGTCCCTCAAGCTCTATATCTGGTCCTATCGCAACGAAGGCGCGTTCCATGAAAAGGTCACCAACCAGATCCTCGACGACATCGTCGCCGCGATTTCGCCGCGCTATGCCCGCCTGACCGCCAAATTCTTCGTCCGCGGCGGCATTTTCACCAATGTGGAGGTGGAACACCGCAAAAAAGGCTGGAAACCGGCGCCACGGGTCGACCTGACCCAGTTCGAAAGCGAAAGCGCGACCCGCGGCTAGCCCTGCACGCCGAGCGGCTCCTGGCGGTAATAGCGCGCCAGCAGCCGGTAAAGTTCGGGAAAACGGCCGTGCAATTCCGCCGGCCGGACAAAAAACACTTCTGAAACAACGGCGAAGAACTCGCCGGCGTCTTCCGCCGCATACGGATCGATCAGCGGCATTTCGTGCTCGCGCTCGCCGCGCGCTTCCCAGCGCCCGACTTCGGCGCAAAACTCGTCGTAGGCATGGCGCATGGTCTCCTGCCACTGCGCCCTCGTCATGCCGGGATGAAATTTCCGGGTCAAGGGCGGCGCGCCGTTGGTTTCGCCGCTTAAGGCATCGATGCGGTGGGCGAATTCGTGGATCACGGCGTTGCACACCGGCTCTTCGCCAGGCAACTCCTCCATCACGCTTTGCCACGCCAGCACCAGCGGGCCGTCCACTCCGGCCTCGCCGACGATTTCGTCCTCGTATTGATGCACGACACCGGCCTCATCCATGGTTTCGCGCTGGACCCTGAGTGCCTCGCCGGCATAAACAACGATGCTGCGCCAGTTGCGGTAAAAAGCCAGGTCGAGATTGAGAATGGGCAGGCAAGCCTGGGCGGCAATGGTCAGTTGCACCCGCAAGGTAACCTCGAAACCGCCTGCCCCGGCGAACTCCTTTTCCGCGCAAAACAAGGACACCATTTCGCGCAGGCGCTGGCGTTCCTCGCCAGTCAGGCGGTCGAAAAAGCGGAATGGCGCCAGCGCCTGGTTCCACGCTTCGTCGGCAAACGCATATTTTTCCAGCAAGCGGCGCCGGCGCCAGCGCGCCAGGGCCTCAAACATCGGCGCCCTGCGCCTCGCGCGCGGCGCTGCGATTGCTGATCACCAGGCCGGCCAGGATCAGCGCAAAACCGGCGACGTGATAGAGGCGCAACTCCTCGCCCAGCGCCATGTGGGAGACAAAGGCACCGAATACCGGCAACAAATACAGGAACGGCCCTGCGCGCGTCGGCCCGATCGCCGCTACGCCCTTGCCCCAAAAAAGATAACAGACAATCGAAGGAAACGCACCCATGTAAACCCAGGCACCGATCAGTTCGGGGGTCACCCGCGGCGGCCGCGACAGGTATTCCCACGCGGCGAACGGCGCGAGGGTCAGCAGGCCGATATAGGTGATCGCCGCCAGGTAGGAAAGCGGATGCAACTGCAGTGGCCGGCGCTTGTAGACGATCGTATACACCGCCCACAGCACCATCGCCACGCCCACCACCATGTCACCGACGTTGAAATTCAGGTGCAGCAGCCTCTCCCACTCGCCCTGCGCGACGATCCACAGGGCGCCGCAAAAGGAAACACAGATTCCCGAGACCTGCCGGCCGCCGAGCTTTTCCCCGATAAACGCCCAGGAGAGCGCCATGATGATGAACGGCACCAGGGTGTTGAGCAGCATGCCGTTGATCGCGGTGGTGTATTGCATGCCCATGTAAGTGAGAGCGTTGTAGGCCCCTGCCCCGGTGACGGCGAGGAAGGCCAGCAGAGCCCAGTGCCGGCGCATCTCGGCATGTTCGCGGCGCACATGCGGCCAGGCAAAGGGCAGGATCATCACTGCCGCGAAGACCCAGCGGCCAAAGGCGATCATCATCGGCCCGCTTTGCATGCGCAGGCCGCGCGCCATCACCCAGTTGATCGACCAGAACAGGGCCGTCAGTGTCAGCAGCGTGTATGGCGAAGTAAAAAAGCGCACCAGCCCCGCGCCGTTGCGGGATGGGATCGAGGACAAGGGAAATGTATTTATATATGCAC
>DATAZV010000373.1:0-4006 GCA_036271855.1 Burkholderiales bacterium
CGATTTCGCGCCGCGCCGTTCGTCGTAGGGATGGAAGCCCCGAGTTTCGCAACAACGGAACAGCTTCCTCCCCACCACCACCACCAGGAGTCCGATCATGCGCTTCATTTCGATACACACTTCCAACGTCTACAGCGAATCCGACGCGCCGCCGCCGCCCGGGCTGGCCGAGGGCATGGGCGCTCTGGTAGGCGAAATGGTCGCCGCCGGCGCCTTCGAAGCCGCCGAGGGCCTGAAGGCCAGCAGGCACGGCCTGCGCCTCAAATACACCGGCGGCCAGGCCAGTGTCGCAAGCGGTCCTTTCACCCCGCAGAACGAGCTCACCGCGGCGCTTACCGTGGTGAAGGCGATGAGCATCGAGGAAGCGCGGCCCTGGGCCGACCGCCATGGCGAGATTTTCCGCGACGTCGAAATCGACCTGCGCCCGGTGTGCGAGCCCTGGGACATCGGCATGGCGCCGCCCCCGCCCGCCGGCACGCCGCGCCGCTTCATGCTGCAGTTCAAGGCCGACGCGCGCTATGAGACCGGCGCGCCCTTCTCCAGCGGCGAAGAAGCGGC
Organism: Burkholderiales bacterium; assembly: GCA_036271855.1. Lineage (GTDB taxonomy): Bacteria > Pseudomonadota > Gammaproteobacteria > Burkholderiales > JAEUOS01 > JAQGMJ01. The sequence continues at coordinate 559 of DATAZV010000373.1, forward strand.
GCTGGCCCGGCTCTACGGCGAGATGGAAAAAGCCGGCGTGCTGGTGGTCTCCGAAGGCATCGCGCCCTCCAGCGGCGGCCTGCGCATCCAATATGATCACGCCAGGGGCGAGCGGCGCGTCACCGACGGGCCGTTCGCCGAGTCCAAGGAACTGATCGCCGGCTTTTGCATCATGAACGTCAAGGACCTGGACGAAGCGGTGCGCTGGACCGACCGCTTTGCCAGCCATTTCCCGCAGGTGGGGGTGGAAATCCGCGCCCTGCAGCGCCAACAATAAATAAAAAGATTCTTGTCGAAAATGTCGAAACCGGGTTCGGCCGGTCGTCGTGGATGTAAGGCGGCAACAAAAACCGCCTTCTTTCCAACCACGTAAAGGAGTTCCGCCATGCGCTTCATGATGTTGATGATCCCCAAGGGATACGAGGTAGCAAAACCCGGCACGATGCCCGAGGCAGCGGCAGTAGACCGGATGATGAAATACAACGAGTCCCTGCAAAAAGCCGGCGTGCTGCTGGCGCTGGACGGCCTGCGTCCGCCCTCCGAAGGCGCGCGCGTCAGTTTCGCCGGCGGCAAGCCGAAGGTCACCGACGGTCCCTTCGCGGAAGCCAAGGAAGTGCTGGGCGGCTACTGGATGATCCAGGTGAAGTCGCGCGAAGAAGCCATCGAGTGGGCCACGCGCTGCCCCGCCGGGCCGAATGAGACCATCGAAATCCGCCAGGTGCAGGAACTGGCCGACTTCCCGCCCGACGTGCAGGCGGTGGCGCAAAAATATCCCGAAATGCAGCCGCACGCGCACTGAGCCGGCCCGTTTCGTCAAACCCCCTATACATAGACAGCAAAGGAATACTCAAATGAAATTCATGGTCATCGTCAAAGCCAGCGCGGAATCCGAAGCCGGCAAAATGCCTTCCACCGAACTGCTCGCCGCCATGGGCAAGTACAACGAGGAACTGGTGAAGGCCGGCATCATGCAGGACGGCGCTGGCCTGCACCCTTCGAGCAAGGGCGCGCGGGTGCGCTTTGCCGGCAAGAGCCGCAGCGTGATCGACGGGCCCTTCGCCGAAACCAAGGAGCTGATCGCCGGCTACTGGCTCTGGGAATGCAAGTCGCTGGCGGAAGCGATCGACTGGCTGAAAAAGTGCCCGAACCCGATGGAGTCCGACTCCGAAATCGAAATCCGCCAGATCTTCACCAGCGAAGATTTCGGCGAAGCGCTGACGCCCGAGTTGCGCGAGCAGGAAGACCGCACCCGCGCCATGGCGGAAAAGAACAAGAAGTAACCGCATCCGGACACAAGGAGACCGACAAATGAAATTCATGGTCATCGTCAAGGCGACGCCAGAGTCCGAAGCCGGTGCGCCCGGCTCGGCGCAGGCGTGGGCTGCGATGAAAAAATTCAACCGGGAGCTGATCGCCGCCGGCATCGTCAAGGAAGGCGGCGGCCTGGCCCCCTCGAGCAAAGGCACGCGTGTGCACTTCGCCGGCGAAAGCCGCACCGTCACCGACGGACCCTTCACCGAAACCAAGGAGCTGATCGCCGGCTTCTGGATCTGGGAATGCGAGTCGCACGCGCAGGCGCTCGAGTGGGCGAAGAAGTGTCCCAACCCGATGGATGGTCCTTCCGACATCGAGGTCCGCGAGTTCCATCGGGTGCCGTACCTGCCCGAGTACAAGTCCGAGTACATTCCGACTTGACGTAGCAACAGGCATAGGAAGAGCAACCCGATGCTAGCCTCCCTGATGATGGGCCGTGGCCGCCGCCATGAAGAAAGCGGCGCCAGTGGTGGCAAAGGCGGCGGCATGGGTGACGCAAATACGTCACCTGCTGTTTCGTCATCTGCCGCCACCCATCGCGCCATCGAAGCCGTCTGGCGCATCGAGTCGGCGAAAATCATCGCCGTGCTGGCGCGCATGCTGCGCGACGTCGGCAGCGCCGAAGAACTGGCGCAAGACGTGCTCGTCACCGCCATGGAGCAATGGCCGGAGAAGGGCGTGCCCGACAACCCCGCCGCCTGGCTCACCGCCGCCGCCAAAAACCGCGCGCTCGACGTGTTGCGCCATCGCAGCCTGCTCATCACCAAGCACCAGGAACTGGGCGTGGAAATGGAAGTGCGGCAAGAGCTGGCCGACGCCGAAAACGCCGACAAGCTCGAGCGCATCGACGAAGACATCGACGACGACCTGCTGCGCCTGATCTTCACCGCCTGCCATCCGGTGCTCTCATCCGAGGCCCGCGTGGCGCTCACGCTCAAGCTGCTCGGCGGCCTGTCCACCGACGAAATCGCCCGCGCCTTCCTGATGAGCGAGCCCACCGTGGCGCAGCGCATCGTCCGCGCCAAGCGCACCCTGACGGAAGCCCGCGTGCCCTTCGAACTGCCGAAGGGCGAAGACCGCGCTGTACGCTTAGGCTCTGTGCTCGAAGTGCTCTACCTGGTGTTCAACGAAGGCTACGCCGCGACGGCCGGTGTTGACTGGATGCGCCCGGCCCTCTGCGAAGAAGCCCAGCGCCTGGGCCGCATCCTCGCCGGCCTGATGCCGCAGGAACCCGAAGTGCACGGCCTGGTCGCCCTGATGGAAATCCAGGCCTCGCGCGCCGCCGCCCGCGTAGGCCCGAAGGGCGAGCCGATTTTGCTGCTGGAACAAAACCGCGCCCGCTGGGACCACCTGCTGATCAACCGTGGCCTGGCCGCGCTGGCGCGCGCCGAGTCGCTCGGCGCCTACGGCCCCTACGCCCTGCAAGCGGCGATTGCCGCCTGCCACGCCCGCGCCGCACAGGCGCAGGCCACCGACTGGCCGCGCATCGCCGCCCTCTACGACGCCCTCGCGCAACTCACCCCCTCGCCGGTGATCGAGCTCAACCGCGCGGTCGCCGTCTCCATGGCCTACGGCCCGGCAGCGGGCCTGGAAATCGTCGATGCCTTACTCGAAGAACCGGCGCTGAAACACTACCACCTGCTGCCCAGCGTGCGCGGCGACTTCCTGTTCAAGCTCGGCCGCATGGTCGAAGCCGGCGCCGAGTTCGAGCGCGCCGCCGGCCTCACGCGCAACGCGCGCGAGCGCAGCTTGCTGCTGGAGCGGGCGCTGGATTGCACGCGGGCGTTGCCGCCGGGCTAACGGCGCCCCGTGCCCTTGCGGGAAAAGCGCAGGTCTCCCTTGACTGACGCTCCATAGCCGCAATTGCGGCTATGTCGTCATATTCGCCTCGGCCTCACACCCGCGACGGCGTCGCCCCATGCCTCTTCAACACCGGCGCCGCCGCCGCCGAAGTGACAAACGCCACCCACTGCCGCGCCGCCTGCGCATGCGGCGCCTTGGCATGCACGCCGAGCGAAAACGTCGTCACGTTTTGCGCATCGTCCGGAATCGGCCAGAAGTCCACGCCCTTGACCGGCTGCAGCTCGATCATCTGCTGAAACCCCAGCGCTATCTCGCCCGAGGCCACCTTCGC
>DATAZV010000374.1:0-1984 GCA_036271855.1 Burkholderiales bacterium
GAAACCGACGGCTTCGCCCAGGGACACCAGTTGCGCGGTGTCGGTGCGCCGCGTCAGCACCAGCGGATCCACCCGCGTCAGCACCCCGCCCACATTGGCATAGCGATCGCAGGCGCCGCTGCGCCCTGCGGTGATATTGCACAGCACCGGGCAGGCGTTGCAGACGATTTTCGCACCGCCTTTTTCGGACGGCGCGGATTCGATGCCGGTGGTGGGATCGGCGTGGGTGGTGCTCATCGCGTCTCTACAAAAGCTTCATGTGCAGGCCGCCGTCTACATGCAGGGCGTCGCCGGTGGTGAAGGGAAGCATGCCGCCGGCCAGCGCGGCCACGGTCCTGCCGACGTCTTCGGGCTGGCCCCAGCGGCGCACCGGCGAGATGCCCTCGGCGATCAGGGCGTCGTAGCGCTCCTTCGAGGAAGCCGTCATGTCCGAATAGATGATGCCGGGGCGCACCTCGTAGCACATGATGTCGGAGGCGGCCAGGCGTTCGGCGAACAGCTTGTTCATCATCGACAGGCCGGACTTGGAAATGCAGTACTCGGCGCGATTGGGGCCGACGATGGTGTTGGCGTTGGCCGAGGAAATGGTGACCACAGAGCGCGCCGGGTCGCCGGGGGCACGCGCCTCGCGCAGCATGCGCCGCGCCGCCGCCTGGGTGAGGAAAAAGGTGCCGCGCAGATTCACCGCGACCAGGTGGTCGAAGCTTTCCGGGGTGACGTCGAGAATGTCGCCGCGCACCTTTACCTGCACGCCGGCGTTGTTCACCAGGCAGTCGACGGTGCCGAAACAGGCCCAGGCGGCTTCCACCAGGGCGGCATGGGTGTCGATGGCGCCGATATCGCCTGCGACGAATTTTGCCTTGCGCCCGCGGGTGGCAATGCCCTGCAGGGTTTCCGCGACATCGTCGTCTTCGACCAGGTCGTTGACGACAATATCAAAGCCGGCATCGGCAAGTGAATACGCGATGCCGCGGCCGATGCCGCGCCGGCTGCCGGTGACGAGGGCGATGGATGATCTTTTCATTCGGTTATTTGTGCTTTCATGATCCGGTTGTCAATCGTGTCTTAAGCCTCGTGGGCCTTGAGCGCGGCCTTCAGGCGGTCCGGCGTGGCCGGTGCGAACCTGACGCGCACGCCGGTGGCGGCGCGGATCGCACTATAGATCGCCGGCGCCGTCGGCACCAGTGCGGGTTCGCCCACCCCTTTGGCGCCATAGGGGCCGAGAGGTTCCTTGTCCTCGATCAGGTAGGTGGTGATGCGCGGCATGTCGCCGACGGTGGGTATCAGGTAGTCGTGCAGGTTATCGGTCTTGCCGCTGATGTATTCCTCCATCAGCGCCAGCCCCAGGCCCTGGGCGATGCCGCCGTGGATCTGCCCTTCGACCTGGGTCGGATTGACGGCGCGGCCGACGTCGTGGGCGGCGTGGATGTGCAAGACCTTGACGGTGCCGTAGTCCAGGTCCACTTCAACTTCGGCCAGTTGCGCGGCAAAAGCGAAGCTGGCATAGGGCACGCCCTGGCCGTCGGCATCCAGCGGCACGGTGGGCGGATTGAAGTAGCCCCGGCCCAGGGCGAGGTCGCCGCGTTGGTTCATCGGTTCCAGCTTGCGCAAGTCGACGCGGCGTTCGGCACCTGCTTCACCCACGACCAGGGTTGCGCCGTCCAGGCGCAGGGCGGCGTCAGGTTCGGCTTGCACGAGTTGCAGCAACTGCCGGCGCAGGTCTTCGGCGGCGAATTTGGCGGCATTGCCGGAAACGAAAGTCTGGCGCGAAGCCGAGCTCTTGCCGGCGTCTTCGGTGAGGTCGGTGTCGCCGTGCACCTGGTCGATCAGGCCCACCGGCACGCCCAGCGCGTCGGCGGCGATCTGCGGCATGATGGTGTAGGTACCCTGGCCGATCTCCTGCGCGCCGTTGTACAGCATCACCCGGCCATTGGCGCGCAGGCCAATGGTCATGGTCGAGGGATTGGCGATCACGGTGTTGCCG
>DATAZV010000375.1:0-8886 GCA_036271855.1 Burkholderiales bacterium
CCGCGACTATGCAGCCGACCTGGCAGCGCATCGGTATTTGAGCCATACCGGCCGCGACGGCAGCCAGCCGGCCGGCCGCGCCGAGCGCGCCGGCTATGCCTGGAAAGCGATCGGCGAAAACCTCGCCGCCGGCCAATCCACCCCCGAAGAAGTCACCGCCGGATGGATTGCCAGCCCCGGCCATTGCGCCAACCTGATGAATCCCGCCTTCAGCGCGATGGGAACCGGCTATGCCGTCAATCCGGCCGACACCATGGGCATCTATTGGGCCCAACTCTATGCAGCGCCGCGTTGATTCCTCCCTGCCTTGGGAGCAAGAAGAGCAGCCCCCTTTCCCCTTCACACCATCCCCACCTGAACCACCCGGAGCACGAATGAAAGCCCTGTTTGCCTGCCTGACCCTCGGTCTGGCCGCCCTCGCCGCCGCGCCTGCCCACGCGCAAGCCCAGGAATTGGATGTCCCTTATGTGACCACGCCGCAAAACGTGGTCGATGCCATGCTCGAACTGGGCGGGGTGAAGCCGGGAGATACCTTGCTGGATCTGGGCTCGGGTGATGGCCGCATCGTCGTCACCGCGGCTCAACGCCATGGCGTGCGCGGCCTGGGCATAGAAATCGACCCGCGCCTGGTGAAACTGGCGCGTGAAAAGGCGCAACAAGGCGGGGTCGCCGACAAGGCGGCATTCCGCGAGCAGGACCTGTTTACCACCGACCTGGGCGGCTACAGCGTGATCACCCTGTACCTGCTGCCGGACGTCAACATGAAATTGCGCCCGGCGCTGCAAAAGCTCAAGCCGGGGACGCGTATCGTGTCCCACGACTGGGACATGGGCGACTGGGCGCCGGACAAGGTGGTGATCGTGCCGGCGCCGGAGAAGAAAATCGGGCTGGAGAAAACCAGCCGGCTGATGCTTTGGGTGGTGCGCTAAGCGGGTACTGGCTTTCGCCCTGGGCGTACCCGCCACCATCGCGCCGGCGGGTTCATGCGATTCGCCAGGCGCCGCCGCCGCGGGTCAAACAGTGTCCCGCCAGCCTATTGTTGCGAACGGCCGCTGCGGTTCTTGTCCATCCGCGCCTTTTTCTGCTTTTCGAATTCCGCGTGTTCCTTGTCCTTGTCCAGCCCCAGCAGGGGGATGAGGATTTCCCACCAGATCACGACGATCACGAACGGAAGCGCAACCCAGAGCCAGGAAAGTTTGGCAAACGGGCCGACTTCGAAGTACTTCAATGCCGCCAGGGCAAGTCCGATAAGCAGGAAGGGCATGATGTTCCCTGTGTGGTTCTGTCTAATAATTCCCGTGATTGTAAGCCGAAACGGCGCGAAATTCATTATTCCGTGGAGCCGGGGTCAACTGCCCGGTACGAATTGGCGTTATTGGCTGGCGGGGACTGCCGGCCGGATGCCGGGCCGATGCCGGCCGGTTTACAATCCAGGCTGGAATCGATGTTCCAACAACGAGGAGAAATGAAGTGAACTTGCGTTTCGCCGTAGTAGCCAGCTTGCTCATGGGCATCAGCTTTGGCGCCGCCGCGCAATCCGCGGAAGAAAAGCTGGCGCAGTCCAAAAACTGCCTGGCCTGCCATCAGGTCGACACCAAGCTGGTCGGCCCCGCCTACAAGGACGTCGCCGCCAAATACAAGGATGATCCCGCCGCGCTGGACAAACTGGTCAAAAAGGTGCGCGCCGGCGGCAGCGGCGTCTGGGGCCAGATTCCGATGCCGCCCAACCCCCAGGTTTCCGAGGCGGAAGCCAAGACCCTGGTGTCGTGGATCCTGGCGATGAAGAAGTAATCTGCCGATTGCCGCAGGCCAAGCCGGCGCCCGCGAGGCCGCCGGCTTTTTCATTTGCGTATGAAGGGCGCGTTACAATCGCCCCCACCCATCATCTGCGTCGGAGGAGCCATGCAGTCAGCATCCCAATCGAATTTCCTGCGCCGGCGTTTCAGTACGCTGACCCTGGCGGCCGTTGCCGCCGCCACCCTAGCCCTGGCCGGCTGCGGCAAGGAAGAGCCCAAGCCCGCCGAGGCGCCGAAGGCCGAAGCCGCGCCCGCAGCACCCAAGGATCAGGGCCCACTGACGGTGAAGCTCGGCGTCGCCTCGCCGCTGACCGGCTCCCAGGCGCACATCGGCCAGGACATCAAGGACGGCGTGCAACTGGGCGTGGATGACCTTAACGCCCAAAACCCCGAAGTCGGCGGGCGCAAGATCAAGTTTGAACTGGTGGCCGAGGACGACGAGGCTGATCCGACCAAAGCCGCCAACGTGGCGCAAAAGCTGGTCGACGCCAAAGTGGTGGGCGTGATCGGGCACTTCAACTCGGGCGCCTCGATTCCCGCCTCCAAGGTTTATTCGGACGCCGGCATTCCGCAGATTTCGCCTTCCTCGACCAATCCCAAGTACACCCAGCAAGGCTTCAAGACCACCTTTCGCGTGGTCGCCAACGACGATCAGCAAGGGCCGGTGAACGCCAAGTACGCGCTCGAAGAGCTGAAAGCGAAGAAAATCGCCGTGATCGACGACTCCACCGCCTATGGCCAGGGCCTGGCCGATACCTTCACCAAGACCGCCAAAGACGGCGGCGCCGAGATCGTCGCGCAGGAACACACCACCGACAAGGACACCGACTTCAAGTCCATCCTCACCAAGATCAAGGCGAAAAAGCCGGACCTGATTTTCTTCGGCGGCATCGACCCGCAGGCCGGCCCGATGAAAAAGCAGATGAAGGAACTGGGCCTGCCCGCCAAGCTGATGGGCGGCGACGGCATCCAGACGCCGAACTACATCAAGCTGGCGGGTGATGCCGCTGAAGGCACTTACGCTTCCCTGCCCGGCCTGCCGAAGGACCAGATGCCCGGCGGCAAGCATTTCCTGGAGAAATTCAAGGCGAAGACCGGCAAGGACGTCGAACTCTACGCGCCGATGGGTTACGACGCCGTGTTCGTGTTCTACGACGCAATGAAGCGCGCCGGTTCCACCGACCCGGTCAAGTTCCTGCCCGAAATCGGCAAGACCAACTACACCGGGGTGATCGGCCCGATCGCCTTCGACGACAAGGGTGACCTGAAAAACGGCCCGTTGACGATCTATGTGGTCAAGGGCGGCACCTGGGAACCGGTGAAGGTGTCCAGCATGGGCGGCGCGGCACCTGCGCCTGCAGCGGCTGCACCGGCCGCGGATGCCAAGGCGCCGGCCGCGGCAGCCCCCGGCGCTCCGGCTGCCGAAGCGAAAAAGGACGACAAGAAATAATCGGTCCCGAGACAAAAAACGGCGCCGCAGGCGCCGTTTTTGTTGCACGGTCTTCCCGGATGATGCGGTGGCTGCCCTATTCCAGCCAGATCAGCCCGGCCATGCGGCCGCTGGCGCCGCGGTCGCGCCGGTGCGAAAAAAAACGCTGGTCGTTGACTGTGCAAAACCCGCCGCCATAGACGGCGCGCACCCCCTGCGCATGCAGGCGCTGGCGCGCCAGCGCGTATAGATCGCACAGCCATTTGCCGGGCCGGCCCGGGTACGGCCGGAACGCTGCTGCTGCCTGCGCATCGCGCGCACTGAAAGCCGCCAGCACGTCCTCGCCAACCTCGAATTGCGCCGGCCCGATGCATGGGCCGAGATAGGCCAGCACCTCGCCCGAAGGACTGCCCAGCGCACCCAGCGCCGCCTCCAGCACGCCGCCCGCGAGTCCACGCCAGCCCGCGTGTGCCGCGGCGATGGCGCTTCCGGCACGGTTGCACAGCAGCACCGGCATGCAATCGGCCGCCATCACCACGCAGACTATCCCTGGGGTGTGCGTAGCGGATGCGTCCGCGCGGGTGTCATCCGTTATCGTTTCAGCATGCACCACATCGGCACCGTGTACCTGATGCAGCCAGGCCGGTTCAGCGGGCAAAAGCGCCCGCAAGCGAGCGCGGTTGCCGCGCACATTTTCCTCGGCGTCGCCGGAGCGCAGGCCGAAATTCATGCTGTCATAAGGCGCCGGGCTGACACCGCCGGCGCGCGTGGTGATCAGCGCGCGCACCTGCGCCGGGGCAGGCCAGTGGGGAACAATCCAGTCGGGATGAAAATTCATGCCGGCTCGAGGCTTTGCAACAGCGCCTCCATGTCGGGCGGCAGCGGCGCCTCCCAGCCCATGGTCTTGCCGGTCCGGGGATGGATCAACGCCAGTTCACGCGCGTGCAGGGCCTGGCGCGAGAACCAGGATTTGCTCGGCGCCTGCCCATAGAGGGGGTCGCCGACCAGCGGATGCTTGATGTGCTGCATGTGCACACGTATCTGGTGGGTGCGGCCGGTCTCCAGGCGGCATTCCGCCAGCGTGGCGGCGGCGCCGGCGCGGGAATAGTGCTTCAGGGGGCGGTAATGCGTCACCGCTGCCTTGGCGCCGCTTTGATCCTCGCGCAGCACGGCCATGCGGGTGCGCTGCGTCGGATGGCGGCCGATCGCCGCCTCCACCGTACCCGCGCCGTCGATGCGCCCCGCCACCAGCGCCCAGTAAAGGCGCTTCACCGTACGCGCCTGCAATTGCCGCACCAGCGCGGTCTGCGCCTCCAGGGTCTTGGCCACCACAAGCAGGCCCGAGGTCTCCTTGTCCAGGCGGTGCACGATGCCGGCGCGCGGCACGCCCTGCAGCTTGGGCGCATGGTGCAGCAGCGCGTTGAGCAGGGTGCCGCTCCAGTTGCCGGCTGCCGGATGGGTCACCAGGCCGGCCGGCTTGTTGATGACGATGATGCTCGCGTCCTCGTACACGATGTCCAGGGGGATCGCTTCGGCGCTGAAAGCGCCCTCCTCCGGCGCCGCCTGCGGCAATACCTCGACAGCCTCGGCACCCCGAATTTTCTGCTTGGGATCAGCCTTCGCGCCGTTCAGGGTGACCGCGCCGGCCTCGATCCAGGTTTTCAGCCGGTTGCGCGAGAACTGCGGCAGGGCCTGGGCCAGCCAGACGTCCAGGCGCGTACCCGCAGCCTGCATCGGCGCGACCAGAGTCAGGACCTGCGCCCCCGGTCCGGCTGCGCCAAGCTCCAGCTCGTCGGCCAGTTCGTCGTCCGCTACCGAAAGTGCCGCGGCGGCGCCAGGGAGGACCCGGTCTTCGCTATAATGCGTCGTTGTTTTTGATATGGTTTTTGCCATGACGCGTTATCTTAGCCTGCACCTCCCCCGCCTGCATCAATTGCGTGGGTTTTTGGCCATATTGGCGGTGTCCGCCCTGCTCGGTGCCTGCGCCAACGGCAACACCGGCAACAAGGAATACGACGAGACCCGTGGCTGGGCGGCGGAGCGCATCTATACCGAAGCCCGCGAAGAGATGAGCGGCGGCGGCTGGGACCGCGCCATCAAGCTGCTGGAAGTGCTGGAAGCCAAATATCCGTTCGGCCGTTTTGCCCAGCAGGCGCAGATGGACATCGCCTATTCGTACTGGAAGACCGGTGACCAAGCCTCCGCGCTGGCCGCCTGCGACCGCTTTATCAAGCTGTACCCCAACCATGCCTATCTCGACTACGTCTATTACCTGCGCGGCCTGGTCAATTTCAACGAGGACCTGGGCATTCTGGGCAAGGTGACGCGGCAGGACCCCACCGAGCGCGACAACAAGGCGGCGCGGGAATCCTTCGATACCTTCAAGGAACTGGTAACGCGCTTTCCCGACAGCAAGTACACGCCGGACGCACGCCTGCGCCTGCAATACCTGGTCTACGCCCTGGCGCAATACGAGGTGCACGTGGCGCGCTATTACATGAAGCGCGGCGCCTACGTGGCGGCAGTCAACCGTGCGCAGAACGTGATCACCGTCTACCCCAACACCCCGGCACAGGAAGAGGCACTGTACATCATCGCCAAGGCCTACGAGGCGATGGGCATGAAGGACCTGGCCACCGACGCCCGCAAGGTGCTGGACAACACCTACCCGGAGAGCAAGATCGTGAAGAATAACGGGCCGGTGAACAACGACCCGTGGTGGAAGATCTGGTAGAGCTACGGCTAGATGAAAAAAGGGCGCCATCGGCGCCCTTTTTTATTGCCGCACAGATGCTTAGGCCTTGACGCCCTCGTCGGCAATGTATTGCGCCACGATTTCATCCATGTTCGCGTCCGCGACGAAGCCCATCTTTTGCGCCCGTGGCGTGTTCAGGCGTGCCGCCCAGGTCTGCACGATGGCGTCGATGCGTGGGTCGACCTGGATGCTGACCCGGGCTGCGGCTTTGTCGCCGCCCAGCTTTTTCAGCGATGCAACCATCTCGGCGACCGACACCGTGATCCCCGGAAGATTGACCGAACGGATCGGTCCCCAGGTTTCGGTCGGGAGTTCGAAGGCGCGGACCAGGTTGCCCACCACCTTGCGCGGCGAGCACATCCACATCAGGGTCTTTTCCGACACCGGGCAGGCGTAATCGATGCCGTTCAGCGGCTCGCGGATCACCGCGCTGGCGAAGCTCGACGCCGCGGCATTGGCCTTGCCGGGACGCACCGACACTGTCGGGATGCGCACCGCGCGGCCATCGATATAGCCCTTGCGCGTGTAGTCCGCCACCAGCCACTCGCCGATCAGCTTTTGCACGCCGTACGAGGCCTGCGGCGTCGGCGTGGTGCTGTCCTCCACCACCTCCGGCAGCGGCACGCCGAACACCGCGATGGAACTGGAAAACAGCAGGCGCGGCCGGTTGCCGGCGGCGCGGCAGGCATCCAGCACATTGCGAATGCCGTCCAGGTTGACGCGCATCCCGATGTCGAAATCCGCCTCGGCCTGGCCGCTGACCACCGCGGCGAAATGGAACACACCGCCGGTATCCTTACCCAACGCAGCCGCGACTGCGGCCTTGTCGCTGACCTCGCCGCTAACGAAGGTAACGCGCGGGTCTTTCAGCGCCACACCTGCCGGCGGCTCGGCGATATCGAACAGGATGATCGCGCTCACCGGCATGCTGGCACCGCCGGGGCCGGTCTTCACCCCGTGCTCAAGCAGTTGACGCGCCACGCGCTGGCCGAGAAAGCCGCCGCCGCCCGTAATCAGTATCTTCATTTTGTCTCCTAGTCTTGTTATTCAGCCAGAGGCGGATCGGCCGTCACGTCGTCGTCCGCCGTGCCCATAGCCGTCATTTTAGGCGAGGCGCTATCGAAAAACGTAATCGCCTCCTGCTCGATGCGCGTGCGGCGCATCGGCGGCAAGGCCTGCCAGAGCTTGCGGCCGTAGGGCTTGTCGACCAGGCGGGTATCGCAGATCATCAGCACGCCGCGATCGGTCTCGTCGCGGATCAGCCGTCCCGCCCCTTGCTTGAGCGCAATCGCCGCGTGCGGCAATTGGTACTCCATGAAGGCGTTGCGCCCCTGGCGCTTCATCGCATCGATGCGCGCGGCCAGCACCGGGTCGTCCGGCGGCGCGAAGGGCAACTTGTCGATCACCACCAGTTGCAGGGCCTCGCCCTTGACGTCCACGCCTTCCCAGAAGGACTGGCTGGCCACCAGGATGGCGTTGCCGTGCTGGCGAAAGCGTTCCAGCAGTTCGGTGCGCGAACCGTCGCCTTGCAGCAACAGCGGCATCTCCAGCCCGCGGCGCGGCAACTGGTCGGAGAGCAGGTCGTGCGCCAGGCGCATTGCCTTGAGGGTGGTGAACAGCATGAACACGCCACCACCGCAGGCTTCGATCAGCGGCAGGGCGCGGTCCACCACCTTTGAAGTGAATTCAGGCGACAGCGGGTCGGGCATCGCCGACGGCACGTAAAGCAGGCTTTGCTTCTCGTAGTCGAAAGGGCTGGCCCAGGTTTTCGCGGTGACGCCCTCGACCTTGTCCAGGCCCAGCTCGCCGAGGTAATGGGCGAAATCATTTTTCACCGCCAGCGTTGCCGAAGTGAATATCCACGCACGCTGCTCGCTTTCCACCTGCTCGCGGAACACCGGGGCAATCGACATCGGCGTCAGATGCAACTGGAAACCGACACCGCCGGACTCCACCCAGCGGACTGCCGGATTGGGCTCGGCATCCACCGGCGCGTTCTCGTCCTGCCAGGGGGGCTCCTCTTCGCCCGGCGCGCGTGCGCCGGCAGCCACCCAGCCTTCCAGCATCTCTTGCAGTTCGGCCGCGCGGCGCCAGACCGACTGCATTCCCTCCGAACGTTCGGCATGCGCTTCCAGCGAGCGGTTGAGTTCGAGCAACTGGTCCAGCGTGCGCCCCAGCGCCAGGTTCAGGGCTTCGCGCTTTTGCAACTGGGCGTAGGCGATGCGCATCGGCGTCTCCGGCAGCACCAGCCGGGCGTCGCGCACCGAAGTCTCGAAATTGCGCGTCAGGGTCGCCCAGTCGGCGGACTCGCGCGCGCCGGCCAGCCCCTCGTTCATCGCGTCGCGCGCCAGTTCCATCATCTGGTGGCTGGTCAGGGTCTGGCCGAAGAACATGCGTGCCGTTTCCGGCAACTGGTGCGCCTCATCCAGAATCACGGTATTGCAGGCCGGCAGCAGTTCGGCCATGCCCTCGCCGCGCAGCATGATGTCGGCGAAAAACAAGTGATGATTGACCACCACCACGTCGGCCTGCTGGGCGTCGCGGCGCGCAGCCATGACGTAGCATTCCTTGTAGTTGGGGCAGTCGGCGCCCAGGCAGTTCTCGCGCGTAGAGGTGACCTGGCTCCAGACCCCGGCGTTTTCCGGCACGCCGGTGAACTCGGCGCGGTCACCGGAAGCCGTCGCGGCGGCCTGCTCGACGATCAGGCGTAGGTAGCGTGAGTCCTCGCGCGTCGGCAGGCGTCCGGCGGTGCGGGTCTTTTCCAGATGATAGTGGCAGAGGTAATTCGCGCGCCCTTTGAGCAAGGAAACCGTCACCGGTACCCGCAGGGCGCGGCGCACCGCCGGAATGTCACGATGGAACAACTGGTCCTGCAGGTTCTTGGTGCCGGTGGAGACAATCACCTT
>DATAZV010000376.1:0-7694 GCA_036271855.1 Burkholderiales bacterium
ATGCTGGTCTACCTCGCCGGCAAGACCGGCAAGTTCCTCGGCAAGACCGACCGCGAGCGCTACAACACCCTGCAATGGCTGATGTTCCAGATGGGCGGCGTAGGCCCCATGCTCGGCCAGGTGCACCACTTCCGCAACTACGCCAACGACAAGATCGAGTACGCGATCAACCGTTACACCAACGAGGCCAAGCGCCTCTACGGCGTGCTCGACAAGCAGCTGGGCAAGACGCCGTATGTCGCCGGCAAGGGCCTGACGATTGCCGACATCGCGATCTGGCCGTGGATGCGCAACTGGAAGGGCCAGGGCATCGAGCTGGACGAGCTGCCGAACGTGAAGCGCTGGTTCACCGAGCTGGAAGCCCGCCCGGCGTTCAAGCGCGGCGTCACCGTGCTGGCCGACCTGCGCAAGCCCGGCATGGACGACAAGGCGAAGGAAATCCTGTTCGGCGCCACGCAATACCAGAAGCGCTGATCGAAGCAGGAGCATCAAACAAAACGGGGCGCCTCAGCGCCCCGTTTGCTTTCGAGCAGATGTTTACAGCCCCGCGCGAATAATCCCCACCGCCAGGCCTTCAATCGCCAGCGGGTCGCGCCGCAGATCGACGATGATCGGCTCGAAGTCCGGGTTCTCCGCCACCAGCTCGACGGTAGAGCCCTTCTTGAAAAAGCGCTTCACCGTCACCTCGTTGTCCAGGCGCGCCACCACGATCTGCCCGTTGCGCGCTTCGCTCTGGCTGTGCACCGCCAGCAGGTCGCCGTCGAGAATGCCGACATCGCGCATCGACAGGCCCTTGACCTTGAGCAGGTAATCCGCCTTCGGGTTGAACATCGCCGGGTCCACTGGCACGTTGCGGTCCACATTCTGTTCCGCGAGGATGGGGCTGCCGGCCGCCACACGGCCGATCACCGGCAGCGCAATGATCGACACCAGCGTGCCTGCCGCCTGCTCGGCCAGCTGGATGCCGCGCGCCGTGCCACTGGACAACTCGATGGCGCCCTTGCGCGCCAGCGCGCGCAAATGCTCCTCGGCCGCGTTCGGCGATTTGAAACCGAAGGTGGTGCAGATTTCCGCGCGCGTGGGTGGCAAGCTGGTCTGCTTGACCGCGTCGCGGATGAATTCGAGAATTTCGGCCTGGCGTGCGGTGAGTTTGATCGACATCTAAACTCCCTCCGTTTTTTGCGGGTTTTTGTTTACCTGTCTCTTTATACAGTAACCCAGCCGGGTTTGCAAGTCCCCCGCAAGCAGGCAGATAATGGCCGCGAGCGCGCCATGAAAACGAGCCTGCAAACCACCCCGCCCTACGTCACCCGCGACGGCTCGGAAATCCGCGAGCTGATGCACCCGCATGTGCACGGCGGCGAGCACGGCGCGGCCAACCAGAGCCTGGCCGAAGCCACCGTGTTGCCCGGCCAGCGCACCGTCTCGCACAAGCATCACTTAAGCGAGGAGCTGTACCACATCACCGCCGGCCGCGGCCTGATGATCCTCGGCAGCCAGCGCTTCGCGGTAGCCGCCGGCGACACCGTATGCATCCCGCCCGGCACCCCGCACTGCATCCACAACGACGGCGACACCCCGCTCACCATCCTCTGCGCCTGCAGCCCGCCCTACTCGCACGAAGACACCGAACTGCTGGAGTAGCCTTACTTCACCAGCCACTCGCCGCGCCCGGCCAGCGACCGGCTGAACGCGCCGTCGGCCTTGAGCGCCGCCCGCGCCCGCGCATCGCCCTTCAGGTACGCGTCCCAGAAGTCCAGCGTCACCTCTTCGATCAGCGGCGCATGCACGGTGCGGTTTTGTTCGGTCCAGGAACGGCGCAATTGCGGCTGGCCGTTATAGACCATGTGATTGGCGCCCTCCAGCACCAGCAGGTACTTGTCCGGCGCCGGCATGTACTTGAAGGGCAGCCGGCGGTTTTCCGGTGAGATCTGGGGCGTCAGCAGCACCTTGTCGTCGGTGCCGGTCAGGCTCATGAAGGGAATGTGGATGCCGCCAAAACGCTGCGTCAGGCCCGCGTCATCGCCCCAGCTCGAGGGGCTCATCGCAATCGCCGCGCGGATGCGCGGGTCCGCGTGGCTGCCGCCAAAACCGTTCTCCCCCGCCACCGCCAGCGTGGTCTGCGCGCCGAACGAATGCCCGGCCAGGCCGATGTGCTGCAAATCCGCATGCGCCAGCAAGGGGTCGCCGAGCGCACGCCGGCGCGCCAGCTCGTCCAGCACAAAGCCCACATCGCCCACCCGCAGCGCCGCATTCTCGGCGCTCATCGCCCCGCGCGCGTTGCGCATCGCCTGCAGGCCCTGGCCGCGCCACAGCGACTCGTCGCTGCCCGGGTGCTGCATGTGCACCACGATGTAACCGTGATGCGCCCACCAGTCGCCCCACAACTCCCCGCCGGCGCGCGAGCCGCCCAGGCCGTGCGAAAACAGCAGCACCGGAAACGGCCCGCCGCCATTCGGCACCCGCAGGCGTACCGGCACCACGCGGTTGCGCGCGCCGTCGTTCCACGCCTGGTCCGCCACCTGCACGGCGGCGTCCGATGCGCCACCCGGGGCCGCGCCTTGTGCATGGGCCAAGCCGCAGCCCAGCAACAGGGAGAGCAAAAGCCGGCGCAGGGAGTTCATGGCGCCGACTCTAGCGCGAACCCGCCGGGCCAGGTGTATCGAGTTGTTGCAAACTGCTACAGGCCGTTATCCGCCCTGCCCGGCAACGAAAACGAAAACACCGCCCCCTCGCCGATGCCGCCAAAGGCGCTCACCTCGCCGCCGTGGCGCCGGACGATGCGTTGCACCGTCGCCAGGCCGATGCCCAGGCCCTCGTAACCCTGGTCGGCGTGCAGGCGGTTGAACACGCCGAATAGCTGGGAAGAAAACTTCATGTCGAAGCCGACGCCGTTGTCCTTGACGAAATACCTGCCGTACGCGTAGCCGACCTCGATCTTCGGCACCGTCCGGTATTTGCTGTACTTGATGGCGTTCGACAGCAGGTTCACCCACACCTGGCGGATCAAGGTGGCATCGGCGAGGCACGCCGGCAGCGCGCCCACCGAAATTTCCATCGCCGCGTCAAGCGGCCCCAGCTCGGCAATCGCCGATTGCACCAGCGCGCCCATATCGACCGTCTCTGTCTGCATGGTGCCGCGCGAAAAGCGCGAAAACTCCAGCAGCGCGTCGACCAGGTCGCCCATGCGCTGCCCCGCCGCCCGCAGCTTGCCGATCAACTGCCGGCCGTCCTCGTCCAGGGCGTCGCCATGCTCCAGGCGCAGCAACGCGGCGTAACCGTCGATCGCCCGCACCGGCGCCCGCAGGTCGTGCGAAACCGTATAGGTAAAGGCCTCCAGCTCCACATTCGCATTCTCCAGCTCGGCGATATGGCGGTTGCGCTGGTTATCCCAGGCGTTCTGCCGCCGGTAGAGGTAGCTGAAGCCCACGGCGCCCGCCACCAGGAACACCCCCAGCAAAATGAAAAAATACTGGGTACTGTCGATCCAGGCTTTCCACACGTTATCCAGCGGGTTGAGCAAAAAAACCGCCGCCGGAAAATGCTCCAGGCGGCGGAACACATATAGCATTCTCTTGCCGGTAAACACGCCGCGCCCCTCGGTCCATCCCTCCCGCTGCTCCGGGTGCGCCAGCAAGTACTTGCCGAATACCCCCTGCCCGCCCTGGCCATACAGCGCCTCGGGCGCCAGCCTGGGCGACGGCGGATAGCGGCTCAGCAAATAGCCGTCGCCGCGCATCATCGCGATCGCCGCCCCCGGCGGCAGGGGCGCCCCGCGCCAGACCTGCTGCGAACGGTCCACCGGCAGGCCCGCGCCGACGGTAAACAACACTTTTCCATGCTCATCGCGCACCGCGCGCCGCACCGCGATCAGCCAGCCGTGGGTAACCACGCCCATGAAAGGCCGCGAAATGCTCACCTCGGCACCCGCCAGCAACTCGCGCCGCGCCTCGATGAAGCTCGGCACCTTCGCCAGCGACGGCAAGGTAACGGTATCCACCTCCGAACTCGCCAGGATCTGCCCATCGATCCGCGTCACGTTGATCGGCCGCAGGCCCGGGTTGAGGTCGCCGAAGCGGCGCAGCAGGCGCTGCGCATTCGCCGGATTGAAGTCCCCATTCGCCCCCTGCAGGTCGCGGCCCAGGTAAAGCAGGTGGTTCGAAAGCGCGGACAGATACGAATCCATCGACGCCCCGGCGATCTCCGCCACCATCGTCATCACGCGCAACTGCCGCTCCCGCTCGGCCTGCCAGGAAAACCACGCATAGGACGCGGCGAAGACCAGCACAACGCCCATGCCCAGTATCACCAGCCATGGCTTCGAAACACCCTTTGCCGCAGTAGCCAATCGCCCCTCCCCGCGCCGGGCTCCAAGCCCGGCCATCCATGATGCAAGCTTTGCAGCCCGCTTTCAACGCGCTACCCTCCATCATGACATCAAGGCGGGATTGAGGTGTTTGAGCGACGACAGGGGACAGGCCCGGTTGCTGGGCGGCAAGTGGCACCATGGTGCTGCCCTGTTGTCATCCCCCAAGGGGTTTCCTTCGGGGCGCTACCTGGGCTTGAGCGTATCGCCCGCCGCATCCATGGCGAAGCGCAGGCGCCCGCTTTCCCGGCTCAGGCGCAGGCCGCGGTATTTCATCAGGTAGCGGATGCCCACCAGCATGCCGGCAAAGCCGGAGGCGGCGCCCACCCCCATCGCCCAGCGCGGCCCGAACACATCGGCCACCCAGCCGACGATGGGCGCGCCGATCGGCGTGCCGCCCAGCGCGATGGCGAGGTAGATCGCCATCACGCGCCCGCGCATCACCGAGTCGGTGGCCAGTTGCACGGTGCTGTTGGCGGTGGTGCTGAAGGTTTGCGCGGCAATGCCGGTGAGCATCAGCGCGGCGCCGAACAGCCAGGGGTTGGGCATGACAGCGGCGAGCGTGCAGCCGACACCGAAGACGGCAGCGCCGGCCAGCAGCACACCCATGCGCGGCCCGGCGCGGCGCGCGGAAAGCAGCGCGCCGGTGATCGAGCCGATGGCCATGGTGGACATCAGCAGGCCAAACTCGCCGGCATCGGCATGGAACACGGTGACGGCCATCGCCGGGATGAATATCTGGAAATTCAAACCGAAGGTGCTGACCAGGAACAGCATCAGCAGCACCGCCTGCAAATCCGGGCGGCTCAACACATAGCGAAAGCCTTCGGCGAAGCTGCCGCGTGCGCGCACCGCCCGCTCCTTGCGGTGCAGTTCCCCCATGCGCAGGCAGGCAAGCGAAACCAGCACCGCCATGTAGGAAAGGCCATTGGCGACGAACACCCAGCCCGAGCCGATCACGCCGATCAGCACCCCGGCGGCGGCCGGGCCGATCATGCGCGCGGCGTTAAACGAGGTGGAGTTTAGCGCCACGGCGTTGGACAGGTCGGCCTCGCCCACCAGTTCGGAAACAAAGGTCTGGCGCGCGGGAGAGTCGAAGGCGCTGACGCAGCCCTGCAGCAGCGCGAACAGGTAGACATGCCACAGTTGCACGATGCCCGCCAGCGTGAGCGCGCCCAGGCCGAGGCCCAGCACCCCCATCGCCGCCTGGGTGCAGAGCAAAATCTTGCGGCGGTCGAAATGGTCGGCGACGAAACCGGTGAAGGGCAGCAGCGGAAAATGCGGGCCGAATTGCAGCGCCATCACCACGCCCACCGCCGTGGCGTTGTTGTGCGTGAGTTGTGTCAGCACCAGCCAGCCCTGCGCGGTGCGCTGCATCCAGGTGCCGACGTTGGAAACCAGCGCGCCGCCGGCCCAGAGGCGGTAGTTGTAGCCGGCGAGGGAGCGGAAGGTGGCGCTCATGGCAAGTTGTTTGGGGCGGGCGTAAAAATCAATCGCTGCCCCGTGGAGTACGCAATAGCGGCGCTTCGACCTCGAATATTGGGGTCAGAGTCATTTTGCGGTGAAGCTGCAAAAATGACTCTGACCCCAAATTTCGCCGCCTGCCTTGCGAAGATCAACACCAGTCCGAGCTCATGTTCAAGCGCCTGCGATGGTCATCCTGTCGATCAGCACCGAGCCGGAAGTCATGCTGCCGCGGGTGATCAGGTCGTTGCCGGCGGCAACGATGCCCTTGAACATGTCCTTCATGTTGCCGGCGATGGTGATTTCGTGCACCGGGTAGGCGATGACGCCCTTTTCCACCCAGTAGCCGGCGGCGCCGCGCGAGTAGTCGCCGGTGACGTAGTTGACGCCCTGGCCCATCAGTTCGGTGACCAGGAGGCCGGTGCCCATGCGCTTGAGCATGGCGGCGAAGTCATCCGACACGGTGGGCTTCATCAGCATGTTGTGGCAGCCGCCGGCATTCCCCGTGCTTTGCATGCCGAGCTTGCGCGCGGAATAGCTGGAGAGGAAGTAGCCTTGCAGCACACCGTTTTTCACCACGTCGCGCGCATGGGTGGCCACGCCTTCATCGTCGAAGGGGCCGGTGGCGAAGCCTTTGTAAACATCCGGGTCTTCAGTGATGGTGATGTTCGGCGCCATGATCTCCTTGCCCAAGGTATCGAGCAGGAAGGTGGTCTTGCGGTACAGGTTGCCGCCGCTGGCTGCCGACACCAGCGCGCCGGTGAGGCCGATGGCCAGCGGCGCCTCGAACAGCACCGGGCACTGGCGGGTGGAAAGCTTGCGGCTGTTCAGGCGCGACAGCGCGCGGCGCGCGGCGTAGTCGCCGATGCGCGCGGCGTCGGGAAAGTCTTTCGGGTCGCGGGCGGAGGCGTACCAGTCGTCGCGCTGCATGCCGTCCTTGTCTTTGGCGGTGCGGGCGGCGATCACCGAGCAGCTCAGGTAGTGGCGCGAAGTCGGGTAGCCGCCGATGAAGCCGCGCGAGTTGCCGTAGACGAATTGCGAATGCTGGGCGGAGACACTGGCGCCCTCGGAATTGGTGATCTTCGGGCTGACCTTGAAGGCGGCGGCCTCGATTTTTTGCGCCAGCTCGATGGCGGCGGGCACGTCGATGGTCCAGGGGAACAGCAAATCCGGTGCTTGCGGGTTTTTCGCGATCAGCGCCTCGTCAGCCAGGCCGGCACAATCATCGGCCGCGGTGAAGCGGGCGATGTTCAGCGCGGCTTCCACCGTGGCCTTCAGCGCGGAGAGCGAAAAGTCGGAGGAACTGGCGTAGCCCTTGCGCTGGCCCATGTAGATGGAGACGGAGACGCCCTTGTCGCGGTTGTGCTCGATGTTCTCCACCTCGCCCTTGCGCGCGGTGACGGAGAGGCCGTAGCCCTCGGAAACATCGACTTCGGCGTCGCTGGCGCCCATCGCCTTGGCGTGGCTGAGCACTTCGCCGGCGAGATTGCGCAATTCGTCTTGGGAAAAAGCAAAGCGGGAATCGGACATGGGGGATGTTGTTCTGGGCAAAAACAGCAGATGGGGGCGAAGGCGGGTAATTCCACCCGGCTGCGCTTCGCCGGTGAATTCGCGCGCGGACCAGTCCCAGGAGTCTGTATGGCGGGAGGAGTCGAGGCAAAAGTGGCGAAAAACGAGGAGCGTGTGGTGAGGCTTTCCAGTCAATAGTCAGACTATTGACGCCGAAAGCCTCGCCGCACGATACCGTTTTCTCGCCGCTTTGGACCGACGACCTCCTGCCATACAGACTCCAAGGGACCGGCGACATATAATTATACGTTCAGACACCGTATCGCCCCCCGCATGCGCACCCGCACCCCCGTTA
>DATAZV010000377.1:0-10918 GCA_036271855.1 Burkholderiales bacterium
CACCATGGTGATCGTCTCCCACGACCGCGACTTTCTCGACGGCGTGGTCAACGTGATCGCCCACATCGACCAGAAAAAGCTCAAGCGCTACGCGGGCAACTATTCCGCCTTCGAGACCCAGCGCGCGGCGGCGGCGATCCTGACCCAATCGGCGCACGAGAAACAAAAACGCGAGCGCGACCACCTGCAGTCCTTCATCGACCGCTTCAAGGCCAAGGCCAGCAAGGCCAAGCAGGCACAAAGCCGGATGAAAATGCTGGCGCGGATGGAAGAGATGGCGCCACTGCATGCTTCGGCACCCTTCTCTTTCGAGTTTCGCGAGCCGCTTTCCACCCCCAACCCGCTGCTGGTGATGGAGGAGGCGGACACCGGTTACACGCTGGACGCCGGCAGCGCCAGGATCATCGTCGGCGGCATCAACTTCTCGCTGCAAAGCGGCCAGCGCATCGGCCTGTTGGGGGTGAACGGCGCCGGCAAATCGACGGTGGTGAAAACCATCGCCGATGAATTGCCGCTGATCAACGGCGTCGCCCGCTTCGGCAAGGGCCTGGTGATCGGCTACTTCGCCCAGCACCAGGTGGAGATGCTCAGGCACGACGAGTCGCCGCTGTGGCATATGGTGAAACTCGCGCCGACGGTGCGCGAGCAGGAGCTGCGCAACTTCCTCGGCGGCTTCAACTTCCCCGGCGACATGGTGACGAGTTCCATCGCTCCGTTCTCCGGCGGCGAAAAAGCGCGCCTGGCGCTGGCCCTGCTGGCCTGGCAGCGCCCCAACCTGCTGCTGCTGGACGAGCCGACCAACCACTTGGACCTGGAAACCCGCGAAGCGTTGACGGTTGCCCTGGCGCAGTTCGAAGGCACATTGGTGCTGGTCTCGCACGATCGCCATTTGCTGCGCGCCACCACCGAGCAGTTCATGATCGTCGCCGACAACAAGCTGCAGCCTTTCGACGGCGACCTCGACGATTATCGCGACTGGCTGTTCAAGACCAAGCTGGCGGCCAAGGCCGATGGGGCAACGCCCTTGCCGACGGCAAAAGTAGCCACGCCGTACGCCGAAACACCGGCACCGCCGGTGGTAAAAGCAGCGCCGGCCCCGAAGACCGAGGCACCAGTTTCCACGGCCCAGCGCCAGGAGCAAAAGCGCGCCGAAGCGCAAGCGCGCCAGCAGCGCGCTGCCCAGACCAAGCCGCTGGAGACGCGCATCAAGCGCATGGAAGAGCAAATGGCCAAGCTCAACACCAGAAAGCAGGCGGTGGATGCACGCATGACTGATCCGGCGATCTATGAAGAGGCGAATAAGGAAGAACTGAAGTCGCTGGTGCTGGATCAGGCGTATATTGCGCGCGAACTCGAAGAACTCGAAGCCGAGTGGCTGGACAAACAGGCGGAACTGGAAAAATTGCTCGGGACGGCCGCCGCCTCCTGAAGCAGCCATCGGCGGCCGGGGCTAGCCCGGCATGCAAGGAGCAAACGTGGCGGAATTCGCAACCGTAGACGGGATCAGGACGCAGTACGAAATCAGCGGCAGCGGCCCGCCGCTGTTGCTGATGGCGCCCTCCGCTTTCGACGCATCGATCTCGCGCTGGCGCACGGCCGGGGTGTGGAAGGAACTGCGCCCCCTGGAGACCCTGGCCGAACATTTTCAGGTGATCGCCTATGACCGCCGCGAAGCGGGCCTTAGCCACGGGCGCCTGGAGCCGCTGACCTGGGAAGGCTACGCGCGCCACGCCAGGGAACTGCTGAACCATCTCGGCATCCAGAGCGCCCTGGTGCTGGGCGGCTGCATGGGCTGCTCGGTGGCGCTGGCCTTCGGCAGCGCCTACCCGCAAGCCTGCCGCGGCATGCTGTTGCACTGGCCGGTGGGCGGCTTTCGCTGGCTGCAAAAAGCGCACAGCGTTTTCGATACGCACAGCGCTTTTGTCCGGGAGT
This sequence comes from Burkholderiales bacterium, assembly GCA_036271855.1. Lineage (GTDB taxonomy): Bacteria > Pseudomonadota > Gammaproteobacteria > Burkholderiales > JAEUOS01 > JAQGMJ01. The sequence goes on from DATAZV010000377.1 coordinate 1,933, forward strand.
TCGGCCTGGCGGCGGTGGCCGAGCGCGCGGCAAATTCCGGCATGTTCTGGAACGATCCGCAAAGCGGCCCTTGGTCGGCAGCCATCGCCAACGACCCGGCTTTTCGGGCAGCCTTCGTCAAGCAGGACCTGAACAATTATCTGTCGCTGGTGGGCAAGATCAAGCAGCAATTGTTTCACGACACCATGCCTTCCGGCGTCTCCGGCGAGCAGTTGCTGGCCATGCAGCCGCCGGCGTACGTCATGCCCGGCAACGATCCATCCCATTCGCTCTCCAGCGCCCACGTCTTGCGCGAACTGCTGCCGCGGGTGCAAATGGCCGAAGCCTTGCCGCCGGCGCAGACCCCGGACCTGGTGCGCCAGTGGATCGTCGATTCGGGCAAGGCGGCGTGGAACGCCGCCTAGGGATCAGGCGGCGATGCCCTGCGACGACAGGTACTCGTCGTAGGTGCCGGAGAAGTCGGTGATCTTGCCGCCTTCCCTGATTTCGATGATGCGGTTGGCCAGGCCGTTGACGAACTCGCGGTCGTGCGAGACGAAGATCATGGTGCCGGGATATTTCTCCAGGCCGATCTGCAGCGACTCGATCGACTCCATGTCCATATGGTTGGTCGGCTCGTCCAGCAGCAGCACGTTGGAGCGTCCCAGCATCAGCTTGCCGTAGAGCATGCGGTTTTTTTCGCCGCCCGAGAGCACCTTCACGGTCTTTTTCAGGTCGTCGCCGGAGAACAACAGGCGGCCCAGGGTGCTGCGCACGATCTGGTCGTCGTCGCTCGCGGCCTTCCAGTAGCTCATCCAGGTGGCGAGGTCCATGTCATCGGCGAACTCGGCCTGCGGGTCCTGCGGCATGTAGCCGACTTTGGCATTTTCCGCCCACTTGACGCGCCCCTTGCCCGGGTCGAGGTCGCCGGAGAACAGGCGCATCAGCGTGGTCTTGCCGATGCCGTTGGCGCCGATGATGGCGACGCGCTCGCCGGCCTCGATGTTGAAGGTCAGCTTGTCGATCACCGGGGCGGGCGCACCGGGGTAGGTGAAGCTGAGGTTTTCGACTTCCATCGCCAGGCGATAAAGTTTCTTATCTTCCTCGAAGCGGATGAAGGGATTCTGCCGCGAAGAGGGCTTCATGTCCTCGACCTTGATCTTTTCGATCTGCTTGGCGCGCGAGGTGGCCTGGCGCGCCTTCGACTTGTTGGCCGAGAAGCGGCGCACGAAGTCCTGCAGGTCGGCGATGCGCTCCTTGGCCTTGTTGTTGGCGGCCGAGACCAGGGCGCGCGCCTGGGTCGAGGCGAGCATGTAGTCGTCGTAGTTGCCGGGGTAGACAGTGAGCTTGCCGTAGTCCAGGTCGGCCATGTGGGTGCACACCTGGTTGAGGAAGTGGCGGTCGTGACTGATGATCACCATGGTGCTGTCGTAGGCGTTGAGCACGTCTTCCAGCCAGCGGATGGAGTTGATGTCCAGGTTGTTGGTCGGCTCGTCGAGCAGCAGCACATCGGGCTTGGAAAACAGGGCCTGGGCCAGCAACACGCGCAGCTTCCAGCCGGGCGCGACTTCGCGCATCGGGCCGTTGTGGAATTTCTCTTCCACCCCCGCGCCCGACAACAACGCAGCGGCACGCGCCTCGGCTTCGTAGCCGCCGTACTCGGCGTACTTGGATTCCAGGTCGGCGGCTTTCATGTAGTCATCGTCGGTGGCGTCCGGGTTGGCGTAGATGGCGTCGCGGTCTTTCATTGCCTGCCACATTTCCACATGGCCCTGCATCACCACGTCGAGCACGCGCTCGTCTTCATAGGCGAACTGGTTCTGGTTCAATTTGCCCAGGCGCATGCCGGAAGCCAGCATCACCTCGCCGCCGGAAGGCTCAAGGTCGCGGCCGAGGATTTTCATCAGCGTGGACTTGCCGCAGCCGTTGGCGCCGATCAGGCCATAGCGGTTGCCGTCGGCGAACTTGACGGTGACATTTTCGAACAGCGGCTTGGCGCCGAACTGGATACTGATGTTGGCAGTGGAAAGCATGGAAACGATAAATCCCAGGGTGAACCGATTAAAAGTGCGTCCGCTGCCGGTGCATTTCAAGCACCGCCAGCCTATAGGGCGGAAAAACACGCTGCGGGAGGCGGGTCGACGGGTCGCAATCGGTCCCGGACTGCCAAGGGAGCGATGTTAACGGAAATGCGGCGCCAGCACCCCGGTCAGGCGCTGCCGGCGCTCAGGCCCGGTTGCCGCTGATCTCGCGGTCCGGCGGCAATGTGGAGTCGCTCTCGCCGATGGCCCGCTGCATGTAAACACTGTCGACCCAGCGGCCGAATTTGAATCCTACCGCCTTCATCACCCCCACCGGCGCAAACCCGCAGGCGGCGTGCAGCTTGATCGACGCCTGGTTGGCGCTGTCGCCGATCACCGCGATCAACTGGCGGGCGCCGACCTTCTCGCAGCCCTCGATCAGCGCCTGCATCAGCGACTTGCCGACCCCGCGCCCGCCGTAGTCCTTGTGGATGTAGACCGAATTCTCCAGCGTGTGGCGGTAGGCCGGGCGCGCGCGGTACAGGCTGGCGTAGGCATAGCCCACCACCTTGCCCTCGTACTCGGCCACCAGGTAGGGGAAATTCTTGCCGATCACGTCGGCGCGGCGCTTGGCGATTTCGTCGGCCGAAGGCGCCAGCAGCTCGAACGAAGCCAGCCCGTTGAGCACGTGGTAGCCGTAGATTTCGGCAATCGCCGCGACGTCGCCGGCCTTGGAGGGTCGTATGGTAGGTGACATTGATCTGACCTAACGCTTTCCAGCCCCGATCGTTGTCATCGTGCCGCTTATGTTGTTCTTAATCAATATAAATGACCAGAAATCGGCAAGGTGTTGCGTCCTTGCCACCCGGCCCCGGACAAAGCGGGACAAGGGATAAAAATCAGCCGCCACGCGACGCTCGCCGGGACAACCGCTGCGCCGCATTCACGCATTCAAAAGGTGCAGGCGGCTATCAGGTCTCCCCCAGGCCCATCGCGGCGCGCACGTCGCGCATGGTCTCGTCGGCCAGCTTGCCGGCCTTTTCGCAGCCGTCTTCGAGGATGTTCTTCACCAGGGTCGGGTCGTCGAGGTATTTTTGCGCGCGCTCGAACATCGGCGCCTGCTCGCGGATCACCGCGTCGATCACCGGCTGCTTGCACTCCAGGCAGCCGATCCCCGCCGTGGTGCATCCCTGGCGCGCCCAAGCGCGGGTGGCATCATCCGAATAGACCTGGTGCAACTGCCATACGGGACACTTCGCGGGGTCCCCTGGATCATTGCGCCGCACCCGCGCCGGGTCGGTCGGCATGGTGCGGATTTTCTTTTCCACGCTCTTCGGGTCTTCGCGCAGGGCGATGGTGTTGCCGTAGGACTTGGACATTTTCTGCCCGTCCAGGCCCGGCATGCGCGAAGCTTCCGTCAACAGCGCCCTGGGCTCGACCAGGATGATCTTGCCGCCGCCTTCGAGATAGCCGAACAGGCGCTCGCGGTCGCCCATCGAAAGGTTCTGCGCCTCGGCCAGCAGCGCGCGCCCGGCTTCGAGCGCGTCGGCGGCGCCCTGCTCCTGGTACTTGACGCGCAGCTCGGTGTAGAGCTTGGCGCGCTTGCTGCCGAGCTTTTTCACCGCGTCCTGCGCCTTTTGCTCGTAGCCCGGCTCCTTGCCGTACAGGTGGTTGAAGCGCCGCGCCACTTCGCGGGTGAATTCGACGTGCGGCACCTGGTCTTCACCCACCGGCACGTGCTCGGCGCGGTAGATCAGGATGTCGGCCGCCTGCAGCAGCGGATAACCAAGAAAACCGTAGGTGGTCAGGTCTTTCTCGGAAAGCTTTTCCTGCTGGTCCTTGTAGGTCGGCACGCGTTCCAGCCAGGACAGCGGCGCCATCATCGACAGCAGCAGGTGCAACTCGGCGTGCTGCGGCACCCGGCTCTGGACGAAAAGAGTTGACTGAGACGGGTCTACTCCCGACGCCAGCCAGTCGATCACCATCTCGTGGGTGTTGGCGCCGATCACCTGCACGTCGTCGTAATGCGTAGTGAGCGCGTGCCAGTCGGCGACGAAAAACAGGCAGGGAAATTCGTTCTGCAGCCTGATCCAGTTTTTCAGCACCCCGTGAAAGTGGCCCAGGTGCAGGGCGCCGGTGGGGCGCATGCCGGAAAGTACGCGTTCGGCGAACATAGATGATTTTGGCCGCACAGGAGGCGGCGCGAAAAAGGCGAATCGAAAAGCGCGGCAACTCAGCGCGCCATGTGATGCACGAAGGGCCGCATTCTACCAAATCGCCCCTGTAGTCCGCGGCACCCGGTCCGTTTCAGTCCGCCAGGGACAAGCCCAGGGGTTCCAGCTCGCCGGCGCCGGCGCGGATCAGCACCGGTGCCGCCCCCGTCAGGTCGACCACCGTGGTCGGCGTCAGGCCGCAGGCACCGCCGTCGATGATCAGGTCCACCTGCTTTTCCAGGCGCGCGCGGATTTCCTCGGCGTCGTTCAGCGGGTCGTCCAGGTCCGGCAGCAGCAAGGTGGTGGACAGCATCGGCTCGCCCAGTTCCTCCAGCAGGCATTGCGCCACCACGTGCTCCGGCACGCGCAGGCCGATGGTGCGGCGGCGCGGATGCGCCAGGCGCCGCGGCACTTCGCGGCTGGCCTCGAGCAAAAAGGTGTAAGGCCCCGGCGTGGCGCTCTTCAGCAGCCGGTACTGGGCGTTGTCCACCTTGGCAAAATTCGCGATCTCGGAAAGATCGCGGCACACCAGGGTGAAATGATGGTTGTCGTCGACCTGGCGGATGCGCCGCAGGCGCTCGGCCGCCGCCTTGTCCCCGATGTGGCAACCCAGGGCGTAGCAGGAGTCGGTGGGATAGACGATCACGCCGCCGGCGCGCACGATTTCCGCCGCCTGCTTGATCAGGCGCGGCTGCGGGTTCAGCGGATGGAGGGAAAAGAACTGGCTCATGGTGCGGCCGGGAGTGTACGACTCTCCGGCCAAGTCCGTTGTTGTTATTTTGACCGCGCCGCTTACCAGTCGTGCCAGACCGGCGTCAAATCGGCCGGCAAAGGAGGCAGTTGCCCCGGTTCGATCCGGCTCTCGCCGGGTCCGTGATAGTCCGAGCCGCGCGAGGCCATGAAGCCATAGCAGCGCGCCACTTCGGCGAAATGGTTGTACTGCTCGGTGGTGTGGCTGCCGGTCATCACTTCGATGGCGCTGCCGCCCAGATCCTTGAATTCGTCGAAGAACTGGCCCAGTTGCGCCCCGCCCAGCCTGTAGCGCCCGGGGTGGGCAACCACCGCGATGCCGCCGGCGGCGCGGATCCACCCCATCGCTTCGGGCAGGGTGGCCCATTGGTGCACCACGTAGCCCGGCTTGCCTTCGGTGAGAAAATTGCCGAACACCTGGTGGGTGTTGCGCGCCTTGCCGGCTTCGACCAGGAAGCGCGCGAAGTGGCTGCGCGAGAGCAGCTCCGGATTGATGGCGTACTTTTTCGCGCCTTCCAGGGCGCCGGGAATGCCGGCTATCTCCAGGTCGCGCGCCATCCGCGCGGCGCGCTCGTCGCGGCCGGAGCGGATCTGCTTCAAGCCCGCCTGCAAGGCAGGGTTGGCCGGGTCGATCTGCAGGCCGACCATGTGGATGGTGGTGCCTTTGTCAGTGGGCTGCGGGCGCCAGGTGACGGAAATTTCCACCCCGTCGACAAAGCGCATACCCATGCCCTCGGCGGCGCTGCGGGCGGCGGCCAGGCCCTTGGTCTCGTCGTGGTCGGTCAGGGCCCAGATGTCGACCCCGCCGTCGCGCGCGCGCGCGGCCACCTCTTCCGAGCTCAGCAGGCCGTCGGAGGCGATGGAATGGGAATGCAGATCAACGTTCATGGCGTGCGCTGGCGCTCAACGCGCGAGAAATTCCTCGATCAGGGCGGCCAGTTCTTCAGGCTGGTCGTGATGCATCATGTGGCCGGCATCGGCAATCACTGCCGTGGTGAGATTGTGGAAATGCGTCAGGCGCTGGCGCGATTCTTCCTCGCCTATCCATTTCTTCACCAGGTCCGAATGCGCGGCCGTCACCATCAATGTGGGGGCGGTTATCGCGTTCCAACAGGCCTGCGCCTCATTCAGGTTGTACAAGGTGGCGCTGGCGATCTTGTGTGCCGGGTCGGCCAGCAACACCACCTGGCCGTCGCGCTCCTCACCCCAGTGACGGGCGAGGAACTCGGCGCGGTGCTGGCTCAAGCGCGGATTGTTCTTGCGCAGCCGCGCCGCCAGTTCGGCGTAGTCCTTATAGGGTTTGAGCCCGGGCGGGTCGGCGAGTTCCGCGAGAAAGCGGCGATAGCGCTCGGGCGCCTGTTCGGGGCTGGTACGCGGCAGGCCCAGGCCTTCGAGGTTGATCAGGCGCCGCACCCGCTCCGGCCGCACGCCGGCGTATAGCCCCACCACATTGCCGCCCAGGCTGTGGCCCAGCAGGTTGACCGGCGCATCCGGCGCATAGTGGGCGAGCAGCGCGTCCAGATCCGCCAGGTATTCCGGAAACCAGTAGACGTCGGCACGGGTGTTGTCGCTGTGCCCGAAACCGCGCCAGTCGGGCGCGATCACGCACCAGTCGCCCTTGAGCGCATCGACCAGGAACTGGAAGGAAGCGGCCACGTCCATCCAGCCATGCACCATGAAAATCTTCGGTGCGCTGGGCTCGCCCCAGATCATGACGTGGTATTTGAGCCCGCGGATGGGGATGAATTCGGAACGGCTGGGTTTCATGCGCCTGAAAGAAAAAGCCCGGCATGTACGTACATGGGGCCATCGGAATGTCGAAAGCGGCTTTGGCCGGATTTTAACAGCCCGCTAGCGCTTCGCCTCGAACAGGTAGTCACCGCCGGCCACATGACCCGCGGAGGGCAGCGCGCCGTATTGCGGCTCCTGCGGATAGCTTTTGGTCACCTGGTCGTGCACCTTGCGGTAGATCTCGAAGCCGGCGGTCGAAGCGGTGGTCTTGTCCAGGGTGCTGAGCAGGCTCCAGGCAAAGATCGAATGGCCGTCGCGGCCTTCGTCGGATACCGGCTCTTCGTCGCCGGAGGAAAACACCAGCACCGTGCGTGCGTCGGCGGGGCCGGCGGTGCCGGGGCGGAATTTCAGTTCGCGCGCCAGCGAGCCGGAAAAGCAGCTGTCGGAAATCAGCATCACCTGGCGCGCGCGGATCGCCCCCAGCATGCGCGTGATGTCGTCGTTGGAGATCCACAGGGCCGCCGACTTGGCCGAGGCGTCCGTTGGGATCCAGTAGCCGATATGCGTGTCTTCGACCAGGTAGCCGTGGCCGGCGTAGACCACCAGCGCGCTGTCCTCGACGGCGGTGCTTTGTGCGAGTTGGTTCAGCGCCGTGACGATCTCGGCCTTGCCGGCATTTTTCAGCACCGTCACTTCGAAGCCGAAGGTGTCACGCAGCACCTTGGCCATCGCCTCGACATCGCCGACCGGGGTTTCCAGGCGCGGGATCGGCTCGATGTAGCGATTTTCGCCCACCAGCACGGCGCGGTGCCGCCCCGTCACCGGCGCAGTGCCGCCGCCGCCCGCGGGCGCGGCACGCGGCACGCAGGCAGCCGGTGCCGTGCTATCGGGCGCGCAATCGCCGATCTCGGCGGCGCGCGGGTTGCGCCGCAATTCCGCCAGCGCTTCCTGGTACAACAGGGTGCGCGACTGGTGGCGCTGCTCGGCGATCGCCTGCGACTGGCTGGCACCGGGCACGCCGCCGACAAACGGCGGCAGGCCGACCTGCGCGGCCGCGCCGGCGGCCCAGGCCAGGCCGGTCAAGCAGGCCAGCAAGCGTAGCAACATGGGAGTCCTGATGGTGAACCACGAGCGCGCGCCCGCTGCGCGCGCGGCAGCGGTTTCCGCTCAGAAGCGGAAACTCACGTTGGCCAGGAAGACATCATTTTTCACCGAGCCGCTACGGCCCTGCTCGGAGGAATAGGAAACGCCGCCTGAAATGCCGCGCTTGGAGAACAGGTCGACGCCGATCTTGGGTATCCAGGCGTTGCGCCCCGGGGCCTGGAACACCGGGTTGACGGTGCGGTCGAGGTCGGAAGTGAAGGTCAGCGAAGCGTAGGGCATGATGCCGTCGAACCAGTAGCCATAGCGCGCCATCGCGGCGGCCTGGGTCAGCCTGTTCTTCACGTCCGGCACGAATACCCCGCCGAGCGTGTAGCTGTTGAGCTTTTCGTTGGCGTTGAGCAGCGAAAACCGGGTGGCCAGTTGGCCGAGCCCGAACCAGTAGATGCCGTTCAGGTTGGCGGCGGCAAAATTGCGGTCGACCCCGCCGGTGGCCTGGGAGCCGAAGGTCTTGGTGGTCTGGTGGCCGGAGCCCCAGCCGGCGCTGGCGTCGATCGACCAGTGCTTGTCCAGCTCATAGCTCAGGTAAGGCGCGGCGACGGTGCTGTCGCCGTTGAAGCTGCCGTTGTTGAAATTGGTGGTGCCGCGGTTGTCCGAGTAGGCAAGCGACAGGCCGGCTACCAGGCGGGTCGAGAAGGCATAGTCGTAGCCGACGGTGTAATTGTTGATGGTGGCGCCGAAGTTCGAGCCGGCCTGGCCGCTGCCTGCGCTAACGTTGCCGTAGGAGGCCCAGATGTTGCTGGTGCGCGCCACCGCGCCCGCCGCCATGCCGGTGATCCCCGGCGATACGAGCGCAAACGGGCCGCCATCGCTGCTGCCGTTCATGCGCGTGACCACGGCATTGGATATCGCAAAGGCCTGCGGCAGGATGATGCTTTGCGTGTCGGTGCTTTTTATCGAACTGTTGTCGGAGGCCAAGCAGTTCGACGACTGCGAGCAGACGTGCGTGGACTGTGCCCACACCTCTGCGCCAGGTACCCCAAGAATTGCAACCAGCGCCAGCAAACGCATCATCCGGACCATCATCTTCTCCCTAGTATCGTGCTACACCACGGCCTTCAATTGGCCGCCCTTTTTGCATCGTTGATGGCGCGCGCATACAGCTTGTTCAGCACGTTGATTTCGAAGTCA
>DATAZV010000378.1:0-10755 GCA_036271855.1 Burkholderiales bacterium
CACGCCCACGCCGACCACATCACCTCCGCGGGCATCCTGGCGCAGCGCACCGGCGCGAAGACGGCGACGCCCTTTCACTGCGGCGTCGGCCCTTCCGACCAGCGCCTGTTCGACGGCGACGAAATCCGCTTCGGCAGCGAGCGCCTGGAGGTGCTGCACACGCCGGGCCATACCGCGGGCAGTGTCTGCTATCTCTGGCGCGGCGCCGCGCAGGCCGGCGGCGCCGACCGGGTGCGCAATGCCGTGTTCACCGGCGATACCCTGTTCATCGGCGGCTGCGGCCGCGCCGACTTCCAGGGCGGCGATGCCGGTGAACTCTACGACAGCATCAACGGCACCTTGTTCACCCTGCCCGAAGAAACGCGGATCTATCCGGGCCACGATTACAAAGGCAACCGCGTCTCGACCATTGGTGCGCAAAAGGCCGGCAACCCGCGCCTGGCGGGCAAAAGCCGCGCCGAGTTCATCGCGCTGATGAACAACCTCAACCTGCCCCGGCCGACGATGATCGACGTCGCGGTGCCGGCCAATCGCAACCTTGGCTTGCCGCACGGCGCCTAAAAGCGGGCACGGCACCTAACATCGGGAACGGTGCACAAGCGCTATAGCGGAATCGCCAATAACGTATCGATGCGGCTGCTGTCGAGGATCACCAGGCGTTCCTCGAACTTCGCATCCGCCGCGTTGTTGCTCAAGCGGATGCGGTCGAGGTAGCGCCCGGTGGCGAACAGCGTCGTCGCGCCGTCGTGCATGATGCGCGCGACCATGAAGTTGGACACCGCCTTCACCGTGTGCGCATCGACCTTTTCCAGCACCGTGCAGGACACCAGGTGGCGATAATGCTGCGCCTCGTAGATGTTGGCATGGCGCAGCGCCGCCACCCGGTCGCGCAGCATGGCGCGCGAATCGGCCTGCACCAGCGGCAGCGGCAGGCCCTGTGAATAATTCTCGGCGGTGAGGATGCTGTAGCGCCCTTCTTCCACAAAGAAGTCGGGCCAGCTTTCCAGCGCATCGCCGTCCAGCGCCTGCGCATAACGCGCCAGCAGTTGTTCGGCGGCGTATTGCCGTTCAATCGCGTTGGCGGCCATCAGATCTCCATCCTGCGGCGCCAGGCCTGCCAGAAGCCGCGTACCGAAGTCTCGGTGACGCGCGATTCGTCGGAAGCCACGCCGGCGCCGCCCATTTCGACAAACGAATTGCGGTCGTGCGCGCCGGCGACGCCGCGCTGCACGAAGCCGGTGGCGGCGCCGTCTTCCATCGAAATGAAACCGGCGGGGCCGATCAGGTTGGCCTGCAGCAGGCGGCGCTGCAGCATCGCCTCGTCGTCGTCGCCATAGCCGAATACGGTCCACAAAAGCTCGGTCTGGTTCACCCCGCGCGGCACCACGCGGCGCACCGCCAGGCAGTTCTTGATCTGCTGCAACACGAAGCCGGGGAACATGCCGAGGATCTGGATAGTGCCGCCGTCGCCCCATTCGTCCACCGAGGCCACCAGTTGCGGCGCCTCCAGCGCGAAGCCGCCGGCGGCCGAGCGCAGCCCGGCTTTTTCATACTCGTCGCCGGAGGAGGTGCCCTCGTGGCTGAAGCTCACATGGCTGCCGCCGTCGCCGCCCACCAGCACGCCGCCCTTGTGGGTCAGGCGGTTGATGCGGAACTTGGCGAAGAACAAATGCAGCAGGCTGGCGTGGTAGCTGTCCTTGACGTTTTCCAGGTACAGCTTCCAGTTGCTGTTGAGTATTTGCGTGTAGCCGCCCAGCGGCTTTACCGGGCGGTTCATCACGCGCTTGAATTTCGCCGCCACCTCGGGGCCGAGATAGTCTTCCATCGGCGGGGTTTCATTCGACAGGGTGCCGAACACCACACCGTGATACAGCTCCAGGCGCAGCTTGCGCGGCGCATTGCATTCCGGCTTGGCGTCTGCCGGCATGCCGCCCTTGCCGGCGATGCCGCGGCGAAAGGCCACGCCTTGCAGGTTGCCTTTGAGGTCGTAGGTCCAGTTGTGATAAATGCAGGCGATTTCCTTCGCCTCGCCGCTGCGCTTGAGCGCCAGCAGCGCGCCGCGATGGGCGCAGCGGTTCTCAAACGCATGCAGCTTGCCCTCGGCGTCGCGCGTCACCACCACCGGCATGTCGCCGATGTCGGAAGTGCGATAGGTGTTGGGACCGGGCAGCTCGGCGTCCAGGCAGAGAAAGCTCCAGGAGGCGCCGCGGAAAATCTTTTCCTGCTCCCGCGCGTAGATGCCCTCGTCCTGGTAGACCCAGTAAGGCACCCGGGTCAGGCCTTCGGCGGGCCAGACGCGCGGCCGAGTGGGCGCGCTGGTGCTGGCGATTGAGTCCATGCTTGTCTCCGGAGGGCGGCCAATGAGTATTGCGGCGGCCACCTGTGTGCAAAGGGAAATTATAATGGCCCCGCACCGTCGCCATGGTGTGGTCAGGGTGATGAGGCCGATCAGACGACACCATGGCGGCAAACGATTATGCTGCACCCGCAACTTCCCGCCCACAGGGAAGCGGACCTCAAGCAAGGGAGACACCCATGACCAATCGATCCACTATCCGCGCCGCGGCCTTCGGCCTGCTTTGCCTGCTGGCGGCAAGCGCCCAGGCGCAGGACACCGCCGGCTATCCGAACAAGCCGATCCGCATCATCGTCCCCTTCCCCGCCGGCGGCACCGCCGACATCCTGCCGCGCGTGCTGGGCGAGCGCCTGTCGGTGAAGTTCGGCCAGCCGGTGCTGGTGGACAACCGCGCCGGCGCCGCCGGCAGCATCGGCGCCGAGGCGGTGTTCAAGGCGGAACCCGACGGCTATACGCTGATGGCGACGCCGCCCTCGCCGCTGGCGATCAACCCCAGCCTGTACACCAAGCTGCCCTACGACGCCGCCGCCTTCGTCCCGGTGACGGTGATGGCCGCGGTGCCCAACGTGCTGCTGGTGCATCCCAAGGTGCCGGTCAATACCATGGCCGAATTCATCGCCTATGCCAAGGCGCATCCGGACGCGCTTAACTATGCCTCGCAAGGCAGCGGCACCACCTCGCACCTGACCGCCGAAATGTTCAAATCGATGGCCGGCATCAAGATGACCCACGTACCCTACAAGGGCACCTCCCCCGCGCTCACCGACCTGCTGGCCGGCCAGGTGGAAGTGATGTTCGACAACCTCGGCGTCTCCGCCCAGCATGTGCGCTCGGGCAAGCTGAAGGCACTGGCGGTGGGCAGCGAAAAGCGCGTTGCCTCCCTGCCCAACGTGCCGACGGTGGCCGAAGCCGGCCTGCCGGGCTTTGTCGCCGTCACCTGGTTCGGCGTGGTGGCGCCGCCGAAGACGCCGCCGGAGATCGCGGCCAAGCTCTCCGCCGCGTTCGCCGAGGCGCTGAAGACGCCGGAAGTGCAGCATCGCCTGGCCGACTTGAGTGCCGATGCGGTGGGCGACACACCCGCCCAGATGGCCGCCTTCGTCAAGGAAGACACGGCGCGCTGGCGCCAGGTGATCAAGGCGGGGAATGTGAAAGTGGAGTAGCGCCATCCCCTCCTGTATCACAGCGTAGGGTCCCCTCCCCTTCAAGGGGAGGGACAGGGTAGGGATGGGGTTAAATCGCAATAGGTGATAAGAAAATCCAGGATGAGCGCGCTAGCACGCTACCAAACCCCATCCCCTCCCCTCATTTTCTTGCGGCTCCCCTTGAAAGGGAGGGTGAGAAATGAGCGTGCTGCGCACGCTACATCACAGGTTCACCGAAACCTCTACTTCACCCTGCTTGCGTGTGACGATCACGCCGACATCGCTTTCGTGCCGCTCCAGCACCAGGTCGACTGACGCGTCACCCAGCTTCAGGCCGCGAATCTCGATGCGGTCGAGAAAGCCCGGCAGCACCGGATGGTCAAAGCGGATGCGCCTGGAGGTGGCGTCGAACGACAACCCGAGGCAGGCCTGCAACAGGTAGAACGCGCTGGCGCTGGCCCAGGCTTGCGGCGAGCAGGCCACCGGGTAGAGCGTCGGGCCTTCGCGCGGGCGCAGCGCGAAGCCGCAATAGAGTTCGGGCAGGCGGTGCAGGTCCATGAACAGGCTGGCCTCGAACATGGCGGTGAAGATCGCCTGTGCCTCCTCTTTCATGCCGTAGCGCGCCAGGCCCATGGCGATCAGCGAATTGTCGTGCGGCCAGATCGAGCCGTTGTGGTACGACATCGGGTTGTAGCGCGCCTCGCCCTCGGCGATGGTGCGCACGCCCCAGCCGGAGAAGGAGGCGGGCGCCAGCAGGGTCTGCGCGGTGCGCGCGGCGCGTTCGCTGCCGGCGATGCCGCTCCACAGCACCTGGCCGGCGTTGGAGGAGCGCACCAGGCAGGGCCGCTTGGCGCCGTCCAGCGCGATCGCGTAGGTGCTTAGCTCTTCCGACCAGTAGGCCGCTTCGAAGCGCTCGCGCAGGCGCGCCGCCTGTTGCAGCAAGACGATGGCGCGCTGGCTGTCGCCCAATGCGTGCGCCGCGTCGGCCGCCAGGGTCTTGGCCAGATAAACGTAGCCCTGCACCTCGGAGAGCGCCACCGGGCCCGCGGCCGGCTTGCCGTCGCGGTGGAACACCGCGTCTTCGGAATCCTTCCAGCCCTGGTTTACCAGGCCGCTGCTGTTCTTGCGCGCGTATTCGAGAAAGCCGTCGCCGTCGGGGTCGCCGTATTTATCGATCCACTCGAGCGCGCGCACCACGTTGGGCCAGATCTTTTGCAGGAAGGCGAGATCGCCGCTGCGCTGGAAATAGGCGCCGGCGAGAATCACGAACAGCGGCGTTGAATCGATGCTGCCGTAATACAGGCCGAAGGGGATTTCGCCGAGAGCCGCGAGTTCGCCCTGGCGCATCTCGTGCAGGATCTTGCCCGGCTCGGCGTCCTGCTCGGGCTTGACTTCGCTGGCCTGATGTCGCGCCAGGAAACCCAGTACGCCCCGCGCCATCGACGGGTCTACCCACAGCGTTTGCAGCGCGGTGATGATGCCGTCGCGGCCGAAAGGCGTGGAAAACCAGGGCACGCCGGCATAGGGGTAGGAGCCTTCGGCGGTTGCAGTGCCCAGCATGTCGAGGTCGGCGCTGGAGCGTCCCAGCCAGTCGTTCACCTGCTCGCTGGAGGTGTGGATGCTGCAGGCTTGGGCGCGGGCGTCGCGCAATTCGGCCTCGACGCCGGCTAGCACCTGCACATAGGCCGGCGCCTTTTGCGCCGGCTCGAGCAGGCCGCATTGCACCGCGATGTGCAACTCGATGTGGCCCTGGGGAGGCAGCTGCAGCTCGTATTCCAGGTGGTCGGGCGCCAGCAGGTGCGGCGTGGGCGTGCAGGTGATGGTGGTGTGGCGGGTGACGCCGTCCAGGCCCTTGTAGCCGAGGATCACCCGGCCTTCCTGCAGTTGCGGGGTCAGGTCTTCGCCGCGCCGCTCGCGCTTCATGCCACGCACCTCGAAAATGTCGGCGTAATCCGCGCCGAATTGCAGCGACAAGGTCAGGCGCACCGCCTGGCTGCTGTAGTTCATCAGGCGCAGGCGCTCGTGGCTGCCGGCCGCGGCAAGCAGCTTGCTGCGCGACAAGTGCACCGTGCCCTTGAGCACGGTGAGCTTGCCGTCCTCGTAAAAGTCCGGCGCCATCAGGTCCACCGTCAGCAGGCAATTGTCCTGGCGCACGCTGGAATTGAGCAGCAGCGGGCGCTCGCCGTTCAGGCGCAGGTCCAGGCGCGACAAATAGCGCGTGCCTTCGTGGTACAGGCCCTGCTCGCCGCTGCCGATGCGCTCGATGTCGCCGAAGCGGTCGAACAGGGCAAAGGTGTCGCCGTGCTTGAGCACGCGGGTGCGGTCGTCGGCGCGCGAAGAGGTGGCCAGCACGTACCAGCGGTCGTCGACTTTGATGGTCTCATCCATGCGGGCGGCCTTTTTGATGATTGCGCAATCGGGGAGAGGCGGCGGCCTGCATGCCGGCGCCCGTCTGGTGAGCCCGGCGGCAGACGCCCGCTGCAGGCGCGCTGTACGGGACAATACGTAGCGCGTCGGCGGATTGGCCGTGGCTTTGAATTCGATTCACCGCTCCCTGAAAGGTTCCGGCCGGCGGTGCTGCCGGACCGGGCACGGTGGGCGGTTTGCAGCGATTTGATTAGCGTTTCGTAATGTTTGGGCGGTTTGTAGCGGCCTATAATTCCTGTAGTCCCACCTTAAACAATCCGGCGCTCGCGCAAGGCGCGCTCGGCTGGGAATCGGAGTTCTGCAATGTCCCTGCCCCGCATCGCCATTTCCATCGGCGACCCTGCCGGGATTGGTCCGGAAATCGCGCTCAAGGCCGCGTTGAGCGAAGACGTGCGCAAGCTCTGCGTGCCGGTGCTGGTCGGCGACCGCGGCGCGCTGGAACTGCACGCCGCTGCCTGCGGGCTGACGCCGGAAATCATTGCCGTGATGCCGGAACAGGTACGTGAGATGACCCTGCCCGCGGGCGCGGTGGCGCTGATCGCGCGCGCGCAATTGCGGCCGGGCGAACTGCAGCTGGGCGAGTTCTCCGCGGTCCACGGCCGCGCCATCCTCGACTCCGCCACCGTGGCGATCAACGCCGCGCTGGCCGGCCAGGTCGACGCCGTGGTGGCCGCGCCGCAGACCGAAAAGTCGGTGCAGATGGCCGGCGTGCACTTCGACGGCTATCCCACCTTCGTCGCCTCGGTGGTCGGCGTGCCGCGCGACAACGCCATGCTGATGCTGTGCTTCGACGACAAGCGCATCGTCCACGTCACCCTGCATACCAGTGTGAGAAAGGCGATCGAGCAGATCACCATAGCCCGAGTGGAAGCGGTGATCCATGCCGCCGCCGTCGCCTTGAAGCGGCTCGGCGTGGCGGCGCCGCGCATTGCCGTCTCCGGCCTGAACCCGCATGCCAGCGAGGACGGCCTGTTCGGCGACGAGGAGGCGGAGATCATCAGCCCGGCGATCGCCCGTGCCAGAGCCGCCGGCATCAATGTCGAAGGCCCTTACGGCGCCGACACCTTTCTCGCCAAGGCGGGCTTCGACGCCCATGTGGTGATGCTGCACGACCAGGGCCACGTCGCCGCTAAGGCGCTGGCGCCGAACCGCGCCGCCGGCATGACCATCGGCACCCCGGTGCTGTTTTCATCCGTGGCGCACGGCAGCGCGCTGGACATCGCCGGGCAGAACAAGGCCAGGCCGGACGCGGTGATCGAAGCGGTCAAGCGCCTGGCCAGGGTGGGCAGCCTCGCGCACTAGCGCGGAGCGCAGGGTGGGAAGTCGGCGACGCAGCGCCGATCGCGCCATCGCACAACGGTTGGCGTCGCAAATCAGGAGGCAGAAAAAAATTTGCGCTCCCTTCCCCCGGGGGAGGGAAAGGGAGCGCCAAGGAGGAGAGGGGTCGCCGGTGCAACACCGGCGTTATTGTTTTTGTGGGAGGGTCGGTAAGGCTTGAGCTTTTATTTCAGGCGGCGGCGCGCTGGTCGATGATTCCTTCGCGCGCGCCCTGCTGCATGACGTCGGCCAGCAGACCGTAGGCGGTGGCCCAGGCGTCCTTGACATCGGCGGTGAAGGCCATGCCCAGGCCGCGTTCCAGCGTCCACAGCAGGGCGCCGCCCACCACCTGGTAGTCCTTCTCGGCGACACCGTAGTTGGCGTGGCGGCGGCCCATGTCCTTGACCGCGGGGATGATGGTTTCGGGCCGCGACAGGCCGCCGACGGCGATGCCGATCATGTTCATCAGCATGCGGCCCTGGCGTGCCATGTTGCCGCGGAACAGGCGGCGGTATTCCGGCGCCACCGCGAACAGGCGTTCGTAGAACAGGCTGGCGGCGGTATCGGCGATCGGCTTGATCGAATCAAAACTGGACTGCACGAGTGCTACTTGTTGCGGTGTCATTTCCAAATCCCTGCTATTTCTGCTTGAGTGAATCTTTTTGTTTTGGCGCCCGATCAGCGGCGCTCGTAGGCTTGTGGTAGCGCGGCGTCATCCGCCGCGTGCCACGGTTGCAGGCTGCCGCCCAAGCCGATGCTGCCGGCGGCGGCGGTAAAGTCCAGCGTCTCCCAGCGCGACACCAGGCCGCGCAGCATCTCGGTCAGGTGCGCGGCCGATTCGGCAAACGCCGGGTGGGTCAAAACGGTATCTTCGGTTGCGGTATGCATTTCTTCAGCCTGTGATGGCGCCAAGTGTTCCAACGTGCGCTTCCTGCTTTTTTCAGTTCTGGCCGAACAGGCCGGAAATCTTGGCGCGGTCCCAGTCGCGCATACGGCGCTCCAGGTCGAAGCTGTTGGTGGCGGCGGCGAGATAGCGCTCGCGGCGCTCCTCGGCGAAGCGCTGCAAGGCCGGGCGCAGCATGCCGACGGTCGGCGGCTGGCCGTTTTGGGTCAACTCCAGACGGATGGCTTGCAAGGCAGCGACGAAATCGTCGATGGTGGGCAGGCTATTTATCTGGTCTTGTTGTAATGCGGGCATTGCGTTCAACTCCCCTGCGTAAAGCTTTTTAACAGTCATGTTTCCTGAAAGCATTAACGCAACCGCTGTGCCAACTCTTTTTTATTGTTTTTAATCAAAGAGTTATCATGATTTTAAGGGTTTTGCGCCCCTCCCGTAGTGTTGGCAAACGCCGACACCCCTTGTCATGCGGGTCGCTAAGTCATTGAATTTGTTAAAGAACGCGGTGTCGGCAAATGCCAACAACTGCCGGAAATCCGGAAATATCCTGCCGAATTGCGCGTCAGGCTGTTTTAGCCGGCCGCTTCGGATAAACCCGGTTGCGGGCTTTCAGTCGGCGGATTTGAATACCGCCGGGTCGATCTGGTGGCGGTTCAGCAGGGTGTAGAAGTCGCTGCGGTTGCGTTTTGCCAGCTTGGCGGCATGGGTGACATTGCCGCCGGTGATTTTCAACAGGCGCGTCAGGTAATCGCGCTCGAACTCGCGCCGCGCCTCGTCGAAAGCCGCCAGCTCGTCGCCGCCGCTATTGAGCGAGCGTTGCACCAGCGCCGCCGGCACCACTTCCACGGTCGACAGCGCCACGCACTTTTCCACCACGTTCTGCAACTGCCGCACATTGCCCGGCCAGGCGTGGGCCACCAGCAGCTCCATTGCCTCGCCGGCGTAGGCGTTGACGGTCTTGTTATAGCGCTGCGACAGGGTTTGCAAAAAATGCGCGGCCAGCAGGGGAATGTCCTCGCGCCGCTCGGTCAGCGCCGGCAGGCCCAGGCTGACCACGTTGATGCGGTAATACAGGTCCTCGCGGAATTTCGCCGCCGCCACTTCCTTTTGCAGGTCGCGATGGGTGGCCGACACCACCCGCACGTCGATGTCGATGTCGCGCGTCGAGCCCACCGGGCGCACACAACGCTCCTGCAGCGCGCGCAACAGCTTCACCTGCACCGGCGCCGGCATGTCGCCGATCTCGTCCAGGAACACGGTGCCGCCGGCCGCCGCCTGGAACAGCCCGGCGTGATCGCGGCTGGCCCCGGTAAAGGCGCCCTTCATATGGCCGAACAATTCGGATTCGATCAACTGCTCGGGAATCGCCGCGCAATTGATCGCCAGCATAGGCGCATTGGCGCGCGGGCTGGCGGCGTGGATGGCCCGCGCCAGCAACTCCTTGCCGCTGCCCGAAGGCCCGGTGATCAGCACGCTGGCGTCGCCCTGCGCCACCAGCTTGGCCTCGTGCAGCACCTGCTCGATCAGCGGGCTGCGGGTGACGATCTCGCTGCGCCATTCATTCTCTTTTCCCTTCTTCCGCAACTGCACCGAGTTGCCGCCGCCGGCGGCCTCCAGCGCCCGCTCCACTTCGCGCATCAGGTCGCGCGCCTCGAAGGGCTTGGTCAAAAAGCCGGAGACGCCGCGCCGCGTCGCCTCCACCGCATGCGGAATGCTGCCGTGCGCGGTGAGGATGATCACCGGCAGGGTCGGGTAGTCGCGCTGCGCGGCGGCGAACAGCGCCATGCCGTCCATCCCGCCCATCTGCAGGTCGGTGATCAAGAGCGCCGGCGGCAAATCCTGCAGCAGGGCCAGCGCCTGCTCGCCGCTGGAAGCGGCGTCCACCTGGTAGCCCTCGCTTTGCAGGCGCAGGGACAGCAGGCGCAACAGGTTGGGGTCGTCGTCGACGATCAGGATGCGCGGCATCTGGCCCTCTTCACTCCACCGCCGCCGGAATCCGCACGGTGAAGATGCTGCCCTGGCCGACCTTGCTTTCGACGTTGATGCTGCCGCCATGGCTTTGCACGCATTCGCGCACGATAGCCAGGCCCAGGCCGGTGCCCTCGATGCCGCCGACGTTGGCGCCGCGGTGAAAGCTGTCGTACATGCGTGCGATGTCGGCCTCCAGTATGCCGATACCGTGGTCCTGCACGCGGAAGGTCAGGGCATCCGGTTCGCAGGCCAGCTTCAGGGTGATGCCGCGCGCGCCGCGTCCCTCCTGCGGCGAATACTTGACCGCGTTCGACAGCAGGTTGCCGAGAATGTGGCGCAGCAGCTTTTCGTCCAGGCGGCGCACCGGCCCCTGGCCGCTGATCTCCAGCGAAATCATCGCGCCGCCGCGGCGCACGTCGTCCGCCAGGGCGCGGCACAGCTTGCCGGCGTCGAGCACGGCCGGATTGAAGTCCAGGCTGCCGGCCTCGGAGCGGCCGATCAAGAGCACCTGCTCGACCATCTCGGTCATGCGCTTGACCGCGCCCTTGATCAGGCCGATCACCTCGGCGCGCTCGGACGCCGGCAGGCGCGCGCCGTGGTCTTCGATCAGCTCGGCGGAAGAGAAGATGGTCGCCAGCGGGGTG
>DATAZV010000379.1:0-26843 GCA_036271855.1 Burkholderiales bacterium
CCAGGGCGCTGGAAGTCCTGAAAAACGCTCCCGGCCTGGATTGGGAATACCTCCCCGAAGTGGTGCCGGAGATCACCCCGGACCTGGCCGCCCGCTACGATGCCCTTTACGTCAACACCGCGCGCGTGCCCGGTAGCGCGGTGGCGCGCGGCGACCATCGCCTGAAAGTGGTGGCGCGCCACGGCGTCGGCTACGACTCGGTCGATGTGCCGGCAATGACCGCCGCCGGCGTGCTAGTCACCAACACCCCCACCGCCATGCCGCGCCCGGTGGCCACCGTCGCGCTCACCTTCATCCTCGCGCTTGCCGGCAAACTCTTTCTCAAGGACCAGCTGACCCGCGAAAACCGCTGGAAGGAGCGCATGGACAACATGGGCATCGGCCTCACCGGCCGCACTCTGGGCGTGATCGGCGCCGGCGGCATCGGCAAGGAACTGCTGCGCATGGCCGGCGTGTTCGACCTCAATCTGCTCACCGCCGACCCCCATGCCGATGCCGTGCAACTGGGCTACATCGGCGCCCGCGTGGTCGATCTCGATACGCTGCTTAAAGAGTCCGACTTCGTCGTCGTCGCCTGCCTGCTCAACGACAGCACGCGCGGCCTAGTCGGTGCGCGCGAATTCGGCCTGATGAAGCCCTCCGCCTATTTCATCAACGTCGCCCGCGGGCCGATTGTCGACGAGCGCGCCTTCATCGCCACCATGCAGGCCCGCCGCATCGCCGGCGCCGCCACCGACGTCTTCGAACAGGAGCCGGTGGCCGCCGACAACCCCCTGCTGAAAATGGACAACGTCATCGTCACCCCGCACTCCCTGTGCTGGACCGACGAGTGTTTTCACAACATGGCCTCGATCGGCCTGAAAAGCATCGTCGACGTGCTGGGCGGCAAGCGGCCGGACTTCCTGGTCAACCCGGGCGCGCTCGAGCATGTCCGCTCCGCCGCGGGCAGGGCCTGAGGCGGCCCGGCGGCGCAAGGAGAAAAATCTTTCGCCGGGGCCGCACACACATCACCCACGGCTCGATTTACTTGCTATAGAATTCCATCTTGTATCTCAGATGTACGCGCTGCCCGCGCCGCTTTTCGGGTGCGGCGGCGACATATAAAAGACACGTTTGACAGGGAAGGCCGAGCCGCGCGCAACGGCGCACGCGGCGGCGCTGCCTCATCGAGGGAACGCGAATGCACATGAACAAAGCCCAGATGGTCGACCACATCGCCGTCACGGCCGACATCTCCAAGGCCGCCGCCGCCCGCGCGCTCGACGCGATGGTGGAGGCGGTGAAAGCCACCCTGAAGAAAAATGGCTCGGTCACGCTGGTGGGCTTCGGCACCTTCCGCGTCTCCAAGCGCGTCGCGCGCGCCGGGCGCAACCCGCGCACCAAGCAGCCGATCAAGATCCCCGCCACCCGGGTTCCCAAATTCGCACCTGGCAAAGCTTTGAAAGATGCTGTAAAATAGCGGACTTTGCTGAGCGAGGTAATGCGCGGCAAAAGGTGCAATGAGCGTGCACCGAGGGCGATGCCGGCACTGTGCAATCGTCCGGGCCGCTGGGCGGGTGAGATTGTCCGGCGCCGCATTGTTACAGGGTGCTTAGCTCAGCTGGTAGAGCGTCGCCCTTACAAGGCGAATGTCGGCGGTTCGATCCCGTCAGCACCCACCAGTTTCTCGGCAGCAGCAAGGGCACCGTATTACAGAATTTGGAGTGGTAGTTCAGTTGGTTAGAATACCGGCCTGTCACGCCGGGGGTCGCGGGTTCGAGTCCCGTCCACTCCGCCAACACAAAAAGCCCTTTCATTGAGGGCTTTTTTTTCGCAAGCTGACACGCAGTTACCAGGCAGTTTCCATCGACCGGCAGGGGCGGCTTCCGTAGCCCGGCCGGATCGCAAAAAAGGCTGTCACCGAGGCCAGACACCACCGCCATGTTCGAGTACATCCGCACCCATCAGCGCCTGATGCAGTTTCTGCTCCTGCTGATCATCGTTCCCGCGTTCGCCATCGGCTTTGGCCTGCAGGGCTACGTGTTCTCCGACGATCCCAATTCCGTCGCCAAGGTCTGCGGCGGCGTCGTCACCATGCAGGAGTACGAACGGTCCCGGCAGGAATATCTGTCCGGCATGCGCCAGCAGCTGGGCGCGAATTTCCGCCCCGAGTTTTTCGACAACCCCGAGGCACGCGCCGCCGTGCTCGACCGCCTGGTGAACCAGCGCGCGCTTGCCTGCAGCGCGCTCAAGCGCAACATCGTCGCCTCCGACGAGCTGCTGCGCCAGAACATTCTGCGCGACCCGCAATTCCAGAGCGAGGGCAAGTTCAGCAACCCGCAATACCAGGCGATCCTCACCAGCAACGGCCAGAGCCCGGCCGGCTACGAAGTCCTGCTGCGCCAGCAGCTCGCCATGCAGGCGCTCGCCAGCGGCGTGCTGCAAACCGCGATGACGCCGCAGACCGTGCAAGCCCAGTTCGCCCGCGCGCAGGAAGAGCAGCGCGAGGTGCAGGACCTGGTGCTCAAGCCCGAGGCCTATGTCGCCCAGGTCAAGCTCGCGCCCGACGCCGCGAAAAAATACTACGACGACAACCAGAAAGAGTTCCAGGTGCCGCCGCAGGTGCGCGCCGAATACCTGGTCATGAGCGTCGATACCCTGGCCGCCAGCATTACGCCGGACGCCGCCGAGGTGCGCAAGTACTACGAGCAGAACCAGAACCGCTATGGCATCGGCGAAGAGCGCCAGGCGCGCCACATCCTGATCCCGGTGGCCGCCACCGCGCCGGCCGCGGAAGTCGCCGCCGCGCGCGCCAAGGCCGAAGGCATCCTGGCCCAGCTGAAGGCCGACCCGAACAAATTCCCGCAACTGGCGAAGGAGTTCTCCAAGGACCCGGGCTCGGCGGAAAAGGGCGGCGACCTCGGTTTCATGGGGCGCGGCACCTTCGTCAAGCCCTTCGAAGACAAGCTGTTTTCGATGAAGCAGGACGAACTCAGCGACCTGGTGCAGACCGAATTCGGCTTTCACATCATCCAGCTGACGGGAATCAAGCCCTCCAGCGTCAAGCCCTTCGAGCAGGTGCGCGGCGAGATCGAGGCCGAGTGGAAAAAGCAACGCGCGCAAAAGCTCTATGCCGACAGCCTCGACGGCTTCGCCGACATCGTCTACACCCAGCCCGACAGCCTGAAACCGGCCGCCGACAAATACAAGCTGACGGTGCAAAGCACACCGCTGTTCGGCCGAGCCAGCCCGCCCAAGGAACTGGGCAACGCCAACCTGCTGACCAAGCTGTTCGCTGACGACACCATCAAGAACAAGCGTAACACTGAGGCCGTCGAAGTCTCGCCCGGCGTGATGGTCTCGGCCCGGGTGGCCGAGTACAAACCGCAGACGGTACGCCCGTTCGCCGAGGCCCAGGCCGGCATCACCACCCTGCTGACCCAGCGCGAGGCGCGGGCGCTGGCGAAAAAGGACGGTGAAGCCAAGCTGAAGGCCGCCCAGGCCGCACCTGACTCGGTCGCCTTCGGCGCGGCCAAGACACTGTCGCGCGCCAAGCCCGAAGGCGTGGCGCCCGAGGCGGTGAAAATCGTCATGGGTGCGCCCAAGGACAAGCTGCCCGTGGTGGTTGGTGGAGAGCTGGCCGACGGCAGCTACGGCGTCTACCGCATCAACAAAGTAGCGCAGCCGGAAAAGCCGGACCCCGCCCTGGCCACCTCGATCAAGACCACCCTGGAGCGCGCCCAGGCCGAGTCCGATTTCAATGCTTATCTTGCCGCCCTCAAGCTGACCGCGAAGATCGAGCTGCATCCGGAAAACATCGAAAAGCAGCCGGCGAACTGAGTCCCACTGTTCGGGTCTTCGAAATAAAAAGCCCCGCGACGCGGGGCTTTTTTATTTCGAAGACCCGCGATGCGGGGCCTTTATTGCGCCGCGCGGCCCTGCGCCGCCGCCGCGGTGACGGCCTGCCGCGCCGCCTGCTCGAACGCCGCATCATCCACTCCGTCGATGATCACCGGTACCGCCGCTTCATAGCAACGGAAGTTGCGCGCCATGCCGCGCAAATAAGAGGGGTCGTAGTGTTCGACCAGCAAGCGCTCCACCAGCACATCCCAGTCGCCTGCCGTGCTCAAGCCCTGCCACTCGGCGACGCGGGCGCGGCCGTGCAGCGCCACCAGAATCTCGAGCTGCTGGTTCAGGCGCGCCGGGTCGGCGAGAAAATGCGCGTACTCCTGCTTGAGCAATGCCACCCGCGACGGGTTGGCCAGCTCCACCCGCAGGCAGGGCGCATCGCGCATGCGCGCCATCAGGTGGTCCGGCACGTGCAGGCCGCCGACCTTCTTGCTTTCCGCCTCGACGAACACCGGCGCCTCAGGGGTGTAACCCTGCAAGGCCTGCCACAGGCGGCTTTCGAACATTTTTTGCGAAGGCTGCGCCTCGTCCGGCAGCTGGCCCAGCACCGAGCCGCGGTGGCAGGCCAGCGCCTCCAGGTCCAGCACCTGGGCGCCGCCGGCTGCCAGGGTGCGCAGCAACCGGCTCTTGCCGCTGCCGGTGGTGCCGCACACCACCCGCAGGTCGAGCTTTTGCGGCAGATGCCCGAGCTGGTCGATCACGTGGCGCCGATACGCCTTGTAGCCGCCGGCCAGTTGCGCCACCGGCCAGCCGATGCGGCTGAAGATTTCCGTCATCGCACCGGAGCGCTGGCCGCCGCGCCAGCAATAGACCAGCGGGCGCCAGGACTTCGGCCGGTCGTGAAAGCGTTCCTGCAGGTGGCGCGCGATGTTCATCGCCACCAGGGCGGCGCCGGCCTTTTTCGCGTCGAAGGGCGACACCTGCACGTACATCGTGCCGATGCGCGCGCGCTGCTGGTCGTCCAGCACCGGCGCGGAGACGGCGCCGGGCAGGTGGTCCTCGGCGTATTCCGCGGGCGAACGCACGTCGATGATCTCATCGAATTCACCGATTTGCGCTACAGTCGCCGTGTTTTGTGAATGCAAGTTGGAAGGTTCTACAATGAGTCAAAGTTTAACGCAGAGTTCAACGCAGAGTTCAATGCCGCGCCTGACCTCACTGGCGCATGGCGGCGGCTGCGGCTGCAAGATCGCGCCCGGCGTGCTTTCCGAGATTTTAAAGGCAACGCCCCTGCGCCTGCCGCCGCAAGCCCTGATGGTCGGCCGCGAAAACAGCGAGGATGCCGCAGTCTACCGCCTGAACGACACCCAGGCGCTGATCGCCACCACCGATTTTTTCATGCCCATCGTCGACGATCCCTACGAGTTCGGGCGCATCGCCGCCACCAACGCGATTTCCGATGTTTACGCCATGGGCGGCACGCCGATCATGGCCCTGGCCCTGCTGGGCATGCCGATCAGCCAGTTGCCGGTGGAGGTGATCGGCCGCATCACCGCGGGCGGCGAGGCGATCTGTGCCGAAGCTGGCATACCGGTCGCCGGTGGCCACTCGATCGACACCGTCGAGCCGATCTACGGCCTGGTGGTGCTGGGCCTCATCCATCCGGACAAGGTCAAGCGCAACAACGGCGCCCGCGCAGGCGACTCGCTGATCCTCGGCAAGCCCCTGGGCGTGGGCATCCTGTCGGCCGCCCTGAAACAGGAAAAGCTCTCGGAAGCCGGCTACCGCAAGATGCTCGAATACACCACCCAGCTCAACCGCCCCGGCATCGAGCTGGGCGGCATGGCAGCGGTGCACGCACTGACGGACGTCACCGGCTTCGGCCTCGGCGGCCACTTGCTGGAACTGTGCCGCGGCGCCGGCCTCACCGCCGAACTGCAGTGGGGCGACCTGCCCTTGATTCCCGAAGCTGTCGAATACGTGAAGCAGGGCGTCTACACCGGCGCCTCCACCCGCAACTGGGCCGGCTACGGCCGCGAAGTGGCCCTCGGCACGGGTATCGAGGAATGGCAGCAGCGCCTGTTGACCGACCCGCAGACCAGCGGCGGCCTGCTGGTGGCCTGCGACCCCGCAGCCGAGGCGCAGGTGCTGCAACTATTCCATGCCCAGGGTTTTGGTGGCGCCAGGAAAATCGGCCGGATGGTGGAAGGCGAGGCGCAGTTGCGCCTGCGCGGCTGAGCCTTGACCTGACCTGCTCTGATCCGACACTCGAGACCCGGCCAATAAAAAACGCGCCCTGCGGCGCGTTTTTTCATTCAGGCAGGGCGGCTACCGATTGCCCGATCCCCCGCCTTCGGGTGCGGCAGGCGGCGTGGGCGCGGGTCCCCGGTCGCCACGGCGGTCTTTGGCCACGGGCACGGTGCTGATGCGGCGTTCGATCAGTTCCTCCTCCACCTCATAGACGGGCGGGGGAATGCTGTTTTCGTCCGTGGCATCGGAAGGGACGGGACTGGTTGCTGCCATTTTGTAGGACTATTTAATGAAAAAGTACGCTTCACCCCCAAAAATAACATAAAAGTCCGGATTGCGCAGCACGTACGTCGTTTATAAGGGGCCGCTTATCGTTTCGGGCGCGCGCCTTTGAGCAGCGGCTGCAGCGCCGGCCAGACGTTGTCCAGGATGCGCGGATGCGCCTGCGCCAGCGGGTGCAGGCCGTCGGCCTGGAACAGCTCAGGCTTCTCGCCGATGCCTTCGAGCAGGAATGGGGTCAGCGCGGTCTTGTAGCGGCGCGCCAGCTCGGGGAACAGGCCCTTGAACTTCTCGGTGTAATCGCGGCCATAGTTGGGCGGGATTTGCATGCCGATCAACAGCACTTTGGCACCGGCTTTCCGGGAGGCGGTGATCATCGATTCGAGATTCGCCCGGCTGGCATCCAGCGACAGACCGCGCAGGCCGTCGTTCGAGCCCAACTCGATGATCACGATCGCCGGTTTGGCGCTCGCCAGGGCGCTGCCCAGGCGGGCCGCGCCGCCGGCAGTGGTGTCGCCGCTGATGCTGGCATTGACGACGCTATAATCAAGATGCTGTTCCCTGAGGCGCGCATCCATCAGCGCCACCCAGCCCTGGCCGCGCTGCAAGCCGTACTCCGCGGAAAGGCTGTCCCCCATCACCAGGATTGCAGGCGCGGGGCCCGCGCCGGTGGAAACTGTTGCGCAGGCGGCGAGCAGCAAGCCCGCGCCGAAGCGCAGGAACAAGGATTTTGTGGCTGAAAGCGTGTACGAAAACATCATAGAAGTATCTGGATTGACCAAGTCAGTGCCCAACGGCGCGGAACCCCTGGTGATTCTGCACGAGATCGGCTTCGCCGTGCGGCCGGCCGAGTCGCTGGCGATTGTCGGCGCCTCCGGCTCCGGCAAATCCACCCTGCTGGCGCTGCTCGCCGGGTTGGACACGCCCAGCGCCGGCCGGGTTCAAATCGCCGGCGAGGATTTGCATGCGCTCGACGAAGACGGCCGCGCCGCCCTGCGCGGGCGCCTCACCGGCTTCGTCTTCCAGTCCTTTCAACTGATGCCGCACCTGAACGCGCTGGAAAACGTCATGCTGCCGCTGGAACTGGCCGGCCGCAAGGACGCCGAAGCCGTGGCGCGCGAAACCCTGGCGCGGGTCGGCCTCTCCGCGCGCCTGAAGCACTATCCCAAGCATCTCTCCGGCGGCGAGCAGCAGCGCGTGGCGGTGGCGCGCGCCTTCGCGCCGCGCCCGAAGATCCTGTTCGCCGACGAACCCACCGGCAACCTCGACACCGTCACCGGCGCCACCATCATCGAACTCCTGTTCGAACTGAACCGTG
The DNA here is from genome assembly GCA_036271855.1 of Burkholderiales bacterium. Classification (GTDB taxonomy): domain Bacteria; phylum Pseudomonadota; class Gammaproteobacteria; order Burkholderiales; family JAEUOS01; genus JAQGMJ01. The sequence goes on from DATAZV010000379.1 coordinate 7,676, forward strand.
AACTCGGCACGACCCTGGTGCTGGTGACCCACGACGATCATATCGCCGCGCGCTGCAGCCGCTCGATCCGCCTGGCTTCGGGGCATATCGAGGCCGATTCGGCGCAGCCGGAGCCGGCGCTCTGAAGTGGCCTAAGGCCGCCTCGCAAATCAACCACACTTAGTTGTTGGGTTCGCGTATCTTTGGTACCAGGATGCGCGCAGGTTTGCGCGCGGCGCTCTTTAAAATCGCGATGGACAAAGCCCATGTCATCTCCCGGCAGGACTTCCTCGGGTCGTGACAAAAAACCAGATGGCGCTTGAGTCTGTGGCACGAGATGCAGAAGCGGTTCGTTGCCGTATCCGGTTGGCAAGAAGCGCCAAGTTCTTTCGAAAATGTCAGGTTTTATCAGGTTGCGCCGGGTAGCCAAATACATCTGTGATGGGCAACCGGCCACAATGGTGAAAATCAAAGCGCGAAAATGCCCAAAAAACCTCAGGTCCCCCAGGGGGACTTCTTTCAGGGCGTTTTATCAGGTTGGGCCAGGCGGCCAACACAGTTGTAGTGGGCAGCCGGTCGCATTTGTAAAAACCACGGCGCCAAAAAGCCGAGAAATACCGTGATCTACCGTGGTTCCGCTCAGTAGAACGACTTCTCCTCGAACGTCAGCAGCGGAAAGCTGGAAAACGCCCGCGGGTCGGTGACCACCGGTGCGGCGCGCAGGTAGGAGCGGTTGAGTTCGCTCAATCGCTGCACCCCGAGCAAGCCCATGCACGAGAGAATTTCCGTTTCGAGGATTTCCAGCATGCGCACCAAGCCCGCCTGGCCGTCGGCGGCCAGTCCCACGCATTGCATGCGGCCGATGCCCACCATGTCGGCACCGGCGGCGATCGCCTTGATGACGTCGGTGCCGCGGTTGAAGCTGCCGTCGATGACGATGCGTGCCTTGCCCGCCACCGCTTCCACCACCTCCGGCAGGATGTCCATCGTCCCCAGGCCGTGGTCGAGCTGGCGACCGCCGTGGTTGGAGACATAGACCACATCGACACCGTGCTCCATCGCCAGCTTGGCGTCTTCGGCGGTGGCGATGCCCTTGAGCATAAGCGGCGCCTTGAACTTGGTGCGGATGCGCTCGATGTCTTTCCAGTTCAACACCGCCTGGTGCTCGCGCCCGGGCACGTTGGCGCGGCGGATGTTGCGCTGGGCCAGGTCGCGCTCGCGCCGGCTGTAATAGGCGGTGTCCACCGTCAGGCACAGGCTGGTGTAGCCGAGAGACAGGGCGTGCGCCAGGATGTCGTCCACCCAGGCGGGGTCGCCGTGCACATAGAGCTGAAAGCTGCGCATGCCGTCCGGCACGTTTTTGGCGACCGGCTCGGTGCCGGGCTCGCACACGGAGCTGAGCATCTGGATCACGCCGAATTCATGCGCGGCGCGCGCGGCGGTCACCGCGCCTTCGGGGGCGAAGTGCTCCAGCCCGCCGACTGGCGCCAGGAATACCGGCAGGCGCGACTTCTGGCCGAGAAAGGTGGTGGAGGGGTCGACATTGCCGACATCGCACAGCACGCGCGGGCGAAAGGCGAGGGCGTCGAGCGCGTGGCGGTTGCGCCTGAGCGTGGTCTCGGTCTCGGTGCCGCCGACGATGTAGTCCCAGTTGTTGTGGTTCAGGTTCTGCCGGGCTTTTTTGACCAGTTCGTGCATGGTCAGGAATTGCGGAGTGCTCACTGCTCTTTCTCCAAAACGCGGCCACCGGCGGCGGCCGCTTGTTCGACACGTTTACTGGATGGTGATGTTGTTCTTTTTCACGATGGCGGCAAAGCGGTCCTGCTCCTGGTGCAGCATCACCGCCATTTCCTCCGGCGTATTCGCCATCTGGTCCAGGCCCAGGGGCAGGTAGCGCTCATGCGTGGCGGTGCTGGCCACCGCCTTCTTGATCTCGGCGGACAGTTTCTCGGCAATTTCCTTGGGCAGGCCAGCCGGCGCCTCGAAGCCGATCCACGAGCCGATGTTGAAACCGGTCAAGCCAGTGACTTCGGCGATGGTCGGTACGTCCGGCATGGCGGCGGAACGATGGGTGTAGGAAACACCGAAGGTTTTCAGCTTGCCGGCCTTCACATGCGCCACCACCGAGGGCACGGTCTCGAAGGTGTAGTCCACCTGGCCGCCCATGATGTCGGTCAGGGCCGGCACGCTACCCTTGTAGGGGATGTGGCGCGTGCGCACGTCGGCGAGCGAATTGAAGAAGGCGGTGATCAGGTGCGCAGTGGCGCCGGTGCCGGAGGAGGCGAAGGTGTGCTGGTCCGGTTCGGCCTTCAGCTTGGCAATGAACTCTTTCGCATTGTTGGCCGGAAAGCTAGGGTAGGTGACCAGCGCGAACGGGTTGACCGCGATCACGCTCACCGGTGCCAGGTCGGTCAGCGGTGCATAGGGCAGCTTTTGCAGCGAAGGCGCGATCGACACCGGGCCGCTGGAAGCGGCCAGCAGGGTGTAGCCGTCGGGCTGCGCCTTGGCGACAGTATCGGTGCCGATCTGGCCGCCGGCGCCGGGCTTGTTGTCCATCACGAAGGGCTGTCCCATCGCCTGCGACAGGCGGTCGCCGACGATGCGCGCGGCCAGGTCGGTGGCCTGGCCCGGCGGCCAGGGCACGACGACGCGGATCGGATGATTCGGGTAGGCCTGGGCGTGGACCACACCGGCAATGCAGGTGCCGACGAGGGCTGCCAGCAGTTGGCTGGATTTCATGGATTTGTCTCCTGAGGTTTGAGTATGTTTTTTTCGCCGCACCCTTTGATGTCCGGGTGCCGGTCTCGATTCACGCGACGGGCAGTCTGCCATATCGCGCCAGGGTGGACGGTAAATCGGCGCTATTCGATCTTGATGTTGTTCTTCTTGATCACGGCGGCAAAACGGTCCTGTTCGCGCTTCAACATGGCGCTCATTTCCGCCGGGGTCTGCGATATCTGTTCCATGCCCAGGGTGAGGTATTGGTCATGCACGATCTGGCTGGCCACGGCCTTCTTGATTTCCGCCGCCAGCTTGTCGGCGATTTCCTTCGGCAGGCCGGCCGGCGCCATGTAACCCATCCAGGAGCCGATGTCGAAACCGGGTAGGTTGGCGGCCTCGGCTATCGTCGGCACATCGGGCATCGCGCTGGAGCGCTTGCTGCTGGAGACGCCGAAAGTTTTCAGGCGGCCGTTCTTGATCTGCTGCACCACCGAAGGAATGGTCTCGAAGGTGTAGTCGACCTGGCCGCCCATCAGGTCGGTGAGCGAGGGCACGCTGCCCTTGTAGGGGATGTGGCGCGCCTGCACCTCGGCGGCGGAGTTGAAGTACTCGACGATCAGGTGGGCGGTGGCCCCGGTGCCGGAGGAGGAGAAGGTGTGCTTGCCCGGCTCCGCCTTTAGCTTGGCGACGAACTCATGCGCATTGCTGGCAGGGAAGGTGGGGAAGGTAACCAGGGCGAAGGGGTTCAATGCCACCACGCTGATCGGCGAGAGATCGGTGAGCGGCGCATAGGGCAGCTTTTGCAGCGAAGGCGCGATCGACACCGGGCCGCTGGAGGCGGCCAGCAGGGTATAGCCGTCGGGCTGCGCCTTGGCGACGATATCGGTGCCGATCTGGCCGCCGGCGCCGGGCTTGTTGTCCATCACGAAGGGCTGGCCCAGGCTCTGCGACAGGCGTTCGCCGACGATGCGCGCGGCGAGGTCGGTGGCCTGGCCCGGCGGCCACGGCACCACCACGCGGATGGGACGGGCGGGATAGGCCTGGGCGAGTGCCGCGCCGCTGATGCACATGCCGATACCAGCCAGCAGCCATTGGGTGAACTTCATGGGTTTTGTCTCCGGTAGTGATTATTGTGGCGCGGATCTTTGCCCGCGCGTCGCGCGCAGTGTGCCATATCGCGTGCGCCCGCGTCACGCGGGGCCGGCGCTATCGCGCCCGGGCCTGCCTATATATTGGGCAGATGAGCCACGCTCCCGCCCGCAGCCACTCTGAGGATTGCGTCATCGTCGAGCGCCCCGGGGAACTGATGATCAAGATGCGCGGCCTGAAGCGGATCAAGGGATTGGTGATGATGGGCATCCTGCTGCCGGTTCTGCTGATCCTGGTGCTGATCAAGGGCTTCTCCCTGCCTTACGTGGTGATGGCGCTGCTGCTGGGCTACCTGGGTTTGCTGTTCGGGCTGAACTGGACCCGGCTCAACGCCACGCCGGCGCAATTGCGCACCTCCTTCGGGCCGCTGCCGCTGAACGGCCGGGTCGGGCTCACCGCGGTGGCCGATGTGCTGGAGATTTCATGCAGCGAAACCCGCACGCCGCTGCCGCGCGGCGGCGTGGCGCTGCGCTACGCGGTGCAGGCCTGGACCGCGGCGGAAAAGCCGGTGTTCCTGCTCGACTCGGAGCTGGAGCAGGACGCCAGTGCCGCCGCCGTCACCCTGGTGGGCTGGCTGAATGCGAACCGGGGCGAGCACGGGCGGGTGGTCACCCTGCGCTGAGGGACAGCGCCCTAAGTCGGCACCAGCAGCCAGTCGGCGAATTCGGTGAGGTCGCGGAACTGCGGCGGCTCCTCCACATCGGCGTGCTCTTCCGGCCAGCGGTGGGCGCGGCGGTTGATCCAGGCAGCCTGCATGCCGGCGGCGCAGGGGCCGAGCACGTCGTTGGCCGGGTCGTCGCCGACGTAGATCACCTGCTCCGGCGCCAGGCCGATGCGCTCGACGCAGGCGGCGTAGATGCGTGGATGCGGCTTGGCGACGCCGATCTCGTGGGCCGAGACCACCGCGGCGAAATGGCCGTGGATGCCGATGGCGGCAAGGTCGGCGAAGCCGTTGGAGATCACCGCCAGCGGAAAATGCGCGCGCAGGCGATCCAGCGCCGGCAGCACGTCGGGGTAGAACTCGACGCGGTTGCGCTCGGCGCGGAAAAAGTCGAACGCCAGGTCGGCCGCGGCCTCGCTTTCGCCGCTTTCCAGAAAGGCGGCGCGGATGGTGCCGCGGCGCAGGTTCAGCACGTCGTTTCTCAGCGCCGGGTTTTCCGCCACCAGGCTGGCGCGCAGCAGGCGCAGGTTGTTGATGTCGAACTGGCCGGCGACGTGCGGATACTGTGCCGTCACCCAGGCCGCCATCGCCTTCTCCGCGCGGTCGATGATGGGGGCGATCGGCCACAGGGTATCGTCGAGGTCGAAGGCGATCGCCTTGATGGCGGCTTGCTTGCTCATGGGGAATTCAAGGCGCGCGGCACTGCACTGCGCCGGGGATTTTTGCTCGGGACGGAATTATGCGCTAGAGTGAAGCACTGCGCGCTCGCAGCTCAATATTCAGAACAATCAAAAAGAAGGGAAGCCGGGATGGGACAAGTTTTCGGCATGATGGCTTACGGCCTGGGTACCATCATCGCCCTGGCGCTGGCGGTTGCGATCGTCTACCTGTTCATCAAGGACATCACGCAAAAGCAGCACACCATCCTGCGCAACTTCCCGGTGGTCGGCCACCTGCGCTATTTCTTCGAGCAACTGGGCGAATATTTCCGGCAATACTTTTTCCTCAACGACCGCGAGGAAATGCCGTTCAACCGCGCCACCCGTTCCTGGGTCTATCGCCTGGCGAAAAGCGAAGGCGGCATCATCGGCTTCGGCTCGACCTACGACCTGCACCAGCCCGGCGCCATCATCTTCGTCAACGCCGGTTTTCCGGTGCTGGAGGAAGACCGCCAGCAGACCCCGCCGCTGGTGATTGGCGGCGGCTTTGCAAAGAAGCCCTTCACCGCGAACTCCGTGTTCAATGTCAGTGGCATGAGTTTCGGCGCCATCTCCACCCCGGCGGTGCGCGCGCTGTCGCGCGGCGCCAGGGATGCCGGCTGCTGGATGGACACCGGCGAAGGCGGCCTCTCGCCTTACCACCTGGAGGGCGGCTGCGACGTCATCATGCAGATCGGCACCGCCAAATACGGCGTGCGCGACAGCGAGGGCCTGCTGTCCGAATCGCGCCTGCGCGAAATCGCCGCCTACGACCAGGTGCGCGCCTTCGAGATCAAGCTGTCGCAGGGCGCCAAGCCGGGCAAGGGCGGGGTGCTGCCCGGCGCCAAGGTGACGCCGATCATTTCGCAGGTGCGCGGCATCCCGGTGGGCATTGATTCGATCAGCCCGAACCGCCATCACGACATCGCCAACGTCGACCAGCTGCTCGACAAGATCGCCTACATCCGCGACATCACCGGCAAGCCGGTCGGCGTGAAGACCGCGCTGGGCGGCTGGCGCTTCGTCAACGACCTATGCGACGCCATCAACCGCCGCGGCCTGGCCTGGGCCCCCGACTTCCTGGTGATCGACGGCGGCGAGGGCGGGACGGGCGCGGCGCCGCAGGCGCTGGCCGACCACGTCGGCCTGTCGATCGACGAGGCCCTGCCGCGGGTGGCCGACGCGCTGATCCAGGCGGGACTGAAGGAACGCATCCGCCTGGTCGGCTCGGGCAAGCTGGTGACTTCCGCGCGCGTGGCCTGGGCGCTGTGCGCCGGCGCGGACTTCGTCAACTCTGCGCGCGGCTTCATGTTCGCCCTGGGTTGCATCCAGGCCCTGCGCTGCCACACCAACACCTGCCCGACCGGCGTCACCACCCACAACGAACGCCTGCAGCGCGGCCTGGTGGTGGAAGAGAAATTCACCCGCGTCGCCCACTACTGCGACAACATGAACAAGGAAGTGGACATGATCGCCCACTCCTGCGGCCTCACCCACGCGCGCGAATTCCGCCGCGAGCACGTGCGCATCGTCCAGGAGGGCGGGCAGTCGGTGGCGCTGAACATGATGTTTCCCTATCCGAAGGCGCTGGAAAAAGCCGCCTGAAGCCGCGGGGACGGATCAGACCATGCCGCCGTTGGCGCGCAGGGTCTGGCCGTTGATCCAGCCGCCGTCCGGCCCGAGCAGGAAGGAAACCGCGCCGGCGATGTCTTCCGGCGTGCCCAGGCGTTCCAGCGGGTTCATCTTCGCCAGGCGCTCGACCAGTTCCGGCGTCTTGCCGTTGAGAAACAGTTCGGTGGCGGTGGGGCCGGGGGCGATGGCGTTCACAGTGATGTTGCGGCCGCGCAGTTCCTTCGACAGGATGCTGGTCAGCAATTCGACGCCGGCCTTGGTCGCGGTGTAGGCCGAGTAGCCGGGCAGGGCGGTGCCGACCAGGCTGGTGGAAAAGTTGACGATGCGCCCGCCCGATTCCACCCGCGTGGCCGCTTCGCGCAGAGTGTTGAAGCTGCCCTTGAGGTTGACGGCGATCAGGCGGTCGAAGGTGGCATCGTCGGTATTGGCCAGGGTCGGCATTTGCGCCGGCATGATGCCGGCGTTGTTCACCAGCGCATCGACGCGGCCGTACAGGCGCACGGTTTCGTCGAACAGCTGTTTCGCTTCGGCGGGAACGGCGACATCGGCTTGCAGCGCCGCGCCCTGGCCGCCGGCGGACTCGATGGCCTTGACCACTGCGGCGGCAGCAGCAGCGTTGCCGGCGTAATTGACGATCACCGCAAAGCCGTCGCGCGCCAGGCGCAGGGCGACACTGGCACCGATGCCGCGCGAGGCCCCGGTGACGATGGCTGTTTTTTTCGGGGTCATGGCAAATCTCCTGAAGGGTTTGGGTGGGGCCGCGACACGAGGGGCCAGTGACGCTACTTTATGAGTTTGCTTGGACTGGATAAATATGCTTGAATGAGCATTACTATTCAAAATATATAAACAATAAACCCGTGTGAGGAAAGCCATGGACCGCTTTGACAGCATGCATTTGTTCGTCCGCATCGTCGAACTCGGCAGCTTTACCAAGGCCGCCGATGACCTCGACCTGCCGCGCGCCACCGTCACCCATGCCGTGCAGCAACTTGAAAAGCGCCTGGCCACCCGCCTGCTGCAGCGGACCACCCGCAGCGTCAGCGTCACCCTGGATGGCGAGGCCTACTACCAGCGCTGCCTGCGCCTGCTGGCGGACCTGGAAGACACCGAGTCTTCCTTCGGCCAGTCGCCGGCCGCGCCCAAGGGCAAGCTGCGCGTCGACCTGCAAGGCTCGCTGGCGCTGCATTTCCTGTTGCCGCACCTGGGCGAATTCTGCGAGCGCTACCCGGACCTGGAACTGGACATCGGCATGGGCGATCGCCTGGTGGATCTGGTGCGCGAGGGGGTGGACTGCGTGCTGCGCGGCGGCGAGCCGCGCGAGTCCAGCCTGGTGGCGCGGCGGGTCGCGGAAAACCCGCAGCTCACCTGCGCCAGCGCCGGCTATATCAAGCGCTACGGCGTGCCGGAGAGCATCGAGTCGCTGCGCGAGCATCGCGCCGTCAACTACGTTTCAAGCGCCACCGGGCGGCGCCTGCCGTTCGAGTTCATCGTCGGCGGCGAAGCGCGCAAGGTGCAGGTGCCGGGCATGGTGGCGGTGCGCCAGGCCGATGCCTATCATGCTTGCTGCGAGGCCGGGCTGGGGCTGATCCAGATCCCGCGTTATCACGTCGAGGCGCAACTGGCGCAAGGCAGTCTGGTCGAGGTGCTGGCGCAGTATCGCCCGGCGCCGATGCCGGTCTCGGTGCTTTACCCGCACAGCCGGCAGCTGTCACCCCGGGTGCGGGTGTTCATCGACTGGGTGGTGGAAAGGATGCGGGCGCCGGCCCCGGTGTAGTGGAGGAGTGGCGGCACCGGACGCGGCAATGAGGCACGCCCGCTGCAAGCTGCCTCAGGGCAGCGGGTCCCGGTCTTTGGCCCAATGATTGAACAAGCGACGCGCCGCCAGCATGGTCTCGCTGGCGGTCAGCCCGGCCGGGCCGCAGCCCTCGGCCGCCAGTTCATCGGCCGCCGCGCCGTGCAGATGCACCGCGCATTGCAGGGTGGCTTCCGCCGGAAAACCCTGCGCCAGCAAGGCGCCGGCAATGCCCGACAGCACATCGCCCATGCCGCCGCTGGCCATGCCGGGGTTGCCGGTGCCGTTGATCCACCAGCGCCCGCGGGGCGAGGCGATCACGCTGCCGGCACCCTTGAGCACGACGATCGCCTTGTACAGGTCGGCCAGGCGCGCCGCGCTGGCGATGCGGTCTTCCTGCACCTGGGGCGTGTTGCTGCCGAGCAGGCGCGCCGCTTCCAGCGGATGCGGCGTCATCAGGGTGGCGCCGCCGCGTTTGGCGATGGCGCCGCGCAGCGAGGGGTCGGCGGCGACCAGGTTGAGCGCATCGGCGTCGAGCAGGATCGGGCAGGGCAAGGCGATGGCGCGGGTCACCGCCAGCTTCGCCGCTTCGCTTTGGCCCAGGCCCGGGCCGACCACCGCGGCCGTCAGCGCCATTTCCAGCACTGCTTCATCGGTGCGCAGCATCAACTCCGGTTGCAGGGGATCGAACTGCGGCGCGCCGGGATCGACAAAGCCGATGAACACCTTGCCCGCACCCATGTGCAGGGCGGCGCGGGCGGCGAGAAAGGCGGCGCCGGTCATCCCGGCGCTGCCGCCGATCACGCCCAGGGTGCCGAAGCTGCCCTTGTGGGAATTGAGCAGGCGCGGGCGGATGCAGGCGCGAAAATCCGCCGGCTCCAGCAGCGAGCCCGATTCGCCCAGTCCCGGCGCGGTGAAGCGCAACTGCAAGGGCGCGATTTCGACAATGCCGGCGTAGTCCGGGCCGGAAAGCGTGTGCAGCCCCGGCTTGTCGGCAATGAAGGTGAGGGTGCGCGTGGCCTGGATCGCCGCGCCCATCACCCGGCCGGTATCGGCGTCCAGCCCGGAAGGCACGTCCAGGGCCAGCACCGGGGTGGAGGATTCGTTGATGGTGGCGATCCAGTCGGCGTAAGGCGCGCGCAGAGGGCGCGTCAGGCCGATGCCGAACAGGCCGTCGACCACTAGATCGAAATCGTCCGGCGGTGGCGGCGCGCGCAGCGCGACGGCGTCGCCGTGGCTGCGCCATTTGGCGTGCGCCCGGGCCGCGTCGGGCGGCAGGTGGGCAGTATCCTCGATAAAGCAGACCGTGACCGAATTGCCCCATTCGCGCAAATGGACCGCCACTTCCATGGCGTCGCCGCCGTTGTTGCCGGGGCCCGCTAGGATCATCACCCGGGCCGGGTAATGGGATGCGTTCTTCAGCATGGCGCGGGCGCAATTGGCAGCGGCCAGGCCGGCGCGCTCCATCAGCGGTTCGCCCTGCGCCAGTGCGGCCTGCTCCAGCGTGCGGATAGCCGTGGCGCGCAGCAGCAATGCGGCGGAGTCCTTTTCCCGAACGCGAACTGTTGCCTTGAGGTCGGAAGGGTGGGTGTGACGAGTTTTTTGGGCGGGCGCCGGGCCGGGTGCTGCGTTCGGAGCGCCCTCAGCGTTTGCCATGGATCACCTGATGCATGAGTTCGTATTCTTCTATTGTCTCTGAAAAACAGCTGCAGGCCGACTGCCGCAAACAAACAATTTCGTGCCCGCTGGACCGCCGTGCAGGCGATGCGGGTTCCCGACAAAGCACATGCCCCTGTTCGACGCCGATACTACTCTTTCTTTCTGGCCGGCGGCAAATGCCTTTCGGCAATTTCTACCGGCCGCTGGGAATTCTCCAGGCGCTTCCTTGGGTTCGTCTGGACCGCTTTCATCCAGAATTACGATAAAATATATCTATATTTAACATTAGGAATATAATTTAAAATTATGTTTTATAACGATAAATTTAAATAACTCCCTTTTTGGCTGGTCGCCTGGAAAGGTTGACTAATTCGTTCAGCCTTTGGTATACTTGACTCAATTAGTCGGACTTGTCGTGCGCCGCTTTAGCGCTGCAAGAAAGGTCCCGAAGCCTGGAAGGAGCGCCCATGAGACTGACAACCAAAGGCCGTTTTGCAGTGACCGCGATGATCGACCTGGCCCTGCGTGACGAAGGCGGGCCGGTGACCCTGGCCGCCATCAGCGAGCGTCAGGGCATTTCGCTGTCCTATCTGGAGCAATTGTTCGGCAAGCTGCGCCGCCACAGCATTGTGGAAAGCGTGCGCGGCCCGGGCGGCGGCTACACCATGGCGCGCACCCTGGACACCGTGACGGTGGCCGACATTATCGCCGCGGTCGACGAGCCGCTGGATGCCACCATGTGCGGCGGCAAGGAAAATTGCCACGAGACCGGGCGCATCGGCGGCGGGCTTCAGGAGGGGGCGCAAAAGGGCCAGTGCATGACCCACGACCTCTGGGCCACGCTGAACAAGAAAATGCACGAATACCTGGAGTCGGTAACCCTGGGTCACCTGGTGCGCCAGCAGCGTGAGCGCGAAGCCGCCAGCCAGGCAGCGCAAGGCGGTGTTGCCGCCGTGCAAAGCGTGATGGTGGACCGCCGCAAGACCGGCGGCGTGCGTGGTACCCCGGCCATCGCCTGAAGCTGGCCAGGCATTGAAGATCAAGCGAAACACAGGACCTGATATGAAACTCCCGATTTATCTCGACAATTCCGCCACCACCCGGGTCGACCCGCGCGTCACCGAGGAGATGGTCAAATTCCTGACCGAAGAATATGGCAACCCGGCCTCGCGCTCCCACGCCTACGGCTGGACCGCCGAAGCGGCAGTGGAAGAGGCGCGCGAAAACGTCGCCAAGCTGATCGGCGCCGACCCCAAGGAAATCATCTGGACCTCCGGCGCCACCGAATCGGACAACCTGGCGATCAAGGGCGCGGCCCAGTTCTACAAGAGCAAGGGCAAGCACATTATTACGATGACGATCGAGCACAAGGCCGTGCTCGACACCTGCCGCGAGCTGGAGCGCCAGGGCTTCGAGGTCACTTATCTGGACCCCGAGCCGAACGGCCTGCTCGACCTGGAGAAATTCAAGGCGGCGATCCGCCCGGACACCATCCTGGTGTCCATCATGTATGTGAACAACGAAATCGGCGTGATCCAGGCGATCCCCGAGATCGGCGAAATCTGCCGTGAAAAGGGCATCATTTTCCACGTCGACGCGGCGCAAGCCACCGGCAAGGTGGAAATCGACCTGACCAAGCTGAAGATCGATTTGATGTCGCTGTGCGCGCACAAGACCTACGGCCCCAAGGGCATCGGCGCCCTGTACATCCGCCGCAAGCCGCGCGTGCGCCTGGAAGCGCAAATGCACGGCGGCGGCCATGAGCGCGGCTTTCGTTCCGGCACGCTGCCGACCCACCAGATCGTCGGCATGGGCGAGTCCTTCCGCCTGGCGCGCGAGGAAATGGCGACCGAAAAAAGCCGTATCCGTATGCTGCGCGACCGCCTGATGCACGGCCTGCAGGAGATGGAAGAGGTCTACGTCAACGGCGACCTCGAAGCCCGCGTGCCGCACAACCTGAACATGAGCTTCAACTTCGTCGAAGGCGAGTCCCTGATCATGGCGATCAAGGACATCGCGGTGTCCAGCGGCTCGGCCTGCACCTCGGCCAGCCTGGAGCCTTCCTACGTGCTGCGCGCCCTGGGCCGCAGCGACGAGCTGGCGCATTCGTCGATCCGGTTTACTCTCGGCCGCTTCACCACCGAGGAAGAAATCGACTTCGCCATCGACCTGATCAAGCAAAAAATCGGCAAGCTGCGCGATTTGTCGCCGCTGTGGGAAATGCACAAGGACGGCGTCGACCTCTCGACCATCGAGTGGGCGGCGCACTGAGTGCAATCGCAGGGCGGGCGGATTGAAAAGCCCGCGAGAAAGTACAATCTAGGCATTACAAGGAATACATCATGGCTTACTCCGAAAAAGTTCTGGACCACTACGAAAACCCGCGCAACGTCGGCTCCTTCGAAAAGGGTGACGACACGGTCGGCACCGGCATGGTCGGTGCACCGGCCTGCGGCGACGTGATGAAGCTGCAGATCAAGGTCGGCGCTGACGGCCGCATCGAGGACGCGAAGTTCAAGACCTACGGCTGCGGCTCGGCCATCGCCTCCTCCTCGCTGGTCACCGAGTGGGTCAAGGGCAAGACCCTGGACGAGGCGATGGGCATCAAGAACACCCACATCGCCGAAGAGTTGGCGCTGCCGCCGGTGAAAATCCACTGCTCGATCCTGGCCGAAGACGCGATCAAGGCCGCGATCACCGATTACAAGGCCAAGCACGGCGCCGCCGAAGACAGCGAACGCAAGGCCGCCTGAGTTCAAGACGAGACTGATATGTCGATTACCCTGACTGAAAACGCCGCCCGCCACGTGGCCAACTACCTTGCCAAGCGCGGCAAGGGTGTGGGCCTGCGCCTGGGCGTACGCACCACCGGCTGCTCCGGCATGGCTTACAAGCTGGAGTTCGCCGATGCCGTCAATGCGGAAGACCAGGAGTTCGAAAGCCGCGGCGTCAAGGTGCTGATCGATCCGAAAAGCCTGACCTACCTGGCCGGCACCGAACTGGATTACACCCGTGAGGGGCTGAACGAAGGATTCAAGTTCAACAACCCGAACGAGAAGGACCGTTGCGGCTGCGGCGAATCTTTCAACGTGTAAGGCAGCGCAGGCAGAAATTGCCGAAGCGAAAACAAGGGGCGGCTACCACCGCCCCTTTGATTTACTGAAACGCCGTGTCTACTTCTTTCACTCAAAACCACTTCGAAATGTTCGGCCTGCCCGCGCGCTTTGCCGTCGATGACGCCGCGCTGGACCAGGCGTTCCGCGAAGTGCAGGCGCAAGTGCACCCGGACCGCCATGCCGCCGCCGGCGACGCCGGCCGGCGCGTCGCGATGCAGTGGTCCACCCGCGCCAACGAGGCCTACCAGACGCTGAAGAACCCGCTGAAACGCGCGACCTATCTGTTGCACCTGCGCGGCCGGGACATCGGCGCGGAAAACAATACCGCGATGGAGCCGGCCTTCCTGATGCAGCAAATGGAATGGCGCGAGGCGGTCGAAGACGCGACGGCGGCGAAAAACCCCGATGCCCTCGATGTTCTGCTGCGCGACATGCGCGAAGACAAGAAGTCCCGTTATGGCAAACTCGGCGCCTTGCTCGATTCCGGCGCCGATGCGCCGGCGGTCGAGGCGGTACGGCAACTGATGTTCGTCGACAAGCTGGAAGACGAAATCCGTCTAAGCCTCGAAGAACTCGACGCCTGAGGCACAAAGCAAAATCCATGGCTCTGCTGCAAATCTCCGAACCTGGCCTTTCCACCGCGCCGCACCAGCATCGCATGGCGGTGGGCATCGACCTGGGCACCACCAATTCGCTGGTCGCCACCGTCAAGAGCGGCGCCGCCGCCGTATTGCCGGACATCACCGGGAGGCCGCTGCTGCCCTCGGTGGTCCGCTACGACACGCACGGGGTCAACTCCACCGGCTATGCCGCGCAATCGCAGCAGGTAAGCGACCCGCGCAACACCATCGCCTCGGTCAAGCGCTTCATGGGGCGGGGCCTGGCCGATATTCGCATCACCTATGGCGAAAAGTTGCCCTACGATTTTGTCGATGCGCCCGGCATGGTCAGCCTCAACACCGCCGCCGGCATCAAGAGCCCGGTGGAAGTCTCCGCCGACATCCTTGCTGCCCTGAAGGCGCGCGCCGAGGAATCGATGTTCGGCAATGACGGCGGCGAGCTGGTCGGCGCGGTGATTACCGTGCCCGCGTATTTCGACGATGCCCAGCGCCAGGCGACCAAGGACGCCGCCAAACTTGCCGGCATCAACGTGCTGCGCCTGCTCAACGAACCCACCGCCGCGGCCATCGCCTACGGCCTGGACAACGCCGCCGAAGGCATTTATGCCGTCTATGACCTGGGCGGTGGCACTTTCGACATTTCCATTCTCAAGCTCTCCCGGGGTGTGTTCGAGGTGCTGGCCACCGGCGGCGATTCCGCGCTGGGCGGCGACGACTTTGACCGCGCGCTGGCCGCTTGGGCCACGCGCGAAGCACGCCTGGCCGACCTGACGCCGGTGCAGGAGCGCCGCCTGCTGGTGGAGGCGCGTGCCGCCAAGGAACGTTTGTCGCAAGCCGATGCCACTTTTTTCAGCCTGGCCCTGGACTTCGAGCGCACTGCCGGGCTGCACCTGACGCGCAAGACCTTCGAGGCGCTGACCGAAAAGCTGTTGAAAAAAACCCTGGTCGCCACCCGCAAAGCGCTGCGTGACGCCGGCCTTTCGGTGGACGAGGTCAAGGGCGTGGTGCTGGTCGGCGGCGCCACCCGCATGCCGCAGGTGCGCGATGCCGTTGGTACCTTGTTCGGCCAGGCACCGCTGACCAATCTGAATCCGGATGAGGTCGTTGCATTGGGCGCGGCGATGCAGGCCAATATGCTGGCCGGCAACCGTGCTCCCGGCGAAGACTGGCTGCTGCTGGATGTGATTCCGCTGTCCCTGGGCCTGGAAACCATGGGCGGCCTGGCGGAGAAGGTGATTCCGCGCAATTCCACCATCCCCGTGGCGCGCGCGCAGGAGTTCACCACCTTCAAGGACGGCCAGACCGCGATGGCGATCCACGTCGTGCAGGGCGAGCGCGAACTGGTGAGCGACTGCCGCTCGCTGGCGCGCTTCGAGTTGCGCGGCATCCCGGCGATGGTGGCCGGCGCCGCGCGCATCCGCGTCACCTTCCAGGTCGATGCCGACGGCCTGCTGTCGGTGAGTGCGAAGGAAGCCACCACCGGCGTTGAAGCCGCCGTCGTGGTCAAGCCTTCCTATGGCCTGGCTGACGACGACATCGCGCGCATGCTCAAAGACTCCTTCGAGCGTGCCGGCGACGACATGCAGCTGCGCGCCCTGAAAGAGCAGCAGGTGGAGGCCGAACAGATGATCGCCGCCACTACCGCCGCGCTGGCGCAGGACGGCGAGCTGCTCAATGCCGAAGAGCGCGCCGGGATCGATGCGCAGATCGAGCAACTCAAACAAGCCAACGCGGGCACCGACCACCGCGCCATCAAGACACTGGTCGACGAAGTCAACCGCGCCACCGAAGAATTCGCCGCCCGCCGCATGGATCAAAGCATCCGCCGTGCGCTGGCCGGCCGCAAACTGGATGAAGTGAGTTTTTGATGCCGCAAATCGTTGTGTTGCCCCACGTCGAACTTTGCCCTGAAGGC
This sequence comes from Burkholderiales bacterium, assembly GCA_036271855.1. Taxonomy (GTDB): domain Bacteria; phylum Pseudomonadota; class Gammaproteobacteria; order Burkholderiales; family JAEUOS01; genus JAQGMJ01. The sequence continues at coordinate 23,621 of DATAZV010000379.1, forward strand.
ACGGTGATCGACGCCCCCGCCGGCAAGTCGCTGTGCGACGCCCTGCTAGAACATGGTGTCGATATCGAGCACGCCTGCGAAAAGTCCTGCGCCTGCACCACCTGTCACGTGGTGGTGCGCGAGGGCTTCAATGCGCTGACACCTTCGGAAGATGACGAGGACGACATGCTCGACAAAGCCTGGGGCCTGGAGCCGAATTCGCGCCTGTCCTGCCAGGTGATCCTGAACCAGGCGAACCTGACGATAGAGATTCCCCGCTACACCATCAACATGGCCAAGGAGGGCGGCAAAAAATGAAATGGACCGACACCCGCGACATCGCCATCGCCCTGACTGACGCGCACCCCGACGTCGACCCGAAGACGGTGCGCTTCACCGACCTGCACAAATGGGTCTGCGCCCTCGAGGGTTTCAGCGACGACCCGAATCGCTCGGGCGAGAAAATCCTCGAAGCAATCCAGATGACCTGGATCGACGAGGCCGAGTAGCAGGAGCAGGAGTAAAGCCCGTCATGCCGCACCCCAGCCGCCGCAAGTTTCTCCAACGCTCCGCTGCCGGCCTGGCATTCGCCAGCACCGGCCCGCTGGCCCGCGCGCAGCAAAAAACCAATGTGATGCTCGCTACCGCCACACCCGGCGGCGGCTTCCCGGTCTACGGCGCCGCCTACGCGGCGGCGATCAACCAGGCCGACCCGACACTCAATATCGAGACTCGCAACACCCGCGGCAGCGACGAGAACATTCCCGGCCTGGAGCAGGGCAGGTTCGACTTAGGGCTAGTGCAGGGCGAGTCCGCCCATGAGGCTTTCGCCGGCATCGGCCGTGCGCCGCTGCAACTGAAAATCGTCGTCGGCATCTACTCCAGCCCCGGCATGTTCGTGGTGCGCGCCGATAGTCCCTACCATCGCATCGCCGACCTCAAGGGCCAAGCGGTGGCCTTTGGTGCCGCCGGCTCCGGCCTGGTGATCCTCGCGCGCTATGTGCTCGACGGGATCGGGTTGAAGCAGGATGCGGACTTCAAGGCTGTCTACCTGGAGCGCGCCGGCGACGGCCCGCCGATGGTCAAGGACGGGCGTGTTGCCGCGCTCTGGGGCGGCGGCTCCGGCTGGCCGGGATTTACCAACATGATGTCCGACCCGGCCGGCGCGCGCCTGATCGCGCCCAGTGAAGAGGAAATCCGCGCCATCCGCGCCAAATACGATTTCCTCAAGCGCCTGACCATCCCCGCCGGCAGCTACCCCAAGCAGCCGCAGGACATTGTTTCCGTCGGCTCCTGGAGTTTCATCCTGGCGCGCACCGACTTTCCTGAAGATACCGCCTACCGCCTCACCCGCGCCCTGCACAAGGCGCAGGACACGCTAGGAAAAAGCCTGCCGCAAGCGCGTGAAAGCCGGGTGGAAAACATCTACGGCGCCGCGCCGCGTCCGGATATGATCCACCCGGGCACGCTGCGTTATCTGAAAGAGATCGGCGCCGTTGCCTGATCAACTCGCCTGATCAACCCGCCAGGCTGATGCCCGCCAGCCCCAGCATCATCAGCGCGGCGGCAGCCAGGCGGCGCACCGTATCGCCTTCCTTGAGCAGATGGGTGCCGTAGAGCGCGGCGATCAAAATGCTCATCTCCCGCGCCGGCGCGACGTAGGAAAGCGGCGCCATTTTCATCGCATACAAAGTCAGGCCGTAGGCCAGGGGCGACAGGATGCCGACCGCCAGCACGGCCTTCTTGTCTCGCGCCCAGATCACCCGCAGCATCGGCCGGTCGCGCAGCGCCGCCGGGCTGGTCATGATCACGCGCATGATGATCGAGCCCCAGTAGTAGATCACCGGCGGCACCAGCAAGGCCACCACCGCCTGGCGGTCCCACACCGTGTAGATGGCGATGATCGCGCCGGTGGAAAGTGCGAACAGGGCGCCTTGCGCGCGGGTGCGCAATAGCCGCAGCGGGTTGCCTGAGAGCAGCACCGCGCCCACGCCGATCAGCAGCGCGCCCACCAGCGCCAGCGGCGCCGGGCGCTCGCCGATCAACAGTACCGCGGCGACGATGGTCAGCAGGGGACCGCTGGCGCGCGCCAGCGGATAGACCACCGAAAGGTCGCCGCTGCGATAGCCGCGGTCGAGGAAAATGAAATAGCCGACGTGGATCGCCGCGCTGCCGGCCATCATGCCCAGCGCCAGCGCATCCGGCCGATAGCCAGTGGTGATGATCATGGCGATGGCCAGCGGCGCGTAGAGCAGCACCTCGATGCTGCCGGCAAGCCAGAAGAACAACGTGCCGCCGCCCTGGCTTTTTTTCAGGAACAGGTTCCAGGTGGCGTGGCAAAAAGCCGCCAGCAGGACCAGTGCGAGAGCGTAAAGAGGCATGAAATGGGCGGGAACGGCTAGGGCAGGCGCAGCCGTAGCTCGTCCAGCCGGTCGGTGAAGATCAGGGCTTCGTCGAGGTTGAGCTTGGCGCCGCAGGCTGCGGTCGGCTTGATGCGCGCGCAGTCCTTGTCGTTCACTTGCTCCAAGGAGCTGGCGCTGGCCACAATGGTCTCGAAGCCGCGTCCGTAGAACCCGCCAAAGGCCTCGTTCGCGGCGGTTTGCGCGCCGGCATCGGGCGCGAAGTAGATCTGGTGGGTGATCATGTGCCTGGCCGAACCCAACGGCCTTTGCGCAACGACGATGCGCCGGTCGGTCCACAGCACCGTGTGCCGGTGCAGGCGCGGGTAGGACATGATCGCCGCGCGGCCCGTGCGCGGCACGGTGGCGAAGTCGGCTTTGGCGTCGCGCCAGAGTTCGGTCTCGCCGCTCTCGAGTTGCAGGGTCTCGAGATAGTGGGCCTTGGTGCCGGTGAGGCGATTGGTGATGGCTGCGAACACTACAATGGCGAGCAAGGCGCCGACGAACCAGACGAATACCACCCGGATCTCCCGTTGTTGTTGACCGGCGCCGGAAGCGGCCTGATGCATCGACCAGCCCCGGCGCCCGAGACTCTAGCATGGCCAAAAGTTGTGGCGGAACATGGGCAATAAGCGGGCAAAGCGCGGGAATTTTAGTGGCGGCGTGCGCTCCAATGCCATGTACTTCGTTGATTGAAAGAACAACAATGCGTTTTCGCCGTACCTTCTCCTTTCTTTCGGGATGCCTGCTGCTCCTGGCCACGGCTGCCAGCGCCCAGGAAATTCATTCGGAAAAGCAGGACTTCCGGGTGGTCACGCTGACCCGTGTGCTGGACCATCCCTGGG
>DATAZV010000380.1:0-11643 GCA_036271855.1 Burkholderiales bacterium
ATCAGCATCGGCCATCACGCCGGCCTGGCGGCGCATCACCAGCGGCGCCTGCTGGTCAGCGGCACCGGCGACAGCGCGCGGCAGTTGGCCTGGGCGAGTTAGAGGGGCAGCGCCGGCAGCGGGGCGACGCCTTCGACCAGATCCGGCGGCGTATGCGCGACGTTGAGTACCGCGCAGACCGTAACGAAATAGCCGGCCAGGCCGACCAGGTCGATCACGCCGCGCTCGCCCAGGCCGGCGACGCCGGCCGCATAGGTGGCGTCGCACACGCCGTGATGCGCCAGCAACTCGGTGACGAAGTCGTAGACCAGCGCTTCGTCCGCATGCATGGTGCCCGGGCGGCGGCCTTCGCGCAGGGCGGCGATGGTCTCCTCGGCGGTGCCGGCCTTGCGCGCCAGCGGCACGTGGGTGAACCATTCGAACTGCTGGGTCCAGGCGCGCGCCACCACCAGCATGGCGAATTCGGACAGGCGCGGCGGCAGGCTGCTATCGAAGCGGATGTATTCGCCCACCCTCTGCAGCCGGTCCATCAAATGCGGGCTGCGCAGCAGCGGAATGAACGGGCCCTTGACACCCTTGCGCGGCCCGGCGGTAAGCGCGGCGGCGGCCTCGCGCTGCGCTTCATCCATCAGTTCCGCGCGTAGCGGCGGCATGCGATCGACAAAATCCTGCATTTATTTGCTCCCTTGTAGTAAATGGGCCGGCACCGCTTGCCCGCGGGCCAGCACGAAACTGCTGGCCACCAGCGCCAGCGCGGCGACGATGCTCGGCAGCGCGGCGCCGCCGCCGAGGGCGGCAAACAGCGGCACGGTGACGGGGCCGACGATCTGCCCGATGGCGAAGGCGGCTGTCATCGTCGCCACCAGGCGCGGCGCGGCGGCGCCGCCGATGCGCCGCGCCTCCTGGATGCCTGCCATGGTGATCACCATGAAGGTGCCGCCGACGCATAGCGCCGCCAGGCACAGCGTGAACAGGTTGACCATCAGCACCGGCGCCAGCACGCCCGCCGTGAGGACCCACAGGCCGGCGACCCAGACGCGGCGCGGCGCATGGCGGCTGCCGAATTGCGAGATCAGGATGGTCGACGCCGCGGCCGCCGCGCCGAACACCGGCCAGACCCAGCCGAAGATCGCCGGGTCGTCGATGTAGTGGCGCGCCAGCGCCGGCAGGAAAGTCGCGGGGATGATGTAGCCGTAACCGAACACGCCGTAGCAAATCACCGTCGGCCAGGTTCCTTGCGGCAGCGGCACGCGCGGCAGCGCGGCGCCACTCGCGGCCTGCGCCTCGCCCGTGACGAAGGCCCAGAGCGCCACTGCAAGAAAGCCGGCGAGCGCGCCCAATATCAGCCAGGTGGCGCGCGAGCCCCAGTGCTGCAGCCCGGCCATCAGACCCACCAGCCCGGCGAAACAGATGCCCACGCCGACGCCGGCGAACACGTGGCCGGACCAGTGCGCGCGCTCCTGGTGCGCCAGCGCCGGCATCGCCCAGCCGGAGACGCCCACCAGCACGAAGGCGCTGGCAGCGCCGCCGATCAGGCGCCAGGCTAGCCAGAGGGGGAAACTCTCTGTGGCGCCCATCGCCAGGGTGAATACGGCGATCGCCGCCAGGCCCCACCGGATGGCGCGGCGCGGCGCCGGCACGGCGGCGATGCAGATCAGCGCGCCGGCGAGGTAGCCGATGTAGTTGGCGGTGGCCAGCCAGCTGCCTTGCGCCAGAGTCAGGCCGGCGTCCTGCTGCATCAGCGGCAACACCGGCGTAAAGGAAAAGCGGCCGATGCCCATGGCGGCGGCCAGCGCCAGCATGCCGACCCATACCGCGGCTAGCGCCGAGGGACGATGCACTGTTTGCGGATTCATTTTGTTCTCCTTCCGCCTGCCTTTCATTTCGGATGGAGAAAGGCTACACTTGTTTTATATTCCTGAATATTGAATATATAAGAATGACTTGTTCTCTATTTAAGAATATCTTCCAGAACCAGCCGGAGCTAAGGAGATGAATTTCGCCGATCTGCAGGTGTTCAAGGCCGTGGTCGAGGAAGGCGGCATCATCCGCGCCGCGCAGCGCCTGCACCGGGTGCCGTCGAACGTCACCACGCGCATCCAGCACCTGGAGGAGGCGGTGGGCATGCCGCTGTTCCATCGCGACCGCCAGCGCCTGCATCTCTCGCCCTCGGGCGAGCTGTTGCTGGGTTACGCGGAGCGCCTGATCCGCCTGTCGGAAGAGGCGCAGCAGGCGATCGCCGGGGCGGCGCCGCAGGGCGTGCTGAAACTGGGCGCCCTGGAAAGCACCACCGCCAGCCGCCTGGCCGTGCTGCTGGCCGAATACCATCGCCGCTTTCCGGAGGTGCGCCTGGAACTCTCCACCGGCACCAACGACGCGCTGCTCAAGTCGGTGCTGGAGCGCCGGCTGGACGCCGCCTTCATCGCCGAGGCGCCGCCGGAGCCCGCCATCGCCCACCTGCCGGTGTTCCATGAGCGCCTGGTGCTGATTTCCGACCCGCAGCATGCCGCGATCAAGCGTGCCGGCGACATCGAGGGCGAATCGCTGATCGCCTTTCCGGAGGGCTGCGCCTACCGGCGCGTGCTGCAGCGCTGGCTGGGCAAGCAAAGCCTGGCGGCGACGCGGGTGATGGACCTGAGTTCGTACCATGCGATCGTCGCCTGCGTGGCCGCCGGCGCCGGCGTCGCGCTGGTGCCGGAGGCGGTGCTGAACACCATGCCGCACGTGCAGGTGCGCCGGCATCCGCTGCCCAGGGTCTATGGCGATGTCGTCACCCCGCTGATCTGGCGCGCCGGTGAAGTGTCGCCGCCGGTGCTGGCGTTGCGCGGGCTGGCGGGCGAAGCCGCGAAAAAATCGCGCCCGGGCGCACGCAAGGCCTGAGATAGCCGGCTACACGACATGGACGCGTATGGCCTGCGCTTGCGCAAAGGCCGCGCACTTCTGCGACCCATTCGTCCCCGGCTAATCGATTCTGTGGATTAATGTCGCCCTCGGCGTTCCGCCCGGCTTTTCCACCTTCGAGCCTCTCATGTCCAATATCCAAAGCATCGATCTCCTGCGCGTTTCCGTCCCCTTCGAAACCAACGGTCCGCGCAACGGCCTGCGCCCCGGCATGGCGACCTGGACCAAGATGGAAGCAATGATGGTCCGCGTCAACACCACGGACGGCATCAGCGGCTGGGGCGAGGCCTTCGGCCACTTCGTCAATCCCGGCACCTTCGCCACCTTGCAAGGGATGGTCGCGCCCTGGTTCATCGGCAAGGACTCGCGCGCCATCGCGTCCCTGCTGGATCAGGCCGAGCGCACCTTCGCCGGCTTCGGCCGCGGCGGTCCGACGCGCTACGCGCTGTCGGCCATCGACATCGCGCTGTGGGACATCGCCGGGCAGCGCGCCGGCCAGCCGCTGTTCCGCATGCTCGGCGGCCAGCAGGCAGGCATCGGCTTGTATGCCAGCCTGGTGCGCTACGCCGACCCGGAAGCAATCGCGCGCAATGCGCGCGCGGCCGAGGCCGCCGGGTATGCGCAGATCAAGCTGCATGAAGCGACGATTCCCAATTTCATGGCCGCGCGCGAAGCCCTCAAGCCCGCGACCGCCGTCTCGCTGGACGTGAACACGCCCTGGACCGTGGACGAAGCGCGGGCGATTGCCCGCGCCATCAAGGAAAAGAATTTCGCCTGGCTGGAAGAGCCGGTGTGGCCGCCGGAAGATTTCGCCGGCATCGCCCGGGTGCGCGCCGAAGGCATGATCATCGCCGCCGGCGAGAACGTCGGCAACCTGCACGAGTTCCGCGCCTTTTTCGAGGCCGGTGCGCTAGATGTCGCTCAGCCCTCGGTGATCAAGATCGGCGGCATTTCGGACATGCGCAAGGTGATGGCGCTGGCCGAGGCGCACTCGGTACGCGTGGTGCCGCATTGCTTCTACTGGGGGCCGGGCTACAACGCTTCCGCCCACCTCATCGCCGCGCAGGCGCGCCCGGCCCTGCTGGAAACGGCCTACATCCAGCTGGAAGACGCGGTGAACCCGACCTTCAATCCAAACAGCGGCAAGCTCACCCTGCCCGAAACCCCGGGCCTGGGCTTTACACCGAACCCGGCGGCGCTGGAGAAATACACCATCGCCCGGGCGACGGTGGGTTGAGGCCGGCGCGGCGTCGAGGCGAAAGGACTATCGCTTGGTGCGCCTGGATGGTGCCGGCATCGAATCCCCCGGTATTGCCGGCACCTGCCAATGGCCGGCCGCGAATAAGGCCGGGACACAGGGCCGCCGGCATCGACAAAATTGACCCGGATATGTTTTAGGGAATCCGTGGCTTGCCGGCGTGCCCTGGCTCGCAAAACAGCCTTCAGGCACGCGCTAAATACGCGCGCACGGCGCTTGCCAAAACACCGAATCTAGCGTCTAATTCCGACCAGCCAAGCGGGGGTTCGGCGAGGGTACGGTTATGAAAAAAACGCATCCGGCCCGGTCCCGGATCAACAGCGCCCCGATTGACTGTGTTGTGCAACATGCCCGTCAATCCAGTCGGGAATAGCGGCGTCTGACATGCCCTTCAATCATCTGTTAGTTGCGGACAGGAACTGCAAATCAGCCGGCGCTCCCCGCGGCCGTTCCTCTTCCCGCCCGCGCCGTATGGCGGGCCTGCCTTCGAGGCCATGCGCGCTCTAGCCCGTCCCCCGCGACGGGTCCACCCGACCCTGGTCAGCGGCTAGCGTGATCGCCGCCGACAGCCCGACCGACAGTTCATGCTAGACGACCCGAACGGATCGCTGGCTCAGGGGCCCGGATTCGAATCCGCTGCGGCAGTTCTGGACCGGGCCGGTATCCGCCAGCGCTTAGCCCTGGCCCGATTGCCGGTGATGCCCCAGGTGCTGGGCCGCCTGCTGGACGCCTGTGTTGCCGACGCCGCCGATGCCTCCACGCTCGCGGCCATCGTCAGCCTGGACCCGGGGCTCGCGGCCAGGGTCGTGGCCGTCGCCTCCGCATCGGCCGGCGACGAGCGCGGCGCACTGACCAGCCTGCGCCAGTGCGTGGCGGTGGCCGGTGTCGGCGCCATCAAGGCCGTCGCCACCGCCGAGTCCGCCGCCCGCGTATTTCACCCCGCCAGCGACGCGCAGGAATTCGCGCTGAACCGCAACTGGTTTCACACCCTGAAGTGCGCCTTGCTGGCCAGGGCACTGGCCGCCGGCATGCATCACGCGGATGCCGAGGAGGCCTATCTGGCCGGTCTGCTGCACGACATCGGCGCCCTGGCGCTGACGGCGATCGACCCGGCCGGCTATCCGCGCTTCCTGTCCCAGGGCCAGGACGACGACAACCTGTGCCGGCTGGAACTGCAGCGTTATCAGGTGACCCATACCGAGGTCGGCGCCTGGCTGGTGCAGGACTGGCAGCTGGGCGCCTTCGTGCCCGACAGCATCCTCTACCACCATGCGCCGGCGCCCCAGGTGGCCGCCGCGCATCCGCTGATCCGGATCGTCCTGCTGGCCAATCACCTGGCGCAGATCGACCTGGCCTCGGGCCTGGGCAGCGCAATCGATTTCGCCCGCCTGTGCGGCGCGCCGCCCGCAAGTGTGGAGCCCGCGCTGCAGGCGGCCAACGAGGAATTGAAGCGGATTGCCGCCGAATTGAAGATCGAGTGGCAGGTCGGCGGCGGCGGGACCGACTCCATCCCCGCAGCCACCTCCGCCCTGGCGCCCGCGCCCGCCATGCAAGCCGAGGCGCAGGCCAAGGGGCCCGCCGTTGAATTGCAGGCCAGGCTGGAGAAACAGTTCCTGATCGACAGCGCGCGCAACCTGCTGGCCGGCGCTGCGGACCTCGACACCGCCCTGAAGGCCATCGCGCAGGCGGCGCACATCCTGTTCGGCCTGCGCTCCACGGTCTTTTTCCTCAGGGAAGGCAATGCCGAGGCCTTTTCCGGCAGGGCCTTGCGGCGCCGGCATGCAAAAGCCGGCCAACTGCGGTTCACGGCCGGGCCGGCGGATTCGGCAGCCTCGCTGGCGACCCTGGGCACACCCACGCTCTGGTTCGCCCTCGACGGCTGGCGCCGGCCGCTGGATTCGCAACTGGCCGGGCTGCTCGAGGCCGAAGGCGTGGCCTGCATCCCGCTGGGCGCCGCCGCTCAATGCATGGGTGTGCTGGTCTGCGGCATCCAGTCGCAAAGCCAGGCCGATCTGCTGCATACGCGGATGGACCTGATGCAGGCCTTTGGCACGCTGGCCCACGGCATGCTCGAAGGGGCCGCCGCGGGTGCGCCCGCCGGGGTGGCGGCCGGGGTGGCGTCCATCCCCACCGAAGTCGGCGCCAGCCCGGAGCAGGTACGGCACCTGCTGCACGAAGTCAGCACGCCCTTGACCATCGTGCGCAATTACCTCGGCACCCTGAAGCTGAACCTGGGGCAAAGCGCGATCGGCGAGAAGGAACTGCGCATTGTCACCGAGGAAATCAGCCGCGTTTCGCAAATCCTCGATCAATTCCGCCACACGCCGCGCCTGCCCGCCGTCGCGCCGGGTCCGGCCAATCTGCAGGAACTGCTGCAGGGCATCCTCGAGCTTTGCGCCGGCGCCGGACTGGTGCCGCCCGCGGTGCGTATCGAAACCGATTTCCAGTCCGGCACCCCGGCGGTCGTGGCCGACCCGGACAAGCTGAAGCAGGTGCTGCTCAACCTGATGAAAAACGCCTTTGAAGCCATGCCCGGTGCCGGCGTTCTGCGCCTGTCGACCGCGCGCTGGAGCGGCGGCGGCGGTGGCGATCACGTTGAAATCCTGATCGAGGATTCCGGACCGGGGCTGCCCGAGGAAATCCAGCGCAGCATCTATCAGCCGGTGGTCAGCACCAAGGGCGGGCAACACTTCGGCATCGGCCTGTCGATTGCCGGTGCGCTGATACGGGAAATGAACGGTCTCATCTACTTCCATTCCAGCCCCAGCGGCTGCCGTTTTCGCATTATTCTTCCGGTGGTGAATCAATGAAAAAAACCAGCCAGAATCACCTCGCCGGCGCCATCGGGCCGACCGAAACACAGGCCCCGGCAACAGCCAACCGGCTGGTCGCGCCGGAAACCCTGCCCCAAGCACCGCCACCAAGAACAGCCTTTATGAACACCACCATTGCGGTGATCGAAGACGACGAGCGCTCGCGCGAGAGCCTGGCATCGCTGCTGGAAGCCTATGGCTACCGCACCGTACAGTGCGGCAGCCGGCGCGAGGCCGGGCCGCTGCTGGCCCGCAACGAGGTCGCGCTGGTGCTGCTGGACCTGCGCCTGCACGACGAGAGCGGCCTGGACGTGCTCAAGGAGCTGCGCGCCGCCGGCCACGCCATGCCGGTGGTTGTCCTCTCCGGCGACGTGATGATCGAGTCGGCCATCAGCGCGCTGCAACTGGGCGCGCAGGACTACCTGCGCAAGCCCTGCGCTCCGGAGATCCTGCTGCATCGGGTCGAGGCGACCTTGCAGCGCCACAGCCTGGAGCAGTCGCACCAGCGCATGAGCCGGGAGATTGCCCGCTCCGAGGCGCTGCACCGCTTCCTGGTGGCCAGCTCCCCCGACGTCATTTTCATCCTCGACGGCGACGGCTCCTTCAGCTTCGTCAGCGATGGCGTCCTGCCCTTGCTCGGGCAAAGCGCGGCGGAGTTGCTGGGCACCGGCTTTTTCTGGCTGGTGGCCGACGAAGATCTCGAACGGGCGCGCACGACGGTGATGCAAATGCGCGCGGGCGATGCCTGCGCGATCGAATTGCGCCTGAAGCACCAGAAGCCCGGGACCGGCTATCGCCATTTCGAGCTCAAGCTGGCATCGCTGACCAAAACATCGCCCGAGTGGCAGCAGGCCAAGCTGCCCGGGGAGTACGGCATCTACGGGGTTGCCCGCGACGTCACGGAGAAAAAGGTCGCACATGACCGCCTGGCCTTCCAGGCCTGCCACGATGCGCTCACCGGCCTGCCGAACCGAGCGCTGTTCGTCGACCGCCTGGAGCTGGCGATCGTACAGGCGAAGCGCAGCCAGCAGACCTTCGCCGTCGTCTTCGTCGACCTCGACCGTTTCAAGATCATCAACGACACCTATGGCCACCTGAAGGGCGATGTCATCCTCGAGCAGGTCGGCGAGCGCCTGAAGGCGACGCTGCGCGAAAGCGACACCCTGGCGCGCCTGGGCGGCGACGAGTTCATCATCCTGCTGTCGAACATCCGCGGGGCGGAAGACGCAGGCCTGGTGGCCAACAAGATCGTCGAAGACATGGTCAAGCCGTTCATGCTGGACGGCCGCGAGATGCTGCTTTCCAGCAGCCTCGGAATCGCCATGTTCCCGCAGGACGGCGACGACAGCGAGACCCTGATGCGCCATTCGGACATCGCCATGTATGAAGTCAAGGCCAAGGGCAAGAACGGCTTCGCCTTTTTCACCCCGGCGATGAACGAGGGGTCGAGTGGCCGCCTGACGGTGGCCAATGACCTGCGCAAGGCACTGGAAGACGGCCAGTTCGACCTCTACTACCAGCCGCAGGTCGATGCCCTGGAACTGCGGGTCACCGGCCTGGAAGCCCTGATCCGCTGGAACCATCCGACTCGCGGCCTGCTCACTGCGGGCGAATTCATTTCCATCGCCGAAGACCTCGGCATGATGTCGAACCTGACGCGCTGGGTGTTGGAGCGCGCCTGCCGCGACCTGAAAAGCTGGCGCGACAAGGGCATCAAGCTGGAGCGCATGGCGATCAATTTTTCGCCGCGCATGATCGAAAAGCCGGACTTCATCGCCGACCTGATGCGCACGCTCGATTTTTACGGCATCGCGCCTTCCAGCATCGAAGTCGAGATCACCGAGAACGTGCCGTTCCAGAACATGGAATCGACCACGCAGATCCTCAATGCGATCTCCGCCCGCGGCGTGCGCATCGCCATCGATGACTTCGGCGCGCAATACTCCTCGCTTAATTATCTGCGTTCGCTGCCGATCGATACCCTGAAGATCGACCGCGCCTTCGTGATGGAGATCCGCAACCACTCCGACGATTCGCCGATCATCAAGGCAATCGTCGCCATCGCTTCGGGGCTGGGCATGAACGTGGTCGCCGAAGGGGTGGAAACCGCGGTCCAGGCCGAGTTTCTGAAAAGCCTGGGCTGCAGCCAGATGCAGGGTTATCTCTACGGCCACCCACAGCCGTTCTCGGCGCTTGAACAAACCCTGATGCACTAGGGTCTGCCCGCCCCAAACCCGCCCGGCAGCCGCGGGCGGCAGGCGGTTTGCCAGGCCGCCGACCCTGTGTCCGAAGCCGGAGATCCCGTTGCGACCGCGGCGGCTGGATGGCTCCCGCCCAAATTATTTGCGGACGGGGCTTGCAATCCCTTACCCGCGTCCCTACAATTAGCACTCGTTGGCATTGAGTGCTAACAGTCCGCTGCCTTCCGAGTCATTTTGAAGGAAGGCAACCTCATCGAAGGTGCGGCATCCCATTCGTTTCACAGCGAATCGTGTTTTGACCGATCCGGTTGCAAACACACAACAAACTGATTTTAAAGGAGATTCCCCCATGAAAATTCGTCCGCTGCACGACCGCGTAGTGATCAAGCGCGTCGAGAACGAAACCAAGACTGCCTCCGGCATCGTCATCCCCGATAACGCGGCCGAAAAGCCGGATCAGGGCGAAGTGATCGCTGTCGGCGCCGGCAAGAAGGCCGACGACGGCAAGCTGATCGCCATGGACGTCAAGGTTGGCGACAAGGTGCTGTTCGGCAAGTACTCGGGCTCGACCGTGAAGCTCGACGGCATCGAGTACCTGGTCATGCGCGAAGAAGACATCATGGGCGTCGTTGCCTAATTCCGCCTTCCACAGAATTCAGCTTCAAGGAGATTTAAAGATATGGCAGCCAAACAAGTAATTTTCGGCGAAACCGCCCGCCACAAGATGTTGAACGGCCTGAACGTGCTGGCCGATGCGGTCAAGGTCACCCTGGGCCCGAAGGGCCGTAACGTGGTGCTGGAGCGTTCTTTCGGCGCCCCCACCGTGACCAAGGACGGCGTCTCCGTCGCCAAGGAAATCGAACTGAAGGACAAGTTCGAAAACATGGGCGCGCAGATGGTCAAGGAAGTCGCTTCCAAGACCTCCGATGTCGCCGGTGACGGCACCACCACCGCGACCGTGCTGGCCCAAGCCATCGTTCGCGAAGGCCTGAAGTCGGTTGCAGCCGGTTTGAACCCGATGGACCTGAAGCGCGGCATCGACAAGGCCGTGGTCGCGATCATCGAAGAGCTGAAGAAGATCAGCAAGCCCACCACGACTTCGAAGGAAATCGCCCAGGTCGGCGCCATTTCCGCGAATTCGGACGAGTCCGTCGGCCAGCGTATCGCCGAAGCCATGGACAAGGTCGGCAAGGAAGGCGTGATCACCGTTGAAGACGGCAAGAGCCTGGCCGACGAACTCGAAGTCGTCGAAGGCATGCAGTTCGACCGCGGCTACCTGTCCCCGTACTTCATCAACAACGCGGAAAAGCAGCAAGCCCTGCTGGACAACCCGTTCATCCTGCTGCACGACAAGAAGATTTCCAACATCCGCGAACTGCTGCCGGTGCTGGAACAAGTCGCGAAAGCGGGCCGCCCGCTGCTGATCATCGCCGAGGAAATCGAAGGCGAAGCGCTGGCCACCCTGGTGGTGAACAACATCCGCGGCATCCTCAAGACCGTGGCTGTGAAGGCCCCTGGCTTCGGCGACCGCCGCAAGGCCATGCTGGAAGACATCGCCATCCTGACCGGCGGCACCGTGATCGCTGAGGAAGTCGGTCTGACCCTGGAAAAGGCCACCCTGAAGGATCTGGGCCAGGCCAAGCGCGTCGAAGTGGGCAAGGAAGAAACCACCCTGATCGACGGCGCCGGCGACGGCAAGAACATCGAAGCGCGCGTCAAGCAGATCCGCGTGCAGATCGACGAAGCCACCAGCGACTACGACCGTGAAAAGCTGCAAGAGCGCGTGGCCAAGCTGGCCGGCGGTGTTGCCCTGATCAAGGTTGGCGCAGCCACCGAAGTCGAAATGAAGGAAAAGAAGGCCCGCGTTGAAGACGCGCTGCACGCTACCCGTGCCGCCGTTGAAGAAGGCGTGGTTGCCGGCGGCGGCGTGGCTCTGCTGCGCGCCCGTCAGGCGATCGGCAAGCTCAAGGGCGACAACCTCGACCAGGAAGCCGGCATCAAGATCGTCCTGCGCGCGGTTGAAGAACCCCTGCGCATGATCGTGCAAAACGCCGGTGGCGAGCCCTCCGTCGTTCTGAACAAGGTCCTGGAAGGCAAGGGCAACTTCGGCTACAACGCCAAGGACGACAAGTACGGCGACCTGGTGGAAATGGGCGTGCTCGACCCCACCAAGGTAACCCGCACCGCGCTGCAAAACGCGGCTTCGGTGGCCGGCCTGATGCTCACCACCGATGCAATGGTCGGTGAACTGCCGGAAGACAAGGCAGCCGGCGGCGGCGGTATGCCCGGCGGCATGGGCGGGATGGGCGGCATGGGCGGCATGGATATGTAAGACCGTACGCCCAAAAGTACACACCTACTTTTGGGCGGCCTGGTCTGGGAAGAATCACCGGCAGAGCCGGATGATTCTTACAACCAAACTGCTACGAACAAAGGCCTGCGAGAAATCGCAGGCCTTTGTTTTTTGGGC
>DATAZV010000381.1:0-9474 GCA_036271855.1 Burkholderiales bacterium
CTTGGAGGCATAAGCCCACAGCCTGCGCATCGAATGCAGCACGTCGGCCACCAGGGGGCCGCGCACTTCGACGGCGTAGTCCAGGCGCGGCGGCAGCGGCTGCTCGACGTGCACATGCAGGTCGTCAATGATGTTGATGCCGCCGACAAAGGCGGTGGCGCCGTCGATCACCGCCAGCTTGCGGTGCAGGCGGCGCAAATGTGGCATCGGGCGGAACCAGGAGAATTTGAGCGGGCGAAACATCAGCAGTTGCACGCCGCACTCCAGAAAGCGGCGGCGAAACGCCGGCGCGAAGTGGCGCGCGCCGATGCCGTCGACCATCACGAACACCCGCGCGCCGCGTTGCGCGGCGGCGCACAGCGCATCGGTGACGGCGCGGCCGGTGACATCGTCTTCGTAAATGTAGGTTTCGAGCATCACCTCGCTTTGCGCGTGGTCGATGGCTTCGATCAGGCGCGGAAAATAGGCCGCGCCGCGTACCAGCAATTCGACCTGGTTATGCTCGCGGAATTGCAGGCGCATGGTTCAGCAAGGCGCGACTTCCAGTTCCGCCCACAGGCCCAGGTGGTCCGACAGGCTGGCCCAGTCGCGCAGCACGCGCGCATCTTTCACCTTCAGGTTGCGCACGTAGATGCGGTCCAGCGAGAGCACCGGCATGTGGCTGGGAAAGGTCAGCGCCGACTTGCCGGTGAGGGTTTCGAACACCTCGCAAAAGCCGGCCTTGTTCAGGGCGGCGCTGGCGCGCTTGCGCCAGTCGTTGAAGTCGCCGGCTAAGATCACCGGGCATTCCTTGGGCACCAGCGAGGAAACGCGCTCGGCGATTGCCTCCAGCTGCCGGCTGCGGCCTTTTTGCAGCAGCGCCAGGTGGATGCAAAAACAGTGCAGCGGGTGCTCGAACTGCGGCAGGCGCACCTCCGCATGCAGCAGGCCGCGGCGCTCGAACTTGTATTCGGAGATGTCGAGGTTGCTGCCGCCCAATACCGGGTGGCGCGACAGGATGGCGTTGCCGTGGTGGCCGTGGTCGTAGACCGCATTGCGCCCATAATGGCGCTCAGCCCAGAAATCTGCAGCCAGATAGTGCGAAAGCTCGGCTTCGGGCCAGTGGGCGAAGCGCTCGCGCCGGCCGCTGTGCTGCTCCTGCACTTCCTGGCAAAACACCAGGTCCGGATGCAGCAGGCGCAGGCGGTCGCGCAGCAGGTGCACGGTGGCGCGCCGATTCAGGATCGACATGCCCTTATGGATGTTCATGGTCACCAGGCGCAGGGGCAGCGCGGTGGCCGGCGGAGCCGGGGATTCGGGGCGGGAGGAGAGGATGGCGCTCACGTTGTTTTTGGACGAAGTGATGACTTACAAGCGACATGCAAGCAAGCAACGCGCCCCAATCCCGGGTTTCGGAGTCCGATCATACCCCCTGGGAGCCCGTGCAGCGAAACGTGCAGGCGCCTAGTTGTGGATTTACGGCGGCGACCGGATAATTGACAGTCGCCGGTGGCGCTCGTTCCCGGTAATTCTTTCCGAACCAGGCAAATTCATGCATCAGGCACACGCATCCTCCCACGCATACACCGACATTCGCGACGGCATCCGCGAGCTTTGCGCCCAGTTCGAGCCCTCGTATTGGCACCAGGTGGACGAGGCGCGCGCCTTTCCCGAGAAGTTCGTCAACGCGCTCACCGAAGCCGGTTGGTTGGCGGCGCTGATTCCCGAGGAGTACGGCGGTTCCGGCTTGGGCCTGACGGCAGCCTCGGTGATCATGGAAGAGATCAACTTCGGCGGCGGCAACTCCGGCGCGGTGCATGGCCAGATGTACAACATGGGCACCCTGCTGCGCCACGGCTCGGCCGAGCAAAAACAGCGCTACCTGCCGCAGATCGCCGCCGGCAAATTGCGCCTGCAGTCGATGGGCGTGACCGAGCCTTCCACCGGCACCAACACCACCAACATCAAGACCACGGCGGTGAAGAAAGGCGACCGCTACGTGATCAACGGCCAGAAGGTATGGATCTCGCGGGTGCAGCACTCCGATCTGATGATCCTGCTGGCGCGTACCCAGGCGGCCTCCGAGGTGAAAAAGAAGTCCGAGGGACTTTCCATTTTCATCGTCGACCTGCGCGAAGCCATCGGCCACGGCATGACGGTGCAGCCGATCCGCAATATGGTGAACCACGAGACCAACGAACTGTTCTTCGACAACCTGGAAATTCCCGCCGAGAATCTGATCGGCGAGGAGGGCAAGGGTTTTAAATATATCCTCGATGGCCTGAATGCCGAGCGCACCCTGATCGCCGCCGAATGCATCGGCGACGGCTATTGGTTTATCGAAAAGGCGAAGAACTACGCCAACGAACGCATCGTGTTCGACCGCCCGATCGGCAAAAACCAGGGCGTGCAGTTTCCGATCGCCGAGAGCTATATCGAGGTCGAGGCGGCCAACCTGATGCGCTACAAGGCCTGCGAGCTGTTCGACGCGCACCAGCCCTGCGGCGCCGAGGCCAACATGGCCAAGTACCTGTGCGCCAAGGCCTCGTGGGAAGCGGCCAACGTCTGCCTGCAAACCCACGGCGGTTTCGGCTTCGCCGCGGAATACGACATCGAGCGCAAGTTCCGCGAGACCCGTTTGTACCAGGTGGCGCCGATCTCCACCAACCTGATCCTCTCCTACGTCGCCGAGCACATCCTCGGCCTGCCGCGTTCCTACTAGCGATGAGCGCCGCGGCCGCCGACCCGTTCCTCGCGCGCACCCGGCAGGCGCTGGCGCGCATAGCCGAGCGGGAACCGCGGCTGCACGCCTTCATCCGCGTCATGCGCGAAGAGGCGCTGGCCGCCGCGAGCGAGAGCGACCAGCGCCTGCTGAAGGGCGCGCTGGGCGGCCCGCTGGACGGCTGCGTGGTCGGGATCAAGGACAACATCGACATTGCGGGCTTGCCGACCAGCGGGGGCATCGCGCACTATCGCGACAGCATTGCGCAAAGTGACGCGGCGGTGGTGGCACAGCTCAGGCGTCAAGGCGCGGTGCTGATCGGCAAGACCAATCTGCACGAGGCGGCGCTGGGCGCCACCAGCGACAACCCCTGGTTCGGGCGCTGCGAAAATCCCTTGCGGGAAGGCTATACGTCGGGTGGCTCCAGCGGCGGCTCGGCGGCTGCGGTGGCGGCGGGATTTTGCGGGCTTGCGCTGGGCACCGACACCATGGGCTCGGTGCGCATTCCGGCGGCCTATTGCGGCATCGCCGGCTTCAAGCCCAGCCGCGGCGCGTTGAGCCTGGGCGGCGTGATGCCCTTGAGCCCGACCCTGGATCACCTCGGCCTGCTGGCGCCCACGGCAGCCGACTTGAGCCGTGCCTGGCACGCACTGCAGGGGGAGGGCGAGATGCAGACCGCGCTCGGATTCAAAGGGCGGCGCGTCGGCATGCTGCCGGGGCTGCTGGGTGTGGAAGTCGTGGACGGTGTCGAGCGCATGATGGATCAGGCGCTGGCCTGCCTGCGCGACGCCGGCGCCATCCTGGTCGAGGCGAGTTTGCCCCTGGAGGTCGTTGCGCTGCGCCGCGATGCCTTTTTGCTCTGCGAAATCGAAGGCGCGGCGGTGCACGCCGCGGCCCTGGCGGCCGACCCCGAAGGCTTCTCCCCGCCGTTGCGCAAGTTGCTTGCCTACGGCGCGCGGCAGGACCCCGCTACCGTAGCCGAGACCCGCAAACGCCTCGCCGCCGCTGCTGATACGCTGCATAACTGCCTGCAAGGCCTGGACCTTCTGGTGCTGCCCACCTGCCCGCAGGCGGCGTTCGCGCATGGCGCGCCGGTGCCGCTGAATCAGGCCGATTTCACCGTTCCCGCCAATCTGGCCGGCGCGCCCGCCCTGAGCCTGCCCTGGGGCGCGGACGCCGCCGGTCTGCCCTTGGGCCTGCAACTGATCGCCCGGCCGGGGATGGACACCCTCTTACTGCGCCTTGGCAGCCTGCTGGAAGCCCTGCGTCCATAAGGGTTTGCCAAAACAGGCCGGGCCGGGTCGCGGTATAGTGCTGTGCTGGCTTCCTTGAAGCCAATCCCTGATTGTTTTTTCCACCTCCCGGCCCGTGGTTCGCGGCCGGCTCAAGACCAATTTCGGCCCTTTCGCGGCCGGCTTCACCTCAGCGACGATCATGCCCTTTCAGCCCGCGTCTTCCGCCCTCAAGCGTTTCAAAGTCCTCGACCTGTCGCGCGTGCGCGCCGGCCCCACCTGCGTGCGCATGCTGTCCGACTTCGGCGCCGATGTCGTCAAGATCGAGTCGCCGCCTACTGAAGATGAAGGCATGTCGGGTTCGCGCGACGGCTACGACATGCAGAACCTGCATCGCAACAAGCGCACCGTCACCCTGAACCTGAAAAAGCCCGAGGGCCAGGCGCTGTTCATGAAGCTGGTGAAGGAAGCCGACGTGGTGGTGGAAAACTTCCGCCCCGACGTCAAGTACCGCCTCGGCGTGGATTACGAATCGCTGAAAAGGGTCAACCCGCGCATCATCCTCGCCTCCATCTCCGGCTTCGGCGAGGACGGCCCCTACCGCGAGCGCCCCGGTTTCGACCAGATCGCCCAGGGCATGGGCGGCCTGATGTCGATCACCGGGCTGCCGGGCCAGGGCCCGGTGCGCGCCGGCATCGCGATTGCCGACACCTCATCCGGCCTCTACGCCGCTTTAGGCATCATGATCGCGCTGCTGGAGCGCGAAGAGTCGGGCGAAGGCCAGTGGGTGCAATCCAGCCTGTTGGGCGCGCAGATCGCGATCAACGATTTCCAGGCCGCGCGTTACCTGATGACCGGCGAGATTCCGCCGCAGGCTGGTAACGACCACCCGGTGACCACGCCGATGGGCGTGTTCCCGTCCTCCGACGGTTTTTTCAACATCGGTGTCTCGGGCCAGGCCATCTGGAAGCGCCTGTGCGCGGTGATCAATCGCCCTGACCTGCAGGATCATCCGGATTACGCCAACGAAAAGGCGCGTTTCAAAAACCGCCCGGCCCTGCGTGCCGAACTCGAAAAGACCTTCAAGGTCCAGAACACCGACTACTGGATCAACAGCCTGAACGAGGCCGGCGTGCCCTGCGGCCCGATCAACAACATGGCGCAGGTGTTCGCCGACCCGCAGGTGCAGCACCTGCACGCGGCCGAGGAAGTCGAGCATCCCACGCTGGGCAGGATCAAGCTGGTGGCCCAGCCGGTGAAGCTGATGCGCACCCCGGCGGCGATCAAGCACACGCTGCGCCCGGCCGGCACGCACAACGAAGAGGTCTACGGTTCCGTCGGCGTTTCCGCCGCGGAGCTTGCCGAACTGAAAAAGAACCAGGTCATTTAAGCGAGAGTAAACATGGACGACAAAGTAAAGAATCTCCCCGGCAAGCTCAACGTCAAGCGCGACGGCCACATCGGCATCATCGAGTTCGACAACCAGCACAAATTCAACGCCGTCAACATGGAAATGTGGCAGGACGTGGCAAAGGCCATCGGTGAATTCACCGAGGACAAGAACATCCGCGTGGTGATGCTGCAGGGCGCGGGCGAAAAAGCCTTCGTCTCCGGCGCCGATATCTCGCAGTTCGGCGAAAAGCGCGACAGCGCCGAAGCGCAGGCGACTTACAACGCGGCGGTGGAGGGCGGCTACAAGTCGGTGTTCAACTGCCCGAAGCCGACCATCGCCAAGATTCGCGGCGTCTGCATGGGCGGCGGCCTCGGCCTGGCCGGCTATTGCGACCTCCGCTATTGTTCGGACGACGCCAAGTTCCGCATGCCGGCGGCGCGCCTGGGGCTGGGGTACGGCTTCGATGGCCTGGAGCGTTTCACCAGCATCATCGGCCCGGCCAATACCTCGGACCTTTTCTTCAGCGCGCGCATTTTCGGTGCCGCCGACGCCTTGCAGATGGGCTTTGTCAGCAAGGTGCTGCCGGTGGCGGAGATCGAATCGTTTGTCGCGGGCTACTGCAAGATGATCACCGAGAACGCCCCGCTGACGGTGGCGGCCTCCAAGCGCTCCATGCTGGAAATGCGCAAGGCCCACAAGGACCGCGACCTCGAAGGCGTGGCCAAGATGGTTGCTGCCTGCTTCGACAGCGCCGACTACAAGGAAGGGCGCACCGCCTTCATGGAAAAGCGCACGCCGAATTTCCGCGGCGAATAAGCCTGGGCACAAGCCGCATATTTAATTGCAAGTAGCGGTAACAAGGCTGTTTGGTGATAAAGGGTCCGCGGTAGCGGACCCTTTTCACTGGTGAGGTCGGTTGTAGCTACATTTCGAAAGCGTTTGCACCCGCGCCCGCATGCACTGCATACTAGGCGAGGCCCGTTTATTGCATGGAGGACGTGTATGAAAACCGCATTGCGTTTCCCGTTGCTGCATACCGCCGCTGCTTTGGCGGTCCTGTGTTTTTCCACCCTTGCCGCTGCTGTCGGCCCGCGCCCGGCACCGCTGGCGCAGCCGGTGACGCTGACCGTCGGCTACCAGAAGGTAGGGCACCTGGCGCCGATGGCGCTGATCGCCGACGACCTGAAAAAGATGGGCGTGGACCTCAAGCTGGTCGAGTTCGTGCGCTATGCCGATGCGCGCACCGCGCTGCTGTCGAACTCGCTGGACATGGCCACCGTTGGCCCGGCCGACCTGGCGATCGCCCTGTCGCAGGGCTCGCGCAACATGGTCGGCATCATGGGCGTGGGCTCCTCGCCCAAGTACGTGATCGCGCGCAAGGGCGTGAACTTCAACTCGTGGAGCGACATCAAGGGCAAGAAAATCGGCATCGCGCCCGGCTCCGCCGTGTGGTTCCAGCTGGCCGCCACCCTGACCGAAAAAGGCGTGCCGTATAACAGCTTCACTGAAGTGAAAATCCAGGGCGCCGGCGCCAACTTCGACCAGGCGCTCAAACGCGGCGACGTCGACGGCATCGTCACCTGGGAGCCCTTCGAGTCGGTGCCGGTGATCGAGGGTTACGGCTATTTCGCCAAGCCGCTGGAATACAGCCAGTCGAAATCGGTCGGCGCCGAGTTGGGCATGCTGGCTTCCAGCCGCGCCGCCGCCGCGAGCAAGCGCGAAGCGGTGCAGCGCTTTGTCTGGGCCTACCTGAATTCGATGGAACAGTTGCAGGCGTCGCCGCAAAAATTCGCCGAGGCCTATGCGCAGTTCACCGGCCTGCCGCCTTCCACCGCCGCCGAAGCCGCCAAGCCGATCAAGCTGGGCGGCGTGGTCGACCTGAACCAGATCAAGCGCCAGGCCAAGGCCTTCAACGAACTGGGCGTGATCCAGAAAGACGTGTCGGGCGAGATCGCCGAGTTCTGGGACACTTCCTTCGTCAAGAACGCCGGCAGCAAGTAAGCCGCGCCGGTTTCGCATGAGCACTGCACTGAGCGGCCAGCGCAGCAAGCGCATGGCCCTGGCCGCCTGCTTGCCGGTGCTTTTTTTGCTGACCTGGGAGGTGATGGGGCGCTACGACCTGCTGATCGCCGGCCTGATCCCCACCCCCAGCGCGGTGCTGCGCGCCTGGTGGGTATGGGCCGCCGGGGCCGGCGGCCTGGCGCTCAATCCGTATAGCGGCACCTGGGGCGCCAATCTATGGTTCTCGCTGCAGCGGGTCGGCGAAGGCTATTTGCTGGCGATCGTACTGGGCGTGCCGCTGGGCATATTCATCGGCTGGAGCCGCCTGGCGGCGCGCCTGGTCGACCCCTCGATCCAGTGGCTGCGGCCGATTCCCATCACTGCCTGGCTGCCGTTTTCAATCGCGCTGTTCGGCATCAATGAATTCGGCGCGATCTTCCTGATCACCCTCGGCGCCTTTTATCCCATTGTGGTCAACACCACCCAGGGCGCGCGCGATGTCGACAAGAATCTGGTGCGCGCCGCGCGCATGATGGGCGCCGGCGGCGGCTCGCTGCTGCGCCGGGTGATTTTGCCGGCGGCGCTGCCCTCGGTGTTCACGGGTTTACGCATCGGCCTGGGGATAGCGTGGACGGCGGTGATCGTCGCCGAAATGGTGGCGGTGAAATCCGGCCTGGGCTATGTGCTGTGGGACGCCTATTACGTCGGCCGCATGGACGTGGTGATCGCCGACATGGTGTCCATCGGCCTGATGGGTTATGTCAGCGACCGACTGGTGGTGTTCATCGAAAGCCGCCTGCTCACCTGGCGGCGCATGCAGAGTTACTGATGGCATCGAGCGCAATCGAGATTACCGGCGTCACCAAGGTCTACCCGGGCGACAACCCGGTCACGGCTTTGGAAAATATCGACCTTGAAATCGCCGACGGCGAATTCGCCGCCTTGCTCGGCCCCTCGGGCTGCGGCAAATCGACGCTGCTCAACCTGCTGGCCGGCTTCGAGACTGTCACCGCAGGTAATCTGCATGTCTACGGCGAGGCGGTGACCGCGCCCGGGCCGCAGCGCGCCGTGGTGTTCCAGGAAGCGGCGCTGTTCCCCTGGCTCAATGTCTGGGAGAACGTGGTGTTCGGCCCCAAGGTGCAGGGCATGCCGGCGCAGCAGTACGAGCAAAAGGCAAGCGAGACCCTGAAACTGGTGGGCCTGGAAAACTTCGCCAAACACCTGCCGGTGCAACTCTCCGGCGGCATGCGCCAGCGCGTAGGTATCGCGCGGGTGCTGGTGATGGAGCCGACCCTGCTGCTGATGGACGAGCCCTTCGGTGCCCTCGATGCGCAGACGCGCCTGACCATGCAGCAGTTGCTGCTGGATGTGTGGGAAGGCCTGAAAAAAACCGTGGTGTTCGTCACCCACGACATCGACGAGGCGATTTTGCTGGCCGACGTCATTTATGTGATGAGCGCGCGTCCGGGGCGCATCGCCACGCGTATTCCGGTGGAGGTGCCGCGCCCGCGCAACCTGGATACGCTGACCGACGTACACTTCAACGAAATGAAAAAGCGCATCATGCACGAGATGCGTGTGGACCAACATTGACCGGCGATTGTGTCGCCGGATGAACAAGGAGACTGCGATGGATCTGGGACTGAAGGGAAAAAACGTACTCATCACCGGTGCCTCCAAGGGCATCGGCCTGGCCTGCGCCAAGGCGTTTGCGCTGGAAGGCTGCACCCTGCATCTGGCGTCGCGCGACGCCGGGCGCCTGGAAGCGGCAAAAGCGGAGATCGCGAAAATCGCGCAAGTGCAGGTGATCCTGCATCCGGCCGATCTTTCCAAGGGTGAGGTGGCGAAGTCGCTGGCGGCGGCCTGCGGCCCACTCGACGTGCTGGTGAACAACGCCGGTGCGATTCCCGGCGGCAATATCGAGGTAGTCGACGAAGCGCGCTGGCGCGACTCCTGGGACCTGAAGGTGTTCGGCTACATCAACATGACGCGCGAGGTGCTGCCGGCGATGATGAAGCGCGGGTCGGGGGCCATTGTCAACATCATCGGCATGGCCGGCATCAAGCCATCGTTCGACTACATCTGCGGCGCTGCCGGCAACGCCGCGCTGATCGCCTTCACCAAGGGCATCGGCGCGGGCAGCACGG
>DATAZV010000382.1:0-2114 GCA_036271855.1 Burkholderiales bacterium
TTGCCGAGGATGATCAGCGGACGTTTTGCACTTTTCAACACCTCAAGCGCGCGCTTGATGGAATCGGGGGCGGGGATCTGTGCCGGCGCCGCATCGATCACCTTGACCAGCGAATTGCGGCCGGCCTCGGCGTCCATCACCTGGCCGAACAATTTTGCCGGCAGGTCGAGATAAACCCCGCCCGGCCGGCCCGAGACCGCGGCGCGGATCGCACGCGCCAGCCCAATGCCGATGTCCTGCGCATGCAGCACGCGGAACGCGGCCTTGCACAGCGGCTTGGCAATGGCGAGCTGGTCCATTTCCTCATAGTCGCCCTGCTGCAGGTCGACGATCTCGCGCTCGGAGGAGCCCGAAATCAGGATCATGGGAAAACAGTTGGTGGTGGCGTGCGCCAGCGCGGTGAGGCCGTTGAGGAAGCCGGGAGCCGAGACCGTGAGGCAGACGCCGGGTTTTTTGGTCAGGAAGCCGGCGATCGAAGCGGCATAGCCGGCGTTCTGCTCGTGGCGGAACGACAGCACGCGGATGCCGGCGGCCTGCGCCATGCGCCCGAAATCGGTGATGGGAATGCCGGGCACGCCATAGATGGTGTTGAGGCCATTGAGCTTGAGCGCGTCGATGATGAGGTTGAAGCCGTCGGTCTGCTCACGCTCGGCCGCATTCGCGTCAATGCTCTGTACTACTGCGGACATTCCGCTTCTCCCTTATCGTTTCCCGGTGCGGACGACTTCGTCGTCTTCTCAGTTAAATCAAAACAGCTCTCAAAACAGTTCTTGCCCGTGCGCCTCGACATAAGAAGCAAGCCCAAGCGTATGATCGCGGGCGCGCTTTTCGGCCAATTCGGTATCGCGCTCCTCGAGCGCTTCGATGATGGCGAGATGCTCGGGCAGCGAGGTCGCGGTGCGGTCGACGCGCCCGATCGTGAGCTGCCGGTAGCCGCGAACATGCAGCAGGATGTCGTTGGTCATGTCGACCAGAACCGGCGATTCCGAAAGCGAGATCAGCGCCTGGTGGAAGGCGATGTTGGCCTTGGAATATTCCTCGACATGATCCTGCGGCAAGCGGTCCTTGCCGAAATCCTTGAAAAAGTCGCGCAGGCCCGAAATGTCCTTTTTGCGCGCGGTGGTGGTGATCAGCCGCGCCGCCATGCTCTCGAGCGCGGCCCAGGCGCGGATCATGTCGACGATTTCGCTTTTGGTCCGGCGCACCACGACGATGCCGCGGCGCGGCACGGTCTTCACAAAACCATCCTGCTCCAGCATCGCGATCGCCTCGCGAATGGGCGTGCGGCTGACGCCGAGCCGCTCCGACAGCGCGCGCTCGTCGAGCATGACCTGCTCGGGCGTTGCATAGATGTCCATCTTGAGAATGGCTTCCTTCAAGGCTTCATAGGCCTTGTTCTTGAAGCTGGTCTCCGGCGCAATCCGCATGATTGCAATTTCGGCATCGGCCATGATGGATGGCGCCTTGCTTGTTTTCTGTAGCGACACGATGATCTCCTGCGTGAGAGACATCTCTTACCAGAAGAAAGACTGTCATTTTTTGGCATGCCAAATGCCAGAATGTCAAGTTGACCCTGTTTCAGGCACTTCCATGGGGTTCGACGGCTTGACAAGGCCGTTTCTGGCATACCAAATGCCATACGGAAATCATTTCGCAGGCTGGATCAGACCAGGCGGAGACGCAGAAGCCCTGTTCGTTGTAGGGGCGACCGCGGGCGCAGGGTTCACCGGCAAATCAAAAAAGTGACGTCAGGGAGCAAATCAATGTCGAATTCCAAAGATGCAGTCCGCAAAATACTCGACGCGGTCAAGGCCGACAAACGCACCAGCCTGACGGCGCCGGAAGGCAAGCTGGTCTGCGACGCCTATGGCATCCCGGTGCCCAAGGAAGGCGTCGCCACATCGGCCGCGGAGGCCGCCAAAATCGCTACCGGCATGGGCTTTCCGGTGGTCATGAAGATTGTCTCGCCCGATATCCTGCACAAGACCGAAGCCGGCGGCGTGATGGTCGGCGTCAAGAACGCCGAAGATGCCGAGAAGAATTACGCGACCATCCTGGCCAACGCCAAAAAATACAAGGCTGACGCCAAGATCGAAGGCATTCAGGTGCAGCAG
>DATAZV010000383.1:0-4370 GCA_036271855.1 Burkholderiales bacterium
ACGAAAGAATGTGCCGAAAACGAAGTTGCGAGACCGTCCGTTACTTTATCGAAAGGGCTCCTCCCTTCAAGGGGAGGGACAGGACGGGGACAGGGTTAGGCGACTCAAAGACACTCTGTTCCGAGCCAGTGCCATTACCCATCCCCCTCCTGTCCTCCCCCTTGAAGGGGGAGAGACCTGCTAAGCCGCTGCAGAGAAATGCAGCGGCCGACGTGTCTACGACTTTTTGATAAAGGGGCAGCGCGAGGCTGACATCGGCTGCGCTGCTTCGTCGGCCTTCAGCACCGTCTTGACGTTGTAGTAGTCCCACGGCACTTTGGACTCGGAGGGCTTTTTCACCTGCACCAGGTAGAAGTCGTGCAGCATGCGGCCGTCTGCGCGGATCCTGCCGTTCTTGGCGAAGAAGTCGTTGATCGGCGCCGTCTTCAACTGCTTCATCACCGTGGCGGTGTCGTCGGTGCCGACTGCCTTCACCGCGTTCAGGTAGGTGGTAATTGCCGAGTAGGTGCCGGCCTGCACCATGGTCGGCATCTTTTTCATTTTCTCGAAGTAGCGGCGGCTCCAGGCGCGGGTCTCGTCGTTCAGGTCCCAGTAGAAACCTTCGGTGAACTGCATGCCCTGCGTCACCTGCAGCGTGAGGGCGTGGACGTCGGTGATCTGGGTCAGGAGGCCCACCAGCGTCTGATTCTTGGTCAGGCCGAATTCCACCGCTGCCTTGATCGAGTTCACCGTGTCGCCGCCGGCGTTCGCCAGGCCGACCACCTTGGCTTTGGACGCCTGCGCCTGCAGCACGAAGGAGGAGAAGTCGGAGGCGTTGAGCGGATGCTTGACCGAGCCGATCACCTTGCCGCCGGCTGCCTTCACAGCGGCCGTGGTGTCCTGCTCCAGCGAGACGCCGAAGGCATAGTCGGCGGTGAGGAAGAACCAGGAGTCGCCGCCGGCCTTGGTCACTGCCTTGCCGGGGCCTGCCGCCAGCGCGTAGGTGTCGTAGACGTAGTGCACGGTGTTGGGCGTGCAGTCTTCATTGGTCAGGCGGGTGGAGGCGGCGCCGGTGTCAATCAGGATCTTGTTCTTTTCCGCCGTCACCTTGGCCACCGCGATCGCCACGCCCGAATTGAGGGCGTCGGTCACCATGTCCACACCCTGGGTGTCGTACCACTCGCGCACCTTGGCCGAGCCGATGTCGGCCTTGTTCTGGTGGTCGGCGGAGACCATCTCGACCTTGAAGGCCGGCTTGTTTTTCGCGACCCAGTCGGCAATCGCCATTTGCGAGGCGACGATCGAGCCCTGGCCGCCCAAGTCGGAGTAGACCCCCGAGAGGTCGGTGAGCACGCCGATTTTCACCGTGCCGCCGGAAATCTTCGGCGCGCCTTGCGAGAGAGCCAGGCCGGTGGGCAGGGCGAGTGCCGCGGCGAGTGCCGCGTGTATCAGTTTGAGTTTCATCTCTGTCTCCTTCTTTATTAATCGGCCGCTTGCGGCCGGTAAGGTCATCAAAAAACCTGCTTAACCTGCCAACTTTCCTAGACTCCGAGAAATTCCTGCAGCAACTCCTGTTTGGCGGCGATCTCGTGCTGCGCGATCTCGGCCACCGCCTGGCCGTGCTCGACGATATACATGCGGTCGGCCAGCGGCGCGGCGAAGCGGAAATTCTGCTCCACCAGCACGATGGTGTAACCCTTGGCTTTCAGGTCGCGGATCACCTCGGCGAGCTTTTGCACGATCACCGGCGCCAGGCCCTCGGAAATCTCGTCCAGCAGCAGCAGGCGCGCGCCGGTGCGCAGGATGCGCGCGAGTGCCAGCATCTGCTGCTCGCCACCGGAGAGCCGCGTGCCCTGGCTGTGGCGCCGGTTTTCCAGGTTGGGGAACATGGCGTAGATTTCAGGCACGCTCATGCCTTCGCCCGCACTTTTTCCAACCCCCACCGCGGGGGGCAGCAGCAGGTTTTCCTCGCATGACAGGCTGGCGTAGATGCCGCGCTCTTCCGGGCAGTAGCCCACGCCCAGGCGGGCGATCTTGTGGGTCGACCAGCCGACGATCTCGCGGCCGCCCAGCAGCACCGAGCCGCTGCGCCGCCCGGTGAGGCCGAGAATCGCGCGCAAGGTGGTGGTGCGCCCGGCGCCGTTGCGCCCCAGCAGCGAAATGCACTCGCCCTGGTTCACCGTGAAATCCATGCCGTGCAGGATGTGCGATTCGCCGTACCAGGCGTTCAGCCCGGCGACCTTGAGATAGGCTTCGGCCATCGCTAGTGCCCTGCCGGCGATGCGAGTTCGGCGTCGGGCGTGCCCATATAGGCCTCGACCACCAGCGGGTTCTTCGACACTTCGGCGTACGGCCCTTCGGCCAGCACGGCGCCGCGCGCCAGCACGGTGATGGTGTCGCAAATCCCCGCCACCACTTTCATGTTGTGCTCGACCATCAGCACGGTGCGCTTGGCCGACACCTTTTTGATCAGTTGCATCACCCGGTCGACGTCTTCGTGGCCCATGCCTTGCGTTGGTTCGTCGAGCAGCATCAGTTCGGGTTCGAGCGCCAGGGTGGTGGCGATTTCCAGGGCGCGCTTGCGGCCATAGGGCATCTCCACCGCAACCATTTGCGCGTAGTCGGCGAGGCCGACTTCGGCCAGCAGTTCGTGCGCGCGGCCGTCGAGCTGGGTCAGGCCGCGGTCGGAGCGCCAGAAGTGAAACGAGGTGCCAAGGCTGCGCTGCAGGGCGATGCGCACGTTTTCCAGCACGGTCAGGTGCGGAAACACGGCTGAGATCTGGAACGAGCGCACCACGCCGCGGCGCGCGATTTGCGCCGGCTTTTCCTTCGTGATGTCGATGTTGTTGAAACGGATGGTGCCGCGCGTGGGCTCGAGGAACTTGGTCAGCAGGTTGAAGCAGGTGGTCTTGCCGGCGCCGTTCGGGCCGATCAGCGCGTGGATGTCGCCGCGCTTCACCTTCAGGCTCACGTCGCCCACCGCAACGAAGCCCTTGAACTCCTTGGTGAGCCCGGTCGTCTCCAGAATGTAATTGTCTGCCATCCGGTGGACCTTGCGCAGCCGGTTGTTTAAGGCCCGGCCGCTGCAGTTAAAACCGGCGGAGGGGACGTTTATGGTGACTATTATCTACGAGGGTTCGGGCTTGCGCAAATGGGCAATTGGAGAAAATTGCCGGAAAGACGGCGATATTTGCAAAAGCACGGGAAAACGTTCTCTTTATCAGGGTTTTCCCGCATAACGCCGGTCGCGGCGCGACGGCTTAAAACTCGAAATGCACGCGCACCGAGCCGACCTGCGCCGGCCCGCGGTTGCGGTTGTAGCCAGGGTTGGTGATGTGCTGCCAGTCGAGCGACAGCGCCAGGCCCTTGACGCTGGTGAACGGCACGTAGCTGTAATAGGCCTCGAAGATCTTTTCGTCGCCGTAGTTGAGCTGGCCGTCGCCCAGGAAAAACCCCAGGCCGCCGGCGGCGAGATAGGCGCGATGGCCGCGGGAAAGCCCGTTGACCGCCCAGGCGATGCCGATGTTGTCCTGCACGCGGCCCCAGCGGTTGCCCATCACCTGCAGGGCAGTGAAAAAGTCACGGTCGATTTCAGTGAAGGCATAGGACTCGGTACGGCCGTCGTTGGCGCCCCAGCGCACCAGCCCGCGGATGTCGGAGGTGAACGATTGTTCCCACGACACGCCGCCGCCCCACTTGGATTGCGGACGCCGCACATCGGCCAGCACCGGCGCGTTGCCGGTGCCGGCAGCGGCGGCAAAGGCGTCGGCGTAGGCGCCCATGTTGGCGACGTTGCGGAACACGAAGCCCTTGATCACCCCGGGCTGGCCGCCGATCGAAACGCGCCGCTCCAGCTCGGCCTGGTCGCCGTAGCGCTTGAAGATCCTGTAATCCAGCTGCAGGCCGTTGGAGACCCGGGGCTGCAGGAAGCGCCCGGCGCGCACCGCCCAGCTGTCCCAGTACAGCTCGCCGAACACGCCCCAGGAAAAGCCGCGCGCGTCCGCCGCGTAGTCGTAGGCGCCGTGGTCCAGGCTGGCCCAGTTGAGGAACTGGGTACGGCCGTCGCCGGCGATGTCGCTGGTGCCCATGATGTCGGTCAGCGAGAGGTTGCCCGCGGTCAGCACGAAGCGGCGCGAATCGACCACGCCGGCCATCTGGTTCTGGTCCGACTCGAGTCCCACCGGCGTGCCGCCCAGGCCGAAGGTGTGGCGATAGAACAGGCGCGCGCGATAAAAGCGCATTTCGGGGGATACCGACTTTTGCAGTTCGGCGTTGGTCGGGCCGCCCAGGCCGAGGACATTGGACAGCGCCCGGCCCTGGATGCCCTCCGGGTTGAAATAGATTTCGCCGCCTTCCCAGGGCCGCAGGCCGAAGTAGGCGGTGACGGTCCA
>DATAZV010000384.1:0-48588 GCA_036271855.1 Burkholderiales bacterium
ATGAAGGGCTGCGCCAGCGCCTCCTCGACGCTGGCGCAGCCGAGCAGGCGCACGCAGGCCGGGTTGAGCATCACCGCGCGGCCGTCGCAGACCACGCGGATGGCGTCGGGCGAGGCGTCGAACAGGGCGCGGTAGCGTTCCTCGCTCTGCGCCAGCGCGGCCTCGGCGCGGCGGGTGGAAAAGGCCAGGCACAGGTTGTCGGCCATCTCGCGCAGCAGGCCGGTCAGCTCGTCGTCGAAAAAGCCGGTCTCGGGGGCATACACGCTGAACACGCCGCTGAGTTCGCCGTCGGTGGTCAGGGCGAAGGTGGCGAAGGCGCGCACGCCGATGGCAGCGGCGTCGGCGCGGGTGCGCGCCGCGTCGCTGTCGGTGGCGATGTCGTTGCAGACGTGGTAGGTCAGTTCGCGCGCGGTGCGCGCGGCATTGCTGTCCGGGTGGTCCAGCGGTATCGCGGTCAGGCCGAAATTGCCGCGCAGGGTGCCGTGGCCGCAATACGGCTCGAGCATGCCGCTTTCGGGGTCGAGCATGCGGATGGCGGCCGACAGCAGGTCGCCGTGGGTGGCGGCGATTTCGCACACCGTCTGGCACAGGTCGAGGTGGCCCGGCACCCGCAGGATCGCTTCGTTGGTTTTCGACAGCCCGGCGTACAGGCTGGTGAGCCGGGCGACGCGGCGCTCGGCGGCTTTGCGCGCGGTGAGGTCGTGCAGGATCGCCATCGCCGCCGGCTTGCCTTCGTAATCCACCGGCAGCAGGGCCGACTCGATTTCCACCTGGCTGCCGTCCGGGCGGCGCAGCACCGCTTCGGTCGCCGGCGCCGGCAGGCGCTGCTCGATCACCATGCGCAGGCGCTCGTCGGCCCAGGCGCGGCTCTGGTCGGCGATGCCTTCCCAGGCCGGCTTGCCGATCATCCCCGCGGCGGCGACGCCGAACAGGCGCTCGGCCGCCGGGTTGACCAGCACCACCCGGCCCTCGCAGATGATGCGCACGCCCTGCGGCATGCGGGCGTAGAGCTGGCCGTAATACTGCTCGCTGCGCGCCAGCGCCGCCTCGGCGCGGCGCTTGGCCAGGGCGGTGGCGAGGTTGTTGGCCATCTCCTCCAGCAGGGCGGTGAGCTCGGCGTCGAAGAAGCCGGCCTCGGTCGACAGCAGGACGAACACGCCGCTGCACTCGCCGCCGTCGAGCAGCGGAAAAATCGCGCGCGCGCGCATCCCCAGCTGGCGCGCCTCGGCGGCGGCGTTGCCCCAGTCGCCTTCGTCGATATCGTTGCGCACCTGCGCGCGCTGCTCGCGCAGCACCCGCACGGCGGCGCTGCCGGGGTCGTCCAGGCGCGCCGGCACCACGCCGATGCGCCCCAGCTGCACGCCGGCGGCGCCCAGCACATCGAGGGCGCCGTGCTCGCCGTCGAGCCGGCGCACGATGGCGCTGGTCACCCCTTCCTGCTCGACGGCAATGGCGCACACCGCCTGCGCCAGCGCGGCCGGGTCGGCGATGCGGAAAATCGCTTCGTTGGTGCGCGACTGCGCCAGGCGCAAGTTGGAAAGACGCTCCACGCGCTTGGCGGCGCCGCGCTCGCGGGTCAGGTCGCGCATGATCGAAAGCACCGCCGGCCGGCCCTGGTAATCGATCGGCAAGGTGGTGCTCTCGACCACCACCCGGCTGCCGTCGCGGCGCAGCAGGGTGAGCACCAGCGGCGGCTGCGCCGCCCGCTCCTCGACCACCCGGCGCACCAGCTCGCGCGCCCGCAGCAAGTCCGCCGGGTCGACATGCGGTCCGCTCCAGTGGTTGAGCAGCGCGTCGGCGCTGGCGTAGCCGAACAGGCGCACGCAGGCCGGGTTGGCCAGCACCACCTTGGAATCGCACAGCACCAGCACCGCCTCCGGATTGGCATCGAACAGGCTGCGGTAGCAGGCTTCGCTTTGCGCCAGCTCGTCGCGCGCGGCCGCCTGCGCCGCGCGGCTGTCTTCGGCGGAGAGGGGCGCCATCTTGCGCTCAGGCATGGCGCGCGGCCCGGACGTGCGCCCGCTTGCAGTGCCTGCCCGCGGGCAGACGCCGCGCAGGCACTGCAAGCGGGCGGGTCGTCATCGTCGTTCGAACTTTCTGGCAGTCCACGGCGCTGCGCCGGAAGGCGTTTTCATGGCGCCGGGGATGAATATCCTACCCCCGGCGCCCGCAGGGCGTGTGACGCTTGGGCCAAGCGCCAAGCGCGTCCATCCAGTATGCGCCCGGCGCCGCCGCGGCAGGCCGCGAACAAGCGGGCATTCCACCGCCCTTTTTGGTCTCGCCGCGCACGGGACAGGCGCGCGCGCCGCGCTTGCCGGTAGCGGCGCCTATCGGTCAGAATGCCGCCATGCCGCGGCCGCCCGCGGCTCCACCAGGAGAACCCCATGCACGAAGTCCCGGCCGGCCCCGGCATTCCCCAGGCCTTCGGCCCCTACTCGCAGGTGGTGAAGGCGGGCAACCTGCTGTTCGTCTCCGGCCAGGGCGGCCTGGACCCGGTCACCCGCAAACTCGCCGGCACCGACTTCGCCGCCCAGGCGCGCCAGGCCTTCACCAACCTCGCCAACATTTTGCGCGCCGCCGGCAGCGGCCCGGAGCAGGTGGTCAAGACCACCGTGTTCTTAACCGACGCCGGCGACTTCGCGGTGATGAACGCGCTCTACGCCGAGTTTTTCCCCGACAAGCCGCCGGCGCGCTCGACACCGGTGGTGGCGCTGCCGAAGGACCTGCTGATTTCGGTGGAGTGTATTGCGATGGTGTGAAGCCGCGCGGTTTGCCGATAGCATCACTCCGACCCCGATTTTTTCCGGAGTGCGCGCAGCAGCGTTGGCGCGGGGATATTTCCCGCGCAACACTGGTCAGACCATCATCCAGCTACAAACGCGCCGGGTCCCGGCGCAATAACAATGACCCCCGCCGAACGCAAAACCCTGTTCCTTTCCGGGCCGATTCCCCGCGCCATGCTGACGCTGGCGATCCCGATCATCCTCGGCAACCTGCTGCAGACCGGCTATCAATTGACCGACGCGTTCTGGGTCGGGCGCCTCGGCGCGGCGGCGGTGGCGGCGGTGTCGGTGAGCTTTCCGGTGACTTTCCTGGTGATCGCGCTGGGGGCCGGCCTGGCGATGGCGGGGGCGACGCTCTCGGCGCAGTACATGGGCGCCGGGCGCCAGGACATGGTGAACCACGTGGCGGCGCAGACCATGCTGATGGTGGTCCTCACTTCGGTGCTGCTGGGCGGGCTGGGCTATGCGCTGGCGCCGGCGCTGCTGCGCCTGCTGGGAGTGGCGCAAGACGTCTACGACGGGGCGCTGGGTTTTTTGCGGGTGTCTTTTGTCGGCATCATCTTCGTCTTCGGCTACGCCATGTTCCAGGCGCTGATGCGCGGCGTCGGGCAGACGCGCATTCCGCTGTACATCGTGCTGGGCACAGTGGTGCTCAATTTCGCGCTCGACCCGCTGTTCATTTTCGGCTGGGGGCCGCTGCCGGGACAAGGGGTGATGGGCGCGGCGCTGGCGACGCTGGTCACGCAGGCGCTGGCGGCGGCGATCGGCATCGCCGTGCTGCTGCGCGGGCGCCACGGCATCCAGGTGCAGTGGAAGAATTTCAGGCCCGATCCGCCCTACCTCAAGCGCGCCTTCTTCTTAGGCTTTCCCGGCTCGGTGGAGCTTTCCACCCGCGGCCTCGGCCTGGTGGTGATGTCGTTTCTCGTCGCCAGCTTCGGCACGCTGACGATTGCCGCCTACGGCGTCGGCTCCAACGTGATCCAGGTGATCACCATCCCGGCGATGGGCTTGTCGCAGGCCGTCTCCACCCTGGTCGGGCAGAACATCGGCGCCGGCAACCTCGGGCGTGCCGAGCGCATCACCTGGCTGGGCACCTTAACCGGCTTCGCCGTGCTCAGCGGCGTGGGCGTGATCGCCTATCCGGCGGCGCCGTGGATCGTCGCGTTTTTCGTCCCCGGCGATGCCGACGTGATCAGGCACGGCGCGCAGTTCATCCGCATCATGTGCCTGGCCTGGGGCGGCATCGGCGTGCAGCTATGCGTGGTGGCGGCCTTTCGCGCTTCCGGCAACATGCTCTCGGCGATGGTGATCGCGCTGGTCTCGCAATGGATGATCCAGTTTCCGCTGGCCTACGTGCTGTCCAGGCAGACGGCGCTGGGTGCCGAAGGGCTGTGGTGGTCGTTCCCGGTGACCAACGTCGCGGTGGCCCTGGTGTCGATGGCCTGGTTCGCCCGCGGCGGCTGGAAAAAGACGCGCCTCACCGAAGAAGACGAAGAGGTGGCGAAGGTGACGCAGGAGGTGATGATCGAGGAAGGCGGACGCTGAGGCGGCGGGCTTGCGATGCCCGGCCAATACCGGGTCTGGTCCGGACTAATCCTCGTGCCTGCCGTATCCCATGCTCGCCAGCATGCGCCGCAGCAGGATCGCCAGCCCCATCACCGGAAAGCCGTAGCCCGGGGTCTTGAGCGTGCAACGATGGCTAGGGCCGAACAGGGTGAACAGGTCGTCCACCCCGCAGCCGGTAAGCCACGCCAACAGCAGGCACGCCGCGCCGATGCAAAAGAAAATCGACACCTGGACATCGCCGATTTCCTCCATGTCCAGGCCGAGCAGCGCCCAGACGAACACCGCCGCCGTCGTCAGGTTGAAAAAAATCGTGCGCGAACTGCTGGCGGGCGGCTGATAGTCGACGCCGAACATCTTCATCAGCGCGTAGCAAAACAGCCCGCCGACGATAAAGATGAAAACGACATTGCGCGGCATTCGCGTCTCCCGCGGCCGCGCATGGATAACCGCGCATGCAGGGTGGCCGCATTGGTTCTTGCGTCCAATCTTACACGCTGCGGCGGTGGCATGCCCGCCGCGCCGCCGGGTGGAAAGCCAGGAGCAGCGCCGGCGCGGCCCTAATGCGCCTGCCGTGCCGCGCGCTGCGGAAACACCACGATGCACAGCACGATGAAGGCCAGCAGCAAGGCGGTGGCGGTGTAGCGGCTGAAGGCCAGGCCGCCGTTGGCCAGCGGCTTGTCGAGCAGGTCGCCGAGCACTGCGCCCAGTGGGCGGGTGAGCACGAAGGCGAGCCAGAACAGCAGGGTGCGCGACAGGCGGGTCCAGAAATAGGCGGCGGCCACCAGCGCCAGCAGGCTGCCGAAGACGATGATGCCCCCGCCATAGCCCATGCCCTGGGTATCGGCGGTCCAGTCGCCAAGCGCCGTGCCGAGCGTCTGCGAGAACATGATGGTGACCCAGTAGAACATCTCGGCGCGCGGCGTGCTGACGCTGGCCACCGAAATGCTGCCCAGGGTGCGGTGCCAGAAAAACAGCGAGGCCGCCAGCAGCGCCAGCAGCAGCGCCGAGCCGCCGGCGTAGCCGATGCCCAGCGAGCGGTCGGCGAAGTCCGCCAGGGTGGTGCCCACCGTGGTGGAGGCGAGGATGGTGGTCCAGTAGAGCAGCGGGTGAAAGCGCCTGGCGGCGATTTGCGCGCCGACGGCGACAAAAAAGAACACCGCGAAAATCGCGGTGGAGAGCAGGTAACCGAGGTTGAGCGACATCGACAGCGCGTCGCCGCCGGTCTCGCCCAGGGTGGTGGCGGCGATCTTGATCAGCCAGAACAGCCAGGTGACTTCGGGGACTTTGCTGACGCGGACGGAGTCGGAGTCGGAGTCGGAGTCAAAGTCGGTCATCTGCGGCTTTCTTTCAGCGCCGCGCGGGCGGCGCGGCAAATCCGTAGACCGCCCGCGCCCGGTTTGGTTCTGCGCCGCAGCGGGGCTAGCTGTTGGCGGCGATGCGCACTTCACCTTCGCGGCCGAGATTGGGGCGGGTGCCGGTGCTCATTGCCTTGGCCATTTCGTAGAGCTGGGTCAGCTTGTTTTCCTTCACATCCCAGAAGTGCGCGTGGGTGATGCGCACGCACAGCAGGGCGAGGTCGGGGTCGCCCACGCCGCCGGGGAAGTAGGCCAGCGCCATGCTGCTCCACAACTCTTGCTTTTTCGCCGGGTTGTCGACGATGGCGCCGGTGCCGGAGACCGAAACATAGCTGTCCTTGCCCGGATGGGCGTAGGCCAGGTTGACCTGGCCTTGCGCCGCCAGGTCGGTGACCGGCTCGCTGCCGCGCGAGACGAAAAACCAGAGCGCGTCGTCATGGTCGATCGCCTTGTTGAGCGTGGTCACCGGGCGCGAATGCAGGTGGCCGTTGGCATGCCTGGTGGTGAGCATGGCGTACTTGATGTCCTTGATCAGTTCCCAGAGGGTGTCGCGGGGGCTGGTGCTGGAGGTCATGGGGGGGTCCTTGGGGTGAGGGCGCCGGCGGCGGTGAGCACGGCGGCGCGAGTGAGCTAATGCGGCCGCCGCGCCGGGCTTGCGTCGGGCGCGGCGGATGATGGCCGTGGCGTGCTGTCCGCAACGCGGCGCACCGCAACCGCGGCACGCCGCGCGGCGTCCTTACTTGGTCATCGCGGCCGGGCCGGTGGTGGTGGTGGCCGCGCTGCCGCTGCCGGCGGCGCCGGCGCCGGTGGTGCCGCTGCTGGCGCTGCCGGTGGTCTGCTTGGCGTTGCCGGTGCTGTCGGATTTTTGCATGCTGCTCATCTTCGACTTTTTCGCCTTTTTCATTTTCGGCGCCTTGGCCGGCTTGCTCATGCTGCTGTCGGTGCTGGCGCTGCCGGTGTTGCTGGCGGCCGAGCCGCCGCTGGTGCCGGTGGTGCCGCTGCTGGTGCTGCCCTGGGTGTTGGTGCCGGTGCCGGCGGCGTTTTGCGCGTACACCGGCGCGGCCAGGGCGAGGGCGAGGATCGGCAGGCCGATCAGGGAAAGGCGGGTTTTCATCGGATGTCTCCTTGGGGTCAGTGTCATGGATAGGCACGCCGCCGTGCACGGGCGCGGGCCATGCAAGCACAATGGACGCGCCGGCCGGCGGCGTCTGTGGGAGAGGCGGCGAAAGCGCTGTAGGAAGCAGCCGACGCCGCCGCGCCGCCTTGCGTTACCATCGCGGCCTGCCCATTTATTCGAGACAAAATGCGCCTGCTCCTGCTTCGCGCCGCCGCCCTGTTGTGCGCCGCCTTCGCCCTTTGCGTTTCGCTTGCCGCCGCCGCCCAGGAGTTTCCCAAGGGGCCGGTGAAAATCATCGTGCCCTTCCCGCCCGGCGGGCCGACGGACACGGTGGCGCGCCTGATCGGGCAAAAGCTCGAAGGCTACTGGGGCCAGCCGGTGATCATCGACTACAAGCCCGGCGCCGGCACGGTGATCGGCGTCGACTTCGTCGCCAAGAGTACGCCCGATGGTTACACCATGGTGATGGTCAACTCCGCCTTCGCGGTGAACCCCTCGCTGCGCAAGAGCATGCCCTACAACACGCTGAAAGACCTGGCGGGCGTCAGCCATATCGCCGACTTGCAGCTGGCCATCGTCGCGCGCAACGACGCGCCCTTCAATACCCTGGCCGAGATGATCGCCTACGGCAAGAAGAACCCCGGCAAGCTCACCTACGGCACCCCCGGCGCGGGCAGCACCACGCACCTCGGCGCCGAGCTGCTCAAGCGCACCGCCGGCTTCGACATGCTGCACTCGCCCTTCAAGGGCAGCGCCCCGGCGCAGACCGAGCTGATGGGCGGGCGCATCGATTTGCTGTTCGACCCCTATCTCTCGGTGCAGCCCTATGTGAAGGCCGGGCGGATGAAAATGATCGCCACCGAGGGCCTGAAGCGCATTCCCGGCGCCGACTACCCGACGGTGGCCGAGACCATCCCCGGCTTCAGCGTGAATGCGCTGCTGGCCTTCGAAGCGGCGGCCGGCACGCCCAAGACGATACTCAACAAGATCGCCGCCGACACCGCGCGCGCATTGAACGAGCCGGATTTGAAAAAGCGTGTCGAGGACTTAGGGATGACTAGCGTCGGCTCGACGCCGGAGCAGCTCGATGCCTACATCGTCAGCGAGATCAAGCGCTGGGCGAAAGTGGTGGCGGATGCGAATATTCAGCCGGAGTAAAGTGCGGGTGTCACGCCTGCGCTTACGCGAGCTTGTTGATGCTGTTCATGTATTGCGCCGCAATTCCCTCCACCGTTCGCCCTGAGCCTGTCGAAGGGTGTGTGCCCCACTTGGGCAGCGCACGGCGCCCTTCGACAGGCTCAGGACGAACGGGAGGAGTGCGGATAGTTCCACTTCATCCCGGCAGAAAAAACTTATGCCCTTGACCCTCCATCCCCTGCACCCCCTGTTCGCCGCCGAAGCCTCCGGCGTCGACCTTACGCAACCCATCAGCGAAGAAGAGCGCAAGCAGATCAACGCCGCGATGAACAAGTACGCCGTGCTGGTGTGGCGCAAGCAGCCGCTTACCGAAGCGCAGCAGGTCGCCTTCGCCACCTCCTTCGGCCCGCTGGACGTGGGCCTGAAAAAACTCTTCAAGCGCCCGGAGCGTTTGTCCGACGAGCGTCTGATCGACATCTCCAACGTCGATGCGCAAGGCAATGTGTCGAAGCGCGACTCGCCGAAAAACCTGTCCAACTTCGCCAACCAGTTGTGGCACTCCGACAGCTCGTTCCAGAATCCGCGCGCCGCCTACTCCCTGCTGCACGCCGTGGTAATTCCGTCCAGCGGCGGCAATACCGAGTTCGCCGACCTGCGCGCCGCGTGGGACGCGCTCGATGCCGGCCTGCAGGCCGAATGCGCCACGCTGGAAGCCGAGCACTACGCCCTGCACACGCGCATATTGCTGGGTGACGACGCCTATACCGACGAGCAAAAGAAGGCCATCGCGCCCGCCACCTGGCCGCTGATGCACACCCACCCCGGCTCCGGGCGCAAGCTGCTGTTCGTCGGCGTGCATGCGCGGCAAATCGTCGGCTGGCCGGTGGCCGAGGCGCGCGTCTTCCTCTCCGACCTGCTGGAGCACGCGACGCAGCGCCCCTTCGTCTTCGCCCACCAGTGGCAGGTCGGCGACACCGTGATGTGGGACAACCGCGCCAGCCTGCATCGCGGGCGGCGCTTTCCGATCAGCGAGCGCCGCGAGCTGCGCCGGACCACCATCGACTTCACGCCGGAGGCGATGCTGGAGGCGGCGTGAATTACCCGGCGCTTTACTTCATCGCTACGCGCGAGCCGGTCGCTGGTCCGGCGGGGACATACAAATTCCTTGCCGTGGTCAAGGTCCAGGATGGCGTGGCCGCCTATATCGCGGCACCGACCCGCGAGATCGCGCTGACCGTGCTCGAGGCGATGAAACCGCCGCACTACTACGAGTTTGTCGAAAGCGCCGCACTGGGCAGCGAGCATTACGTGCGGGAATGCCCCTTTCAGGTTCTGTTGATCAGCGATGCGCAAATGGCGCGCACCTGGCTCGCCGACCGCGTGAATTTTCCCTACGCTGATCATCTGGGCAGCGTGGAAAGCTTGAATCCGCTGCGGCTCGCCCGCTGATCCGACTTGCTCTCCCGCTTGTGTGCAAGTGGGGATGCAGGCGGCGCGCCCGGTTTTACCTCCGCGCCCATCGCGCTGGCATCTTTCGTGCTGCATTGGCTTGGTCCCAAGCGGAGAAGCCAATAATGAAAAC
Source organism: Burkholderiales bacterium (assembly GCA_036271855.1). GTDB lineage: Bacteria > Pseudomonadota > Gammaproteobacteria > Burkholderiales > JAEUOS01 > JAQGMJ01. The sequence continues at coordinate 9,541 of DATAZV010000384.1, forward strand.
ATTCGTGCGCGCGTGCGAAGTCTGGGTACCCTCAAAATCCAGAACCCAGCTTGAATACTACGGGGGACTCTACCCGGAGGCGGGCAACATCGCGCTGCGCCAGTTTCGCGCGGCCAGCGAGCGCATGGTCTTCGGTTACGACGAGGGCCTGCCGGGGCATGCGTGGGCGGTGCGCGGGCCGGTGGTGCTGAAGGACTTGCAGCATTCCTACTTCAAGCGCTCGCGCCAGGCCAAGGCGGCGGGGCTGACCTGCGGCATCGCGCTGCCGATTTTCGCCGGCGACTATCTGCTGGCGGTGATCGTGATCTATTGCGGCGACGACCAGGAACATTTCGGCGCCATCGAGGTGTGGCATGCGGCGCCGGGCGCCGACCTGGTGCTGGCCGACGGCTACTACGGCACCGCGCTGGAGTTCGAGGCGGCCTCGCGCGAGCGCAGTTTCAAGCCCGGCGTCGGCCTGCCGGGGACAGTGTGGCAAAGCGGCATGCCGGAGGTGATGAGCGAGCTGTGGTTTGAAAAGCGCTTCGTGCGCCGCCATGACGGCGCGCCCCTGGGCCTGTCGCGCGGCCTGGCGCTGCCGATGTTTCTCGACGATGGCCACAGCTTTGTGATGACCTTTCTTTCGGCGCTGGGCTCGCCGCTGGCGCGGCGCTTCGAAATCTGGACCTTCGATGAGACACCTGGAGCGCACGAGGCGCTGGTGTTTGCCGGCGGCGACTGCGACCTCAACAAGGCCTTTCCGCAGGACTATGTGAGCGCGCGCATCGCCCACGGCGAAGGGCCGCTGGGCCGCGTGTGGGCCAGCGGCCTGCCGGAAGCGAATGCGGACATCGCCCACGACGCTTCGGTCAACGGCCGCTCGGCGCGCAAGGCCGGGCTCACCAGCCTGCTGGCGCTGCCGGTGCTGGCGGCGGGAAGATTGAAGGCGGTGGTGGGGCTGTATTTCTGAAACGCGGCGCTCCTGCCGCGAGGCCTGCCCTGGTCACGCGGCCGCGGCGGGCGGGCAACATTAGCCGACGCTCATCCTCTCGCACCCCCTCGCCATTTTCATGACGATGGGATAGACTGATCCTCCAAAACGATGCTTCGCAGGAGTTCCCATGCAAGCCTTGCTGATCGGCGGCCCTTGTCATGGACAAGTGGTCGCGCTTGACGACACGCTCGCCACCCGCAGCTCCTTCAAGGCGAAGGACGGCGCGGCCGAATACGAATACGTGCGCCGCAGCGAACGCAGCGGCCACACCGTGGTGCTGTACGCCGTCGGCGACCCCAGCTACACGCAGGTGGTGGATGCGATCCGCAAGTCGGACCTGCTTTCCTCCACCGGCAAGATGCGCGTGCTCGGGCCGGACTACACGCTGCCGGCGAATGACAGGGAGCCGGGGTAGCGCCAAGCGCGATGCCTTTGGACACCACGCAGGACAAACCGGCCAGGCACGAAGCGGCCCGGCACGAACCGGCCAAAAGCGGACCGGCCAACAGCGAACTGGTGAGCGGCCGCGTGGTGGACCACGCGGTGCGCTATGCCGCGAGCAGCTTTGTATCGCAAATGTCGCTGGTTACGGCCTTCGTGCCCGGCCTGATCGCATGCGTGGTGGTACCGGCCTTTCCGCTGCGCTACGCTGCCCACCCCGCGCTCGCCGCGCTGATCGTCCAATGCCAGCCGCTGTTTGTCGTGGCGTCGGTGGCCTTGGTGGCAACCTGGTGGCTGCTGAAACGGCAGGAGCGCGATGCGGGCCTGTCGGTGTGGGGCCAGCTGACGGCGTTGTGGGCGGTGGAGGTGGTGTTGGTGCTGCTGCAGATTTGGGGCGTATACCCGGGCGCGGGCTAAGGAGCGGCGGCCGACTCGCCATTGGCCTGGCGGCAATGCGGCGGCAGGCGCTTTTCCGGCGTGCCGGTACACACCCAGTCCAGGCGGCGCGCGCCTGCGGCCGCGCCCGGCTCGGTTGCCGCTGCGCTGACCACCCGCGGGGTGAGGACGACGTTCACCTGCAGCGCTTCGCTTTGCAGCGTGATGACGCCGTCGTTGCCGACGCCGGCGCGCGTCAGGCGGGGATTGGGCGCGATCGCCATGCCCTCGCCGATGCGGGCCAGCGGCGTGCCCGAATAAAAGCGCGTGCGCATTTTTTCCTGCGCTGGCAGCGCACTCTCGATGACGGCGGTGGTCGCCACCCAGGCGGCCGGCGCGGCAGGCATCACGATGTAGATGCCCGCCGCCGCCAGCACGGCGCCGGCGAACAGGCGCAGCGCCGCCGCAGCCATGCGCCGCGCTTTTCTCGTGCTGGTGTTGCCGCCGCCTGCGCCGGCGCGCGCATCCATCGTCGCCTTGACCCAGCACCAGCCAAGCGCGATCAGCAGAAACAAATAGGGGATCGCGGGCTGGCCGAACAAGTCCTCGTCCGTCACCCAGGCCAGCAGGCAAAGCGCCAGCATCAGGCCGAGCAGCAGCCCGCTCAGGGCGACGCCGATGCGCGCCAGGCGCTGCGTGGACGGGGAGGGAATGGTTTCGCTCATGGCGTGTGCTCGGGGCGTTGGCTTCGGGCCGGGTGCCTATAGCCTACAGCAAGCCCTTCGCCATGCCGCCATCCACATTGATCGCCTGCCCCACCAGGTAGGAAGCCTGGCGCGACATCATGAAGCAGGCCACGGCGGCGATTTCGCCGGGCTGGGCGAAGCGCTTGAGCGGAATGTCGGCGGCGAAGCGCTGCACCACCTGCTCTTCCGTCAGCCCTTCCCTGGCGTTGAAATCCGCCGCGCGGTCTTTCCACAACTTGGTCCAGGTGCGCCCGGGGCAGATGGCGTTGACACGCACGCCTTCGGGCGCGAGTTCATCCGCCAATGTTTTCGCCAGCGCCAAAATGCCGGCCTTGTGCACGTTCGACACCACCTGCTGGGGGTGCAGCATTTTCGCGCCGGCGCCGCCGAAAAACAGCACGCGCGCATCGCGGCCTTTTTTCAGCGCCGGCAGCAGGCCGCGCAGCAGGCGCACCGGCCCCAGCACGTTGAAGGTGTAGTTCTCCATCCACTTCGCGTCGGTGAGTTCGCCGAAGGGCGCGCGGTAGCTGCCGCCGGTGGCCAGCACCAGGCCGTCGAGGGGCTGGTTGTCCCAGTCGACGATCAGCGCTTCGGTGGCGGCCTCGCTCAATACGTCGATGATGCGGGTTTCCACCGCGTGGCCGGTGGCGGCGCTGATGCGCTTGGCGGCCGCCTCGATGGCCGCGGCGTTGCGCGAGGCGATGGTGACGCGCGCGCCTTCGTGCGAAAGCGCCAGCGCGGTTTCATAGCCTATGCCTTCGCTGGCGCCGATCACCAGGATGCGGTCGCCTTCGATGCCGAGATTCATGGGGTGCCCTTCGTGCGCTGTGCGAAAGGGCGAATTCTAGTCCGGCGGCGCGCCGGCGATGCCTGATCGGCCGGATGCGCCTGCTTAAGGGCTGCCGTCCCCGCCTTGGTCCGACACTACCAGCCCGGTGACGCTGTAGGCCCCTTCGCCGGTGCCGGCCGGATTGCGCACCACCTGGTGCAGTGCGTGGCAATGGATGCAGGCGCTGGAAAGGGCGAGCTTATGCGGGTCGACGATCACGCTCAAGGTGGAGGTGAGGCCGCAGTCCGGGTTCAGGCACTTGAACAACTGGAGCAGGGCCATTACGCGAGGTCTCCGCTCAGGCCGCCCAGGCCGCCCAGACCGCGCAGACCGCGCAGACCGCGCAGACCGCGCAGACCGCGCAGACCGCGCAGACCGCGCAGACCGCGCAGACCGCGCAGACCGCTAAGACCGCTAAGACCGCTAAGACCCGCAGCGCCCCGGCGCGCGCGCATGGGCGCGCCGCGTGCGGCAGCAGCGCCATTTGCCTGGTCGGGGGGGCTTGGGGGAAGCCCGCGATCACCGCCGTTCATGCCCACAACAACATCCTTGCTCAATTGCCCCCCGGGATTGCAATACCGCTTGTGGCAGCAGTCTTGCAGGAGGCATGCCAAAAATAGAAGGGTTAAAAATCAATAGTTTGTCTCCGTGAACTGGCTCGAATTGTCCTTTTTGCGGACACCCCCTGTCCGCAAAAGAGACAACGCCCTTTAGTGCTCGATGCCGTATTGCTTGAGCTTGACGTAGAGCAACTGGCGGCGGATGCCGAGCAGGCGCGCGGCTTTGGCGCGATTGCCGCCCGCTTGTTGCAGGGCCTGGTTGATCATCAGCTTTTCCAGCCGGGTGACGGCGGTGTGCAGGTCGCTGTCGAGCAGGCCGCGCAATTCGTCGGAGCGCGAAGAGGTGAGCTGGATTTCGCCGGCGTCGATCACCGCGCCGCGCACCAGCACCGAGAGGCGCTCCATCAGGTTTTTCAGCTCGCGCACATTGCCCGGCCAGTCGTGGCCGGCGAGCACGTGCGCGGCGCCCGGGGTGAGCACCTTGGGAGCCTCGCTGGCGCGGCCGAGAAAGTGGCGCGCCAGCGGGATCAGGTCCGGCAGGCGCTCGCGCAGCGGCGGCACGTGGATCGGCACCACGTTCAGGCGGTAGTACAGGTCTTCGCGAAAGCGCCCGGCGCGCACCGCTTCGACCAGGTCGCGGTTGGTGGCGGCGATCACCCGCACGTCCACCGCCACCGGGGCGCTGGCGCCCACCGGCAGCACTTCGCGCTCCTGCAGCACGCGCAAAATCTTCGCCTGCATCGGCATGCCCATGTCGCCGATTTCATCCAGGAACAGGCTGCCGCCGTGGGCGGCGCGAAAGCAGCCGGCGGTGTCGGAAACCGCGCCGGTATAAGCGCCCTTGACGTGGCCGAACAGTTCGCTCTCCAGCAGGTCGGCGGGAATAGCCGCGCAATTGACGGCGACGCAGGCGCGGCTGGCGCGCAGGCTTTTTTCGTGCAGCACGCGCGCCACCAGTTCCTTGCCGGTGCCGGTCTCCCCGGTGATGAGTACGGTGGCATCGCTGACGGCGGCCATGCCGATGCGCTTTTGCACTTCGCGCATCGACGGGCTCTCGCCGATCAGCGCGTCGGTGAGCCCCGGCGCGGGCGCGGCCGGCGCCACCCCCTTGGAGCGCAGGGCGCGGTCCACCACCGTGAGCACGTCGTTGCGCCCGACCGGCTTGGAGAGATGGTCGAAGGCGCCCAGGCGCATTGCGTCGATGGTGTTTTCGCTCGACGAATAGGCCGTCATGATGACCACCGGCAATTGCGCGAAGCGGGTCTGCGCCTTGATGCCGCGCAGCGCGTCCAGCCCGCCCATGCCGGGCATGCGCAGGTCGAGGAACACCAGGTCCTGCTCGGAAGATTGCAGGGCGCGCAGCGCGGCCTCGGCGTTGTGCGCCTCGGCGGCGAGGTGGCCGGCGCCGGCCAGCGTTTCGCGCAGGCCCTCGCGAAAGGCGGCGTCGTCGTCGGCAATCAGGATACGTGCCACGGAATCTCCAGCTCGAAACGCGCACCGATGGCCACCGGCACGTTGTGCAGGGTGCCGCCGTGCGCCACGGCGACGGCGCGCGCCAGGGTCAGCCCGAGGCCGACGCCGTCTTTGCGCCCGGTGATGAAGGGCTCGAAAATCTGCTCGCGCACCGAGGGGTCGATGCCCGCGCCTTCGTCCTGCACGTGGATGCGCAGGCTGCCGGCGTCGGCGGCCACGCCCAGCTCGATGCGCCCGGCGCGCGGGCTGTGGGCGATGGCGTTGAGCAGCAGGTTTTCCACCGCGCGGGCCAGGTGGTCGGGGTCGAAGGTCCACGACTCCGGCACGCCCTGGGGAATGAATTCGAGCATCACGCCGGCGGCGTCGGCCGGCGGCTGCACGCTGGCCAGGCGCTCGCGCATCCAGGCGTCCAGCGGCACGCGGCCGGGGGAGAGTTTCAGCGCCTGCGTCAGGCTCAGCAGGCCGGTGAGCAGGCGCTCAAGGCGCGCCACCTGGTTCAAGGTGAAGTCCATCGCCGCGCGCTCGGCGCCGGGCGGGGCGTGCAGCGCGTTTTCGACTTTCAGGCGCACCGCCGCCAGCGGGTTGCGGATCTCGTGCGCCAGTCCGGAGGCCAGGCGCCCGAGGGTGGCCATGCGCTCGGACTGCGCCAGCTTTTGCGACAGTTCCTCGTTGGCCGCGTGCTCGCTGCGCACGCGCCCGTTGAAGTCGTTCAGCGCGGCGACGATGCGGTCCAGCTCGGCGTCGCCGGAAAGCTCGAAGTCGCGCAACTGCACCAGGGTGTGGGCCGAGAGGGTGCGCTCGATGCCGCCCAAGGCCCCGCGCCAGGTGGCGAACAGGCGCGCCAGCCACAGGCTCATCAGCAGCGTCAGCGCCAGCAGAAGCATCAACGCGGCCATCATCAGCGTGTAGGCGGTGCCGCCGCTTTCGCGGGACAGGCCGAACATCAGGGCGCAAATCAGCAGGCAGGGCAAAGCCGCCCCGGCCCAGAGAATTGCGTTGCGTGTCCACAGTGCCTGCTTCATCCAGGGTAAGGGTCCGGCTGGCGCGATTGAGAGTTGTTGATATTGTTGATGTGCAAAGAAGCGCCTCGCGCACGGCACCCCTTTGAGCTCCTGCGAACCACAGCGGAAGCCTGCCCACTACCAGCGACGCCTTTGCCCCGGCGCCAATTGGAGGAATTTATTACCTCGCCCCGCCGCCGTATGTCAGGCGCATGCCTACACGGCGGCGACGCTTGCTTGGCGACGCAAAATTGTAAAGGCGGGGCCGGGAGGGTTCAAAGCGCCGGGCCGCAATCGGCGCCGGTGCGCGGCCGGATGTGGCGAAAAACATGCATAAGTGTTCGTTTTTATGGCGCTTTTGGGTCATTTTTGGCGATTTCCGGGCATTTATCCGTTTTCGCCAGCCACTTCACGGCAACGGGCAGCATGACGCCGGCGGACGCGGCGTCGGACGCCGCCGACACGCAACTCGGCGCAATGCTGGCTGAGGCGCTGCCTGCCGCATCGCATAGTGACCCCACCAGCACAAAGGGATGAACAACATGAACGGGATAAACAACATGAACGAACAGATGCCCACCCAAGCCAGCCCAGTCGCCAACCCGCCCACGACGATGGTGCGCTTCTCGCTCACCCTGGACGACTACATCGCCGAACTCAACCGCCGCCTGGAAGCCCATGCGGACTACCGTGCAGGCATGCGCGTGGTGCGCGACCCGCTGGGCGCGGCCATCGGCGGGCGCGGCGGCTATACCTTCGAATGGCCCAAGCCGCAGGACGATGACCCGCAAGCCTGGTTCGACACCCGCAACGTGGTGGACGATGTCGAGTTGCAGATGCGCGAGCACTATGTGCTGGAGGAGATGGCGGATTACGTGGAGCAGGCGGCGTAGGCGGCTGTCCCGGGCGTTGCTCGAATGGGAACGCCACCTTCGCCTGTTTCAGGCTAGGGCCGCGCAGGCTGCATCCCTCCGTTGCGAAAATCGGGGTCAAGGTCACGCAAATGCGATTTCGGTGAAGCTGAAAATCGCATTTGCGTTGCTGGTGACCCCGATTTTTTTTCGGAGCGTGCTACTTCGCTTCGCGTGACTGCGCGATGGTGCGCAGCTCCCACGGCAAGATCACCTTCGAGTAGATCACCGGGTCGGTCCAGCCGCGCGCTTCGCGCCCAAGGTGGCCGCCGACCGGGTTGAGCCACTCCTCCTTCGGCGCGGTGCCGCTGCGCATCAGCAATTCGAGGTCGGCGATCGGCACTTGCGTGTCTTTGACGCCGCCGACCAATAGCATCGGTGCCATCGGGCGGCCGAGCAGGCCGAGTTTCGCCAGCGACATGGCGGGCAGGATGCGCGCCAGATCATCAATGGTTTTCGTGCCTTCGACCACGGCGATGAAGGCGGGCGCGAGGTCGAACAAATATTCGCGATTGCCCAGCGTGCCTTCGCGGGTGAATTTTTCGGAGAAGAAAATATCAATCGGCGGGGACTGCGCCACCGCGCCGATCAGGCGCTTTTCTTCGGTAATGGCAATCTTCGTCGCCCAGTAGCCGCCGAAGGAAACGCCGTGGGTGAGAATGCGTTTGCTATCGACTTCCGGGCGCTTGTTCAGGTAATCCAGGATCGCGCTGAACATGCGGTCCGAGGTCGGGCTCACCTTCACCGGCGCCTGGCCGGTGCCGGGGCTGTCCACCGCGAAAAAGCCGACGCCGTGTTTCAGCACCGCGTCGTAGGTCTCGGCCACGGTTTCCTTGCGGCTGTCCAGGCCGCTGATGGCCAGCACCAGTGGGACTGGCCCCGTCGCGCTTTTGGGGAGCCGCAAGTAGCCGACGATCTCACTCATCCCATGCCCGGTGTCGAAGGGAATGCGCACCACTTCCAGCGGCGGGTCCAGCGTGCGCGCGTATTTGGCGTAGGCGTCGAGCGCATTCGCATACGACTGCTGCTTGCCCGGCGAAGCCGGCACCGGCCACTGGCCGAAGTAATACAGGCGCCAGGCGCGCTTGTAATTGGCGGCGGCCTCGGCGGGCGTTTTCGCCGCCTGCGCCTGCGCCATGTATTTGCCGGCGACGGCGCCGAAGCCCGCGGCCCAGTCGTCGCGCTCGCGGGTCTTGATGCGTGAGAGCGCGTCGCGCACGTCGGCCGGGTCCAGCCCGCCCATCGGGTAGGCGCCGCGCTCGGCGCGCGCCTGCGCCTCCACCTTGATTTCGTCGATGCTGCGCTCGGGCACCTGGGCGTGGGCGGCGCTGAAACATAGCGCCGCAGTGAGTGCGACGGCACGCGCGAAGGCGCGGCCGGGGAAGGGTAAGGGCATGCGAGTCTCCGTTATGGTTTTGTTGTCGGCGGCGCCGCGAATTCTCAAGGCGCGCTCGCGGCGATTGTCGCACCAAAGAAATGTTCGCGCGGCGAATGGGGAGGGGGCCGGGTATTGCCGGGGAGGCGCCGTCTTCCGGCTTGCAGCCCGGCCGAGGTGCTGTTCGATAACGCGCTTGCCCACGTGCGGCGCCGGGCCGCCGGGGCTGCTGGTGCCGGCCTACTTGCCGGCGAGCTGGCGCTTGGCGCGCTCGGCCGCGTAGGCCTTGGCGGCCTTGATCAGCGCGGCGTCGCCCGAGGCCATGGCGTCCTTGAGCGACTTCTGGCCGTATTCCATGTTGTTCATCAGCTTGCCCAGGTCCAGGGTGCTGCCGAACTTCTTTTTATATAGCGACTGAAAGTCCGACAGCAGCGATACCTCGGCAGCCGAGGGGTGGCTGGAGTGCCGATGATGTTCGGCGGCGGGCGCTGGTGCTGCCGGGGGCGGCGCCGCCTGGGGTGGCTGCGCCTTCGGCGGCTGGGCTTGCGGTGGCTGCGCCTTGGGCGGCTGCGCTTGCGATGGCTGGGCCTGCGGCGGCTGCGCCTTGGGTGGCTGCGCTTGCGATGACTCCGCCTGCAGCGGCTCCAGTTGCAGCGGCGCCATCGGTGGCGGGTCCGTCTGCAAGGGCTCCAGTTGCAGCTCCTGCGGTGCCCCGGCATCGCCGCTTTCCAGCAGTTTCAGCTTGCGGGTTTTTTCCAGGGCCTGCATCGGCGTCAGGGTGATGGACTCGATCGCTTCCTGCCGCTCGACCTGCAGGTGGGCGGCCATGTTGCGCAGGGTCTGGTTTTCGCTTCGCAGGGCGCGTTCGAAAGCCTGGAAGGCATAAAGATCGTCGGCGATGAATTCATCGACGTCGAAGGGTTCTTTAAAGACACCGACATACAGCGCGTGAAAGCGCATGTAGCGTTCTTCAATGGAGTCGGACATGGTGTGGCGATCTTGCGTGCAGTGCGGCCGGCAAAGGGGCAATGTACAACAGACGGGGCGGCGGTAACAGCGGAAACGGCAGTCTCGCCGCGAACGGAAGGCAAGGCCGCGTGCTGCTGACTGTGCAATGGCTTGCCCGGGCCAATGGTAGGCAGCGGCAGGCGCCGTGTCCAGTGCCGCGTATCGCCATTTAAAGCAAAGTAACAATCTGGACCAGCCATGCCGGAATCAAGAATCAACATTGTTCCGGCGTGGCGCGCAGGTTCATCCGCCCGATTGCCCGGTCCCCTTGTCTTCAATCGACCCGTTCAATCGACCCGCTCAGTTGACTCGCCCGGTCAGTTGAAACGCCGCCCAGAAAAACGGGTGCGGAAAGTTGGCGCGGGTGCTGAGCTGGGCCTGGCGCAGGGCTTCGTCCTTGTTCATCGTCGGCAGGTTGCGGTAGAACGCCGTCATCAGTTCGCCGGTGGCGCGGTCGTCCACGCTCCACAGGCTGGCGACAATCGAGCGGCTGCCGGCGTAGAGAAAGCCGCGCGTCAGGCCCACCACGTCGTCGCCGCTGTTGATCGCGCCCAGGCCGGTTTCGCAGGCGGAGAGGGTGACGAGGTCGGTGTCCAGGCGGGTCGAATAGAGCTCGCCCGCGGTGAGCAGGCCGGCGTCCGGCGTATCGCCGGCGAGGAACAGGCCGGAGTGCAAGGGGTTGGCGCTTTCGAATTTGCCGTGGGTGGCAAAGTGCAGGCGCGAGAAGCCGCCGGCGGCGCTGAGAAAGTTGGCCTTGCTGGCTTCCTTGCGCACCAGCAGCCGCGAGGCGGGCACCATCGCGGCCAGGGTGCGGGCCTCGCCTTCGGCGAATTTGAGGTCGTAATCGGCGCTGCCCAGGTCGGGGTTGCCGAACACCAGCAGTTGCGCTTGGCCGCCGCCTTGCGCGGCGCGCAGGTATTTGAGCACGCTGGCGCTGGGCAGGTAGTGCATGCGGTACGCATCGATCAGCAGGCCGCCGTCGGGCTGTTGCAGCACCGCGAAGGGCAGGTAGTGCAGCGCGCCGTGGCCCACCACCACCACGTTCTTCGAGCTGATCAGGGGGGCGAGCGGCGCCCATAGCTGCTCATGCAGCGCGCGCGCGGGCGCCTGCCAGGCGGCGGAGTTGACGTCTTCGAGGGCCTTGCGCAGGCCGGCGATCTTGTCAGCCAGGCCGGCGCCCTCGAGTTTCACGCCTTGCAGCTTGTCGCGGCTGACCACGAAAGCGACCAGTTCATCGCCCTGGTAATAATATTCGACCAGGGTTTCGTCGGCCGCCAGCAGCGCCTGGATCTCCGGTGTCGGCACCGCGCCCACTGTCACCAGCGAAGAAAACTCCGGCGCCGCCGCGCGCACTTCCTGGCGCGCGGCGATCAGGCCGCGCACTTCGGAGCGGTCGGCGCGGTCGGCTAAGGGGGCGCCGGGTGCGTCGGTGGGCTGCGTCGATTTGCCGCCCTCGGGCGGCGGCACCGGCAGGTCCGGCGCGTCCAGCCGCTGCAGCAACTGGTTCATCCGCTCCGGCGCCAGGCCCTGGACGGCGAAATTGTTCTTGCCCGAGAGCATGTCCACCAACGCGCGCGACTTCGAGCGCTCGACGTAATCAAAAGCCTCCGCGCTCTTGCCCTGCGCCAGCAGCAGCGCCACCAGGCGCGCATACAGCCCCTGCTTGTCGCCGACAAAGCCGATCTTGCTGCCTTCGGTGTTGATGCTGGAGCGCTGCAGCTCGACCATCTCCACCGCTTTGGCGTAATAGTCCGCCGCCGCGTCCAGCTGCTGCTCGGCCTGGGCCAGGCGCCCGCGCTCGTACAGCGCCACCCAGTAGAGGTCGCCCATGTCGCGGATGCGCGGCGAGGCCAGCGCCTCGTCGAAGGTGCTCTTCGCCTCGGCGGTCTTGCCGGTCTCGGCCAGCGCCTTGCCGCGCATCACCAGGCGCGGGATTTCGAGGATCGAAGTCGTGCTGTCGCCGCGATAGGCATAAGGGCCCAGGCTGTTGACGAAGGAAACCATCACCTTCATCGAGGCCGGGCTGGCGGGGATGTACTTCAGCGCGTCCTGGTAGCGGCCCATCGCCATGTAGACCTGGGCCAGCGCGTTGTCCTTGATCCAGGTCCACATGCGCAGGCCGATGATCGGGCGCGAGACGTCTTCCAGTTGCAGGGCCAGGGCCGCCGCCTCGGCGGGGTGGCCGGCGCGGCTGGCCGCCAGGGTCTGCACTTCGAGCGCGGCCATGCGATAGCGCGCGGTGGGGTAGAGCGAGGTGCCGCCGCGCTCCGGAATTTTCGCCAGGATCACCAGCGCCTGGGCGGCGGCCGCGCTCGCCTTCGCGTAATCCCCCAGCTCGAACCAGGCGCGCGCGCGCAGCACCTGCGGCAAGGGCCGCGCGTCCGATGAGGAGATGAACATCACGTACTGGTCGAGGGCGATATCCACATCGCCCGCCTGCGCAATCGCCTCCAGCCGGTCGGCGCAGGCGAACAGTTTTTCATACTGCTTGAGCTTGCCGTAGGCGATGCACAGGTAGCCCAGCACGCTGGCCTCGGCCTTGGCGCCGCGCGCCAGCTTGGCTTCAGCCTCGCTTTTCAGGTCGGCGAAGCGGCCGGCAGTTTCAAGGTAGGTCAGGCTTTCTTCGGCCCGCGCCGGGCCGGCCCAGGCGAGCGACGCCGCCACGCAGGCGCACAGGCCCAAGGCGCGCAGGGCGGCTGATTTCGAGCGTTGCATCATGCAATGCGAACTTTTCAGAGTTCCGCACTGGAGGTCGTGGCAGGCGGAAGGCCATCGAGCGAACCGGCGGCGGCATCGCGGCCGCCCCGGTGGACCCGGAGTCAGCCCCGCGCACGGGCTGTTGATGCTGCAATATACGCTCCTTTTTATGGCCCGCAGTGTTGTTGCGCGGCGCCTATTTCTTCGGCGTGATGAAGTCGAAGCCGCTGGACTGGCTGATGTAGATCAGGCAGTCGGTATTCCCCAGGCACTTGGTGATGTGGTTGATCTTGCCCTTCTGGAAGTAGTACGAGCCCGGCCCCAGCACCACCTCCGCGTAGGAAGTCGGCCCCGGCGCCACGGCCGCCTGCCCGACTTCGGCATTGACCACCGAGCCCTCGACGATCACGCCGTAGTAGTCCCCGGTGTGCCAATGCGCCGGGCTGACGAAGCCCTTGGTCAGGCGCAGCAGGGAGCCGTGCGGGCCGGTCGAGGCCTTGCCCCAGACGGTGCCCAGTTGCGGGCCGCCCAGGTCCTTGTACTTCACCTGGTCGGCCGGCAGGTTCAGCGAGCGCGGCGCGCGCGGCTGCTGCGCCAGCAGCGCAGGCGCGGCGAGCACGGCGGCGAGGGCGGCCAGGGCGGGAAGGGGGATGAAAAAAGCGGCGGTTTTTCTGAACATCGGCATGAGGGTGTTCCTTCGGGAGCGGGTGGCCGGAATCGGCGGGAAGCGCAGTGTGCCGCCGCGCCATGTATCATTCCAATAGATTGGAACAATGATGACTATTGTTGAAAACGATTTCAGGAAACTCGACCTCAACCTGCTGGTAGCCCTGCAGGTGCTGGTGCGGGAGAAAAGCGTATCGAAGGCGGCGGCGCGCCTGTACCTCGGCCAGCCGGCGATGAGCGGCACCCTGGCGCGCCTGCGCGAGCTGCTGGGCGACGACATCCTGGTGCGCAGCGGGCGCGGCATGCAGCCCACCAGCCGCGCGCTGGCGCTGTGCGCGCAACTGGCGCCGGCGCTGGAGAGCATCCGCGCTACGCTCTTCGAGCAGCCGGTGTTCGACCCGGCCACGCAGGCGCGCACCTTTCACCTCGGCATGCGCGACTGGGTCGAGAGCTGGCTGATGCCGGGCCTGATGGCGCGGGTGCAGCAGGCCGCGCCCCATGTGCGCATCGCGGTGCGCGCCAGCGACGCCCAGCAGGGCGCGCGCATGTTGCAGGAGGAGGAGATGGACCTCGGCATCTCGGTGTTTCCCGCCGGCCCGGCCTGGCAGCGCCGCGAGACGCTGGCGACGATGGGCTACCGTTGCGTGTATGACGGCAAGCGCTTGCGCCTGCGTGCGCCGCTGACCCTCGAGCAATACCTCGCCCACCCGCACCTGGTGACGCCGGCGCAGGCCGACTTTCACGGCGCGGTGGATGACGAACTGGTGGGGCGGCGCAAGCGCCGCAGCGTCATCTACACCACGCCGCGCTTCGCCGCCCTGCCGCTGCTGCTGCGCCGCGCCGACCTGATCGCCACCGTGCCGGAACAGTCGGCGCGGCAATGGGCCGAAGTGTTCGGCCTGACCGTGAGCCCGGTGCCGCTGCGCATCGCGCCGTTTGAAATCTCGATGATCTGGCACGCGCGGCGCGAAAGCGACGCCGGCCTGCAATGGCTGCGTAGCGTGGTGCGCGAGGTGGCGGCCGCCGAAATGCGCAGCCTGGCACCGGCGCCAGGCGTACCGGGCGCCGGCTCAAGATCGCCGAAAAAGAGCCGATAAAGCCACTGGGAGCCTGATTCTCCCGCATTCACAGGGGTTGCGGCGATTGTCCGCACCGCAGGCAGGCATGACAAGGGGGTCGCCTTGCCTGCGTTCCCGACGAGCCCGCCAGCCGCTTTAGCGCGTCGGGCTGCACCACAGCCATTCGCTTGATGTTCGTGCCCATTGGGTCGGGCGGCGTTGCCTTTGCGGGAGCGCCGGTCCGCCGAAGATTAACGTACGCCAGAGATATTCGTGGAAAAAATGCGACTCCATCTGTCCGATGCCGCCTTCGTGCCCAACCCGGCGCCCGATTTCGAGCGCTATCGCGTGGCCTTCGAGCGCGCCATCCTGGCCTCGCTGTTCACCGGCACCCTGGTGGCCCTGCTGTTTTTCATCTCCAACGGCCAGACCTTCCGCATCGCCCTTTCGCTGCAGTTCGCCTTGATCGGCTACGTCGCCTGGCGCCTGCAACGCCAGGGCCGCACGCGGCTGGGCTACCGGGTGGTGATTTTCGGCGTCTGGGCCGCGTCGCTGGCGGGCATCGCCCTGATCAACGGCGTGCAGGCGCCCGGGGTGAGCGTGCTGATCCCCGTCATCCTGCTGGCCGGCTGGCTGGTGCGCCCGCGCGCGGCGCTGCTGCTGGCGGCTTGCACCGTGGTGGCGCTGTTCGTGCTGGCCTACGCCGCCGAGCATCACGCCCTGCTGCCGGTGACGCTGGGCGCGGGCGCGTATTACGCCGCCATCGTTCATTCGCTGACCGTCGCCGTCTCCGGCGCGCTGGGCTACTTCGGCGCGCGCGCGGTGAATGCGCAAATGCGCGCCCTCGACAACTCCCGCGCCTGCCTGAGTGCCGCCCTGAACGAACTGCGGGTGCGCGAAGAAGACCTGCAGCGCAGCCGCGCCGAGCTGTGCGCGCTGAACCAGTCGCTGGAGCGCCACGTCGCCGAACGCACCGTCGCCCTGCAGGCGGCGGTGGAGCAGCTCGAGGGCTTCTCCTACTCCGTCGCCCACGACCTCAACGCGCCCCTGCGCGCCATCAGCGGCTTCGCTTCCATCCTGCTCGAAGAAGAAGGCGCGCAGCTCTCTGAAGACGGGCGCCGGCAACTGCGCACCATGGCGCAAAGCGCGGTGCACATGGGCCACCTGGTGGAAGGCTTTCTCACCCTGGCGCAGATCAGCCGCGAAGAGCTGCACCCCTCCACCCTCGACTTCGCCGCCCTGGCGCGCGAAGCGGCGCGCGGCTTCGAGGGCAGCTACCCGCAAGTCGAATTGCGCATCGGCGAGGCCCTGCCGGCGCAGCGCGGCGACGCCCGCATGGTGCGCCAGCTGCTGGAAAACCTGCTCGGCAACGCCTACAAATTCTCATCCAAGCAGCCGGCGCCGCTGGTCGAACTGGGCTGGGACGCCGGCCGCCGCGCCTGGTTCGTGCGCGACAACGGCGTCGGCTTCGATGCACAGTTTTCCAACCGCGCCTTCGGCATGTTCGAGCGCCTGCATTCGCGCGAGGAGTACGACAGCCCCGGCCTCGGCCTGGCCCTGGTCAAGCGCATCGTCGAGCGGCATCACGGCTACATCTGGGCCGAGTCCAAACCGGGCGAGGGCGCCGCCTTCTTCTTTTCCTTCGACGTCTGACCATCCGCCGCCGCCCGGGCGCCGCGCTGCGCGCGACGGCGCTTGCCGCCGCCTTCCAGCCCCTTATCCTGCTTAAAACCGCAACAACAGCGCGCCACCGCCCAATCCCGATGAAAATGACCAAACGACTTCGCATCGCCGTATGGGCCAGCATCAGCCTGGCGATCGCCATCGCCGCGCTCCTGTTCAACCTCTCCGCGCAGGAAGACCGCCGCGAAGTGCTCTCCCACGCCGGCGAGATCAGCGCCGCCGTCTCCGGCTCGCTCGAAGAGCAGGCCTCGGCCGCCCTGCGCGACATCACCAACGGGCTGTTCGGCGCGCAGGCGGAAATCCGCAACATGGGCGGCATCGAGATGATGACCCAGGCCAACCTGCGCTACGCCATCGAGCGCGAGTTCCAGGACCACGCCAACATCGTCGACATCGTCTACCTGGCGATGGACGGCGAGGTGAAGGCGCACATCACCGACACCACCCTGCCGGCGCGCTACCCCGACGCCCTGGCCCTGCGCTACTACCGCGAGCACCCGGACGACACCGGCGCCCGCGCCCTGCGGCCGCTGTACGAATCGGTCAACCGCAAGTGGCTGCTGCCGGTGGCGGTGCCCGACTTCAACTACGCCGGCAAGATCGACGGCGTGCTGATCGCCCTGATCGACATCAACTACTTCCAGGCGGTCTATGCCCGCCTCAATCCGCGCAAGGGCTGGGAATACACCCTGGCCACCGCGGAGGGCATCATCGTCGCCCGCTACCCGGCGCTCGACGAGGCGCCGCCCGAGCCGGTGGCCGGGGTAAACATCGGCGGCGAAACCCGGCCGCTGCGCTTTTTCCCGCAGGAAGCGCAAGCCCTGGGCCGGGTGCCGGAGGGCCAGGCCCACCAGTTCACCGCCGCCAACCCGGTCAGCGGGCGCGACACCATTTACGCGGCGCGGCGCCTGATGAGCCAGCCCTTCATCATGTATGTCGGCCTCGACCGCGAAGAGCACCTGCGCGAATGGCGCGCCCGCACCCTGGAAAAACTCCTCGGCCTGGCGCTGCTGGCGGCGGTGCTGCTGGCCTCCGCCGTGCTGCTGCTGCGCGCCATCAAGCGCGCCGCGCGCGACACCGAAATCACCAACGCGGTGATGCGCTGCGCCGGCGACTCCATCCTGATCAGCCGCGGCGCCGGCTTCACCGCCTGCAACGCCGCCGCGCTGAGCATGTACCGCGCGCGCTCGGCCGAAGAGCTGGTCGGCCGGCCGGTGGGCATCGTCTGCCCCGAGCGCCAGCCCGACGGCGCCGATTCCCTGCGGGTGATGCAGGACAAATACCGCCTCGCCGACAGCCACGGCGCCACCAGCTTCGAGTTCCAGGGCCGGCGCCTGGACGGCGAGCTGTTCACCGCCGAAATCAACCTCGCCATGTTCCAGGTCGAGGAGGAAACCTACTACCTCTGCGTCACCCGCGACATCACCGACCGCAAGCGCGCCGAGGAGGAAATCCGCCGCCTCAACGTCGAACTGGAAAGCCGGGTGGCGCGGCGCACCGAGCAGCTTTCGCGCGCCAAGAGCCAGCTCGAAGCCTCCAACACCGAGCTGCAGGCCTTCAGCTACTCGATCGCCCACGACATCCGCGCCCCGGTGCGCCACATCCTCGGCTTCACCGACATGATCCGGATGGACGAAGGCGCCGGCGCCTTCACCGAAAACGTCAACCAGCTGATCTCGCGCATCATCAAGTCGGGCCAGCGCATCAACGCGATGATCGACTCCCTGCTCAACCTGGGCAAGGTGAGCCAGAAAAACATGGTCGAGCAGGAATTCGACCTGGGCGAGATCGCCGATTCGGTGCTCGAAACCCTGCGCACGCGCGAGCCGGCGCGCGCCATCGACCTGAATGTCCACCGCGGCCTGCGCATCAAGGGCGACCCGGTGCTGATGCACATGGCGATGGAAAATCTGCTCAGCAACGCCTGGAAATTCACCGGCAAGACCGCCAATCCGGCGATCATCGTCGCCGCCGGCGAAGACGAAGCGGGCTGCCACTTTTTCGTCAGCGACAACGGCGCCGGCTTCGAGATGAAGCATGCGCACCGCCTGTTCGAACCCTTCGCGCGCATGCACAGCGCCGCCGAATTTCCCGGCACCGGCGTCGGCCTGGCCACGGTGCGGCGCATCGTCGCGCGCCATGGCGGCATCATCCGCGCCGAATCGGCGCCCGGGCGCGGCACCACCTTCTACCTCGCCTTCGGCGCGCGCGATGCCCGCGTCTACGCCCGCGCGCGCGAGCCGGAGGGCGGCCTGCCGCAAGAGGCCGCCACCGCGGACTGAAACGGCACTACGCCCGATTTGCCGTCCGGCGTTTCCCGCGCGGCGCAATCGCAGCGGGGAATGGAAGCGGGGAATTGAAACGGGAAATTGCAGGCCGGCGGGCGCGTGCCGCCCGGGACTACAATCCGCGCTACCTCGCCCCTTGTTCAACCGGATTCACCTGATCCCCACCACCGGCTGCCGCGCGTGAAAATCCACAACGTCAAATCCTGGGCCCCCACCGGCGCATCGCGCTGGGTGGACACCCTGGCCATTTTCCTGCTGGCGCTTTTCACCCGCATGAGCCTGCAGCCGCTGCTCGATGCCCACTTTCCGCTGCTGGCCTTCAGCATTGCGACGCTGTATATCCACTACAGGTACGGCCTGGCCCCCGCCATCGTCACCGCGATCGCCGCCTTTCCGGCGGCAATTTATTTTTTCATCCCGCCCTATGGCGAATTCGACATCGCCGCGCCGGAAGACGTGCAGACCGCGATCGCCTATGGCCTGCTCATCGCCGCCTTCATGTTCACCATCCAGCGCCTGCGCCGGGCGCAATACCGCGCGGAACTATTGGCCGACGTCGCCGAATCGCGCTACCTCATGCTGCTGCAATCGGAAGACGATCGCCAGGCCGTCGAGCGCGACCTGAAGGAGCGCGGCTCGCCTTGAGCGGCGCGGCCCGCGCGCCCTTTCGTTGCCTGTCGGAGGCGTCCTCCGCGGATTAACAAAAGCGCTGACGCCAATGTAGGAAGGGGCCGATAGTTGCGCGGCGGCGGATCAGGCAACGTGAGGGCATATCGAATCCGAGCGCCCCGCCATGCCCTTCGAACAAAATTCCGCCGACCGGCCCCTGATCAGAGGCCTGGAAGACGTAAACAGCGCGGTACGGGTGGTTCATGCCGCCTGGAACCACTTTTCCCAATGGCAGGAGATCGGCGGCCGCTGCGCGATGACCGCCCGGCAATTGCTGATCGCCCGCGAACTGCTGATCGAAGCCATCGAAGGCTGGGCTCTTGCCATCAGCCGGCTGCTTGGCCTGGCGCGTGAAAGAGACGGGTTCGAGGCATTGAGCGAAAGCCTGGAAGGCTCGCTGTGCCGCGCGGGAGTCTACCTGCGCGCGATGTCGGCCGTTGCCGGCCCCGGCGGGACGGATTTCTCCGTGGCCGGTCAGCGGGCTTACCGGGAGTAGCCGGCGCGGACGATCAAGCAGTGGCACCGCCGCATTGCCGGCAATTCGGCATAATGTCTGCCGGGCAATGGAGCAAGGCGACATGCGCAAACTCGGCGGGCTGGTGATCGGATTGGGCATGGCGCTGCTGGCGGCCAACGGCGCGCCGGCGGCGGAAATCAGGAGTTGGCCCGGGCAGGCCGAAAGCGATTTCATCATCCGCGACTTCAAATTCGCCAGCGGCGAAACCCTGCCGGAACTGAAGATCCACTACACCACGCTGGGCACGCCCAGGCGCAACAACCAGGGCGAGGTGCTCAACGCGGTGCTGCTGCTGCACGGCACCAGCGGCACCGGCCGCAACTGGCTGCAGCCGGCCTCGGCCGACGAGTTGTTCGGCAACGGCCAGGCGCTGGACGCATCGCAATACTTCATCATCCTGCCCGACGGCATCGGGCGCGGCGGCTCAAGCAAGCCGAGCAACGGCCTGCGCATGCAGTTTCCGCATTACCGCTACCGCGACATCGTCGAGGCCGAGCACCGCCTGGTCATTGAAGGTTTAAAAATTCCGCACCTGCGCCTGGTGCTGGGCGCCTCGATGGGCGGCATGCACTGCTGGATGTGGGCCGAGATGTACCCCGGCCTGATGGATGCGGTGGTGCCCATCGCCAGCCAGCCGGTGGCGGTGACCGGGCGCAACTGGCTGTATCGCAAGATCGGCATCGAAGCCATCCGCCACGACCCGGACTGGAACAACGGCAACTACGCCAAGAACCCGTCGCACTATATCTACACCGCGCCCTTCAGCTCGCTGATGACCGAAAGCCCGGTGCGCCTGGGCGAGGTCGGCGCCACCCGCGAAGCCGCCGACGCGCAATACCGGCGCTGGGTCGAGGCGGTGAGCAAGAGCGACGCCAACGACACCCTCTACGCCACCGAAGCGGTGATGGACTACGACCCGGCGGCCGATATCGGCAAAATCCGCGCGCGCCTGCTGGCAATCAATTTCGCCGACGACGAAGTCAACCCGCCGGAACTGCACACCGTCGAGCCGGCCGTCGCCAGGCTCCCCAATGCCCGCTACGTGCTGATCCCCGCGAGCGAAAAAACCCACGGCCACTTCACCTACAACCTGGCGGCGACGTGGCAGGCCCACCTGGCGGAGTTCATGAAGGCGCTGCCGTAAGCCGGAGTAGGGAGGATGCATAGATGAGCGAGCCTGACGACGCCGGACCCATGCTGGACCTTGCCCGCTCCTATATGGCGATGGGCGACAGCGAAGGGGCGCGCGCGTTGCTGGAGGAGCTCGCCGCGCAAGGCGTCGACGAGGCCAGGCGCATGCTCGAACCGGCCGCTGCAAACAGGCCAACGGAAAGCGACGAACACGCCGCACTGGAGCCGCGGGCCAAAGCCGGCGACGCCCAAGCGCAGTATCTGCTGGGGCACTACTACCAGCGCTCGCTGGGGAGGGCAGGGCATTTGGACCTGGCGATCCACTGGTGGTCGGCCGCCGCCCGGCAGGGCCACCTGGACGCCATGGCGGGTCTCGGCGAATTGCTCGAGCGCCACAGCCGTGGTGAACCGGAACGGGCGCAGCAGGGCCTGGCGTGGTTGCGCCGCGCCGCCGATGCGGGACACGCGCAAGCGCAACACCGGCTGGGAGTCCAATTGGCCAGCGGTGGGGAACCGGCGAATTTTCCGCAGGCAATCGGCTATCTGCAGCAGGCTGCGCAACAGGGGCTTCCTGAAGCCGCCTACGACATCGGATGCGTGTTGCTTGACCCGGAGAATCCACAAGCCGACCCCGCGCAAGGACTTGCATGGCTGCACCAGGGCGCAAATGCCGGTTCCATCCCGGCGTTGCAAATGCTGGCGCGGATTCATCTCCAGAAAGGCAAGCCGCTGCACGATCGGCGCAAGGCCGCCGGATACCTGGAGCAGGCCGCCGGCCTGGGGGATTACGCGGCATGCCTCGAACTCGGCAACCTGCTTCGCTCGGGCATCGACGGTGACCCCGACTTCGATGGCGCGGAACGCTGGCTGCTGGAGGCGCAAAAGGACGACCAATCCGGCGCTGCCGGACGCAAATTGCGGCAGTTGTACCAGGAGGCCGCATTGCAAACCTCGGACCCTTCCAGCAAAAGCGTCTGGCTGCGCAAGGGCGCGCAAGCGGGCGATGAACTTTGCATGGTGCAGCTGGGCGCGGCGCTGCTGGCTGCCGACCCGGCCGCGGCCGCCCGCTGGTTCCAGGGTGCCGCCGCCCAGGGAGATTTTTCCGCGATGGTGAGCCTGGCCGATTTGTACAGCCAGGGGCTCGGCGTGCCGCACGACCCGTGGTCCGCGACATTCTGGCGCGGCGAGGCGGCGCGCCGCCAATCCGCGGACGACGACGCGGAACCGATGAAGGTGCCGCGCGGGACAGGGTTGGCGATTCCCGCGCCGACGGACGGACCGCCTATCGCGGACACTGGAAAACCTGCCGTCGAACTGGGCTTAAGCTTCGGCTGGCGCCGCGAAACCGGCGGACTCCTGACCAGCGAGAGCGGCTATGTCCTGTTCGAGCATCGATGCAAGGGAGTCGAATTTGCGCCTGGCCTGTACAAGCTGGTCGCCGCACCTCCCGAAGCCACCGGACTCAAGGCCGGAGACCTGGTCAGGACGGCAAATGGTTACGGCGGCAAACCTTATATCGTCGAGGTGGTCTGATTCATTAATTGAAGGGATCTAATTGAGGGGGGCAGTCTCGAATATTTTTTCCAGATCCGCAAGCTTGAGAATTATTCCGATCCAGCCCGCTTTTATTTCCATTGCCCCGGACTCTCCCGCAAGCCATGCATTTCATTCCTGTTGTCCGCCTGCTCGCGGTGGCCGCCGCGCTTTTCGCGGAAATGGCATGGGCCGGGGGCGGCCCACCGATGATCACCGACGACCCGGGCACACCGGGCAACGGGAACTGGGAAATCAATCTCGCGGCCGTCACCAGCCGCACGGCGGGCGAAACCGACGCCGAGCTGCCCCTGGCCGACTTCAACTACGGCGTCGGGGAGCGCCTGCAACTCAAATTCGAGATGCCCTGGGCCGTGCAAGACCGGGGCGGCAGCTACCGCAGCGGCGCCGGCAATGCCTTGGCCGGGGTGAAATGGCGTTTCTACGACGGCGGCGAAAATGCCTGGCAGGTGTCCACTTATCCCCAGATCGAGTTCCGCACGCCGGTATCCAGTTTCACCCACGCCAACCTGGCCGACAGCGGCACCAGCCACCTGGTCCCGCTGCAATTCATGCGCACCTTCAAGGGTTTCGATATCAATTTCGACATCGGACGCTGGTTTCGCCCCGGCGCGCGGCCCGACACCTGGACCGCGGGATTCGCCCTTACCCGTGAGGTCCGCAAGGGCTTCGAACTGATCGCCGAGGTGCATGAGGAGATGGCCGTTCATCAATCCCAGGAAGAACTGATCCTCAATTTCGGCGCCCGTTACGACTTTTCCCCGCGCTACACACTGTTGCTATCCGCCGGCCGTGATTTGCGCAACACGCTCGCCGGCACGAACACGCTGCTTTCGTACATCGGCTTGCAGGTCCACTATTGATCCGATAGCGGAAAAAAGGCGCCTGGCCCGAATATTTTTTCCGTGCCCCCGAGCTTGAAAATCATATCGAGCCCGGCCCCTTTAGTTCGCAATTCGCCAATGCGCCCGCAAACTCACGCGGCGTCCCAAGGGTTGATCAGGTCAACGCCTGACCCTCCAAAATCCGCGACATTGCGCGTCACCACCTGCATGCGATGCACCAACGCGGTGGCGGCGATCAAACCGTCACGCACCGGACCCATGTCGGGCACATGCAAGCTTGCGCTGCGGCGGGCGACGGCAATGTCGATCGGCAGCACGCGTCCGCTGAACGCGGGAACGACTTGTTGTTCAAACCAGGCGCGCAGGATCGCGCCCTGTGGCGGATCGCGCCGCTCCATCAGAAGCACGCCGATCTCCAGTTCCTGCAGGGTGATGACGCTAAGATAAAGGTCGGCGGCGTCCACACTCCCGGCCCAGCGCGCCACGTTGGCATCGGCGCGTCCGCTGCGCACTTTGCGCAGTTCGGAAACGACATTGGTGTCGAGCAGATACATCGGCGGGCGAATGCGCCTGGGCCGTTCAGTTCAGGTCAGCCGCCTGGGCCGGATCGCGCGCGCGCGGAAATTCCGGTTCGATATCTTCAGCGCCCGACATGGCAAGCAGGTCGGCGATATTGACGCGCGTGCCCGTGAGCTTTTTGTAGGCCTCGAAAGTGAGCAGCACATGCGCCGGCCGGCCGCGATCGGTGATGATGAGCGGCCCTTGCTCGGCAGCCTTTTTGGCGCCGCTGGCGTCCTGGTTGAATTGACGGCTGGTGTAGGTAAGTTGAGTCATGGTTTATCGCACCTCGCTGTGTCCAACAATGTAGATATGTTACTACTAATGAGGTATCGAGTAAAGTGTCTACATATCTACAATAAATGTATATAAAAAATATGCAACAAAACAGATACTTACAGCAATGAATGCCGCGGGTGGGGTGTTTATGATTTATTGAGGGGCCGCGGGCGTTCCAGGATAGCCACCATCTCGCGGTAGCCGCGCGCTCGCGCCAGCGCCAGCGGCGTCTTGCCATCACGATCAGCCAACTCGGTTCCCGCCCCGGCATCGACCAGCGCCCTGAGGGCGGCGGTATGGCGCGCGCCCCCGTCACCGAGCACGATGGATTCTATTACCGCCGTCCAGCCCAGCGTGTTGACATGGTCGAGCGGCGCGCCCGCGGCGATCAGCACCTTCACCACCTCGGCATGGCCCAGGTGGGCAGCGGCGATCAGCGCGGTGCCGTCCCAGCGGCTGGTGATGTTCTTGGCGCTGCCGCCCAGGGCCAGCGCTTCCTTCAGGGTGGGCACGTCGTCGGCAACGGCGGCGATGGTGACGATGTCGTAGCGGCCCGACTCCAGCGCGTTGGGGTTGGCGCCGCCCGCCACCAGGGCGCGCATCGCCTCGATATGCTTCAGGTGCGCAGCCACGTGCAGCGCGGTGCGGCCATGGCCGTCGCGCGCATCGACCGGCGCGCCGCCTGCCAGCAGGGTCTTGATGCGCGCGGCGTCACCCGTGGCGGCCGCTGCGAACAGGCCGGCGTATTGCGCCTGCTCCACGGCTGAAGGCGGCACTTGCGCGGCCGCCTCGCCCGCCAGGACGCCGAGCAAGCCCGGCAACAAGCAGCCGAGCAGCGCCGCCGCGCGTGCGCGCGCGAGAGTTGATTCTTGCCGGTCTTTTTTGATCATCACATTGGCATTGCCGGTTCAGCCGGCACTTTCCCTGGCCGAATTATCTCAGCGAGCGAGCGTACGGTGTTGATAGGATTAAAAGGGCCTGGCGCGAATGTTTTTCTAGACCCGCGAGCTTGCCTACTTGTGCCGCGGATCCAGCGCATCCCGCAACCCGTCCCCCAGCAAATTGAACGACAGCACCAGCAGGAAGATCGAAAGCCCCGGCCAGATCGCCATCCAGGGGGCGTTGTCGATGTAGTTTTTCGCGGTGTTGAGCATGCTGCCCCAGCTCGGCGCCGGCGGCTGCTGGCCGAGGCCGAGGAATGAGAGGCTGGCTTCGGCGATGACGGCGGCGGCGATCGACAGGGTGGACTGGACGATCAGCGGCGGCAAAATGTTCGGCAGGATGTGGCGCAGGGCGATGCGCCAGTGCGGGTTGCCGATGGCGCGCGCGGCCTCGACGTAATCTTCCACCTTCACCGCCAGCACCTGGGCGCGGGTCAGGCGGATGAAAATCGGCGTGGCGGAGAGGCCGATGGCGACCATGGCGTTGCTCAGGCTGGGGCCGAGAAAGGCGGCCAGCGCGATGGCGAGGATCAAAAAGGGCAGCGCCAGCATGGCGTCGGTGAAGCGCGAAATCAGCGCGTCGGTCCAGCCGCCGGCATAGCCGGCGAGCAGGCCGATGGGCACGCCCAGCAGCGAAGAGATGCACACCGACACCAGCCCCGCCAGCAGCGAGGCGCGCGCGCCCCAGATGACACGCGAGAACACGTCGCGCCCCAGCTCGTCGGTGCCGAACAGGTAATGCGCCGAGGGCGCCTTGCGGATCACGCTCCAGCTCGTGGCCAACGGGTCGTAGGGCGCCAGCCAGGGCGCGAACAGGGCCAGCAGCACGAAGCCCACCACCACCGCCAGGCCGAGCACGGCGCCACGGCGGCGCAGCAGGCGGCGCCAGGCCGGGACTGTGTGCGCCCCGGCGGAAAACCCGGCTTGCGGCTGTTCCGCCGCGACGGGGGCGATGGCGAGGTTGGCGGCGCGCATGCTAGCCACGCATCCGTGGATTGACGACAAAGTAGGCCAGGTCCGCCAGCAGGTTGAGCAGGATGTACACCGTGGCGGTGAACAGCACCACGCCCTGCACCACCAGGTAGTCGCGGTTGAACACCGCGTCCACAATCAGCTTGCCGAAACCGGGAATCGAAAACACCTGCTCGGTCAGCACCGCGCCCGAGAGCAGGGTGCCGAACTCAAGCGCGCCCAGGGTGATGATGGGCGTGAGCGCGTTGCGCAGCGCGTGCTTGAGCACCACGCGCGGCTCGCTCAAGCCCTTGGCGCGCGCGGTGCGCACGTAATCGGCATTCAACACCTGCAGCATGGCGCTGCGGGTGTGGCGCATCAGGATGGCGGCAATCGCATTGCCCAGCACGAAGGCCGGCATGATCATCGCGGCCAGGTTGCCGCGCAAATCCTCCCACGGGCTGATGTAGCCGGAAGCCGGCAGCCAGCCGAGCGTCACCGAGAACAGCAAAATCATCAATATGCCGAGCCAGAAATTCGGCGTCGACAAACCCCACAGGGCGAACACATTGGCCAGGTAGTCCCAGGCTGTGCCCTTGTACACCGCCGAGACAATGCCGGCGGGAATGCCGATGATGAGCGCAATGCCCATCGCCAGCAGCGCCAGTTCCAGCGTCACCGGCAGCTTCTCGGCAATCAACTGGCGCACCGGGCGCTGGATGCGCAGCGACTCGCCGAGGTCGCCGCGCAGCACGCCCGCTATCCAGTAGCCATAGCGCACCGGCAGCGGCTCATCCAGGTGCATCTTGCGGTGCAGGTAGGCCACCACGTTGGGGTCCTGTTCCTCCCCCGCCAGCACCAGCGCCGGGTCGCCCGGCAGCAATTGCTGCAGGCAAAACACCATCATCGTCACCAGGATCAGCGTCGGGATGACGGCGGCCAGGCGTTTGGCGAAATAGGCGGGCATGGTGGTTGGGTTACGTGAGGCGCGGCGCGCCTGCCTACAGCTTCAAACCCTGCACCCGGATCAGCCCGTCAGGCACCGTGCGCAGCCCCGTCAGCTTCTTGTTGTAGGCCCATAGCCAGTGGCGGTGGTACAGGTAGATGATGGGCCGCTCGCGGTTGACGTCGGCGGCGATCTGCTCGAACAGCTTGGCGCGCTGCGCCGCGTCGGGCGCGCTGCGCGATTGGTTCAGCAGCTCGTCGGTGGCGGCCTTGCAGTAGCCGGAATAGTCCAGCGGCTGCTTGCAGCCGTGGAAGTTGAACAGGTTGCCGTCGGGGTCGGTGCGCCCGCTCCAGTTCAGCAGGTAGGCTTCGAACTGGCCTTTTTCGGCGAGGTTGAGCGTGGTGGCGAACTCGGTCGCCTGGATCTTGATGTCGAAGCCGGCTTCCTTGGCCATCGCCTGGATCACCTGCGCCAGCTTCTGGTCGCCGGAGGTGGTGGGGGTCATCATGGTGAAGCTGGGGTTGGGCACCCCGGCCTCTTTGAGCAGGGCCTTGGCGCGCGCGATGTTGCGCGCCGGCACCGGAATGCTCTTCACGTAGAACTGGTTGGAGGGCGATACCCACTGGTTTCCCACTTCCCCCTCGCCGTCCACCGCCACCTGCACGATGCCGGCGCGGTCCAGCGAAAGCTCCAGCGCTTCGCGCACCCGCGGGTCGCGGCCCAGGGGATTTTTCTGCGCCAGGTCGCTCTTGCCGATGTTGATGGTCAGGCCCTGGTAGCCGAGTTCGGTGATGCGCGCGACGCCGATGCGGCTGTCCGACTTCAGCGCGGCAACGTCGGAAGAGGCGACGCGCTCGATCAGGTCGAGTTGCCCGGCGCGCAGGTTGGCCAGGCGCACGGTGGCGTCGCCGATCGGCAGGTAGATCACCTTGTCGAAGTGGATGGATGCCTTGTCCCAGTAGTTGGCGAAGCGCTCCAGCACGATGCGGTCCTGCGCCACCCGCTCGGTGAACTTGAACGGCCCGGCGCACACCGGCCTGGCGCCGAAGGGCTGCGGCCCGGCCGCCGCCTTCGGCGAGACCATCATGCCGGCGCGGTCCGACAGCACCGAGAGCAGCGGGGCGAACGGCGCGGAGAGCACCAGGCGCACGGTGAGCGGGTCCACCACCTCGACGCCGGTCACCGGCAGCAACTCGCCGCGCCGGGCCGAGCCCATCAGGTTCTTGTGGCGCTCGATGTTGAACTTGACGGCGGCGGCGTCGAACTTTTCGCCGTCGTGAAACAGCACGCCGGGGCGCAGCTTCAGGGTCAGGGCGCGGCGGTCCGCCGACCATTCATAGCCGGTGGCCAGTTGCGGCACCAGCGCCAGCTTTTCATCGATGTCGAACAGCTTGTCGCACAGCGAAGCGAACACCACGCGGCCGACGAAGCTGCGCGCCATCGTCGGGTCGAGCGCGTCGGGGTCTTCGGCCAGGCCGATGCGCAGGGTCTGCGCGCCGGCCAGCGTGGCCAGGCACAAGGCGAGGCCGGCGGTGAGTCCTTGCAGGAGCCGGCGCGCGGCCGGAACGGGGCGGGATGAACAAAGCATTGGTGAATTCTCCTGTTGGTCGCGCCACGCGCCCCGGCGTATCCGTGGGGCGCATGGCAAACAAACTAAAAAAAAGAAAAGCAAAAACAAAAAAACCGGAACACAAAACCAAAAGCAAACTTCAAGCCGTTGCAATGCTCCGTGGCAAAAACGCCGCCTGCAAAGCCTCCAGGCGCCGGTTGCCTGCACCTTCGGCTGCGGGTGGCGCCGCCGCCGGCGCGATCTCGCGCCAGAAGTGGCAGGCGACTTCATGGCCGTCCTCCGCTCTCAACGCCGGCACCTCATCGGCGCAGCGCTGCCGCGCATGCGGGCAGCGGGTGCGAAAGCGGCAGCCGGAGGGCGGCGCCAGCGGGTTCGGCACATCGCCCTGCAGCACCACCCGCTCGCGCACCCGCCCGGGGTCGGGCAGGGGGATGGCGGCCAGCAGCGCCTGCGTGTACGGGTGGCGCGGCTGCGCAAACAATTGTTCCTTCGGCGCCGATTCGACAATCTCGCCGAGATACATCACCGCCACCTGGGTGGCGATGTGCTTGACCACCGCCAGGTCGTGCGCGATGAACACGTAGGAGAGGCCGAGCCGGTGCTGCAAATCGAGCAGCAGGTTGATCACCTGTGCCTGGATCGACACATCCAGCGCCGACACCGCCTCGTCGCAGACGATCAGGCGCGGCTCCACCGCCAGCGCGCGCGCGATGCCGATGCGCTGGCGCTGGCCGCCGGAAAATTCGTGCGGATAGCGTTCAAGATATTGCGCGGACAAGCCCACCAGCGCCATCAGCTCGGCCGCGCGCTCGCGCTGCCGCCCCGGCGCCAGGCCGTGCAGGCGCAGCGGCTCGGTGAGGGTCTGGCGCACCGTCATGCGCGGGTTCAGCGATGAATACGGGTCCTGGAAAATGATTTGCAGTTCGCGCCGCTTGGCGCGCAGCGCCGCCGGGGCGAGGCTCGTCAGGTCTTCACCGTCGAACCAGACCCGGCCGGCGGTCGGCTCCAGCAGGCGCAGCAGCAGGCGGCCGACAGTCGATTTGCCGCAGCCGGATTCGCCCACCAGTGCCAGGGTTTCGCCGGCGTTCAAACTCAGGTTGACGCCATCCACTGCCCGTACCACGGCGCCGGCGCGCCCGAACAGCCCGTGCTGGGTAGCGAAGTGCTTCACCAATTGCTCGGCCCGCAGCAGCGGCGCGGGCCGCTGCTGCGGGCTGGCGGCAGTGTCGGCCGGGCTCACGCCGCCTCTTGCCACGCCAGCGGCGCTTTCCAGCAGGCGGCGAAATGCCCGGCGGCCTGCTCGGTGAGCGGCGGCACGGCGGCCACGCACTGCGCATCGGCAAACGGGCAGCGCGCGGCGAAGCGGCAGCCGCTGGTGTGCGTGGTCGGCGTCGGCACCTGGCCTTCGATGGCGGTGAGCCGCGCCTGCGCGTGCGCGAGTTTCGGAATCGAGCCGAGCAGGCCGATGGTGTAAGGGTGCTGCGGCTGCGCGAACAAACGCGCCACACTCGCGCGCTCCACCACCCGGCCCGCGTACATCACCGCCACCTCATCGGCCATTTCGGCGATCACCCCGAGGTCGTGGGTGATCAGGATGATGGCGCTGCCGGTGGCCGCGCGCATCGCGCGCATCAGCTCCAGCACCTGCGCCTGGATGGTCACGTCCAGCGCGGTGGTCGGCTCGTCGGCGATCAGCAATTGCGGCTCGCAGGCCAGGGCCATCGCGATCATCACGCGCTGGCGCATGCCGCCGGAGAGCTTGTGCGGGTAGACGTCGATGCGCTCCTCCGGCGCCGGTAGGCGCACCCGCCGCAGCATCTCGATGGCGTGGGCGCGGGCGGCGGCGTGGCCCATGTCGCGATGGCAGCGGATCGCCTCGATCAACTGGTCGCCGATGGTAAAGGCCGGGTTGAGCGAAGTCATCGGCTCCTGGAAAATCATCGCGATGCGGTCGCCGCGCAGGGCGCGCATCTCGGCGGGCGGCAGGGTGGCGAGGTCCACGCCATCGAGGCGAATCGCCCCGCCCGCGATGCGCCCCTGCCCCTTCGGCAACAGGCCCATGATCGCCAGCGAAGTCACGCTCTTGCCGCAGCCGGATTCGCCGACGATACCCAGCGTGCGCCCCGCCTCCACCTCGAAGCTGATGCCATCCACCGCGGTGAATTCGCCGCCCTCCATCTTGAAACGGATCTCCAGGTCGCGCACCTCCAGCAGCGCGCTCATGCAGGCGCCGCCGGTGTGGGTGTCGCGGGCGCGGACGCGGGCGATGTCGCAGGCGTTGCGGGCGCCGATGCCTGCGCAGCCGCTGTTGCCTGGTGTGCGGCGCCGAAGGCCGCCACGTGCGCTTCGATCAGCGTGCGGTCGAACAGCCCGGCGGGGCGCTCGCGGCTGGCCAGGCATTCGACGAAGGGCTGGAAGCGCTCCAGGCTCACTGTATACAGGCGCATCAGTTCGACGATGGGCTCGGCGTGGTCGTCCACCCGCATGTCCAGCGCCGGGTAGTCCCGCCCGTTGTAGATCAGCAGCGCGGCGGCCTGCTTGCCGCGCTTGTCGCCGCCGGCCGCCTCACCCGCGGCCAGCGCCGCCAGCAGGCGCAGCGCAAACGGCTGCGCGGCGTTTGCATCATAGGCTTGCGCGGTGGCCTCGACCACCTGCGGCCCGGCCAGCATATTGCCCGCAACGGAGTAGCCCGCGCGCAGCAGGTGGCCGCTCCAGGGCACGCACTCTGCGCCGGTGTGCGCGGCGCCGCGCCCCTGCGCGTCGATCAGGTGCACTTGCCGGTGCGCGCTGCCGGCGTCGCCCGCCAGCAGTTCGGCCAGCAGCCCGGCCGGCTCGCGCCTGGCCGCCATGCCCTCCAGCGCCGGCGCCGCCAGCAAGGGGTTGAGCAGGGCCTGGGTGGAAAGCGCGCCGACCGCGCTGCGGGCGTGCGGGCACAGGGCGCCCACCGCGAAAAACCGGCTCGCGATGGCCACCCCAAAGGCGCCCGAAGCATCCCGCGCGACGATCGACCAGGTCATACCGCTTCCTCAAAAAAGGCAGCGCGATGCGCCGCCCCGATGTCGCTTTGCCGACCCTGTTTTGCAAACCCGTTTGCAAACCCGTTTGCAACCCCGCTTTGCAACCCCGCTTTGCAACCCCGCTTTGCAACTCCGCTTTGCAACTCGCATGCCGCCCGGCGCCTGCCCCGCGCACGGCTCGCCGCGACTGCGGGTCAGTCTATCAAACCGGGGATGGTTGCGAAACCGCTGAAATGCGGAGCGCAGGCTGCCGTGCCGCATCAGCGAGAGATTTGTGGGCCGGCCGGCGCTGGCTGCCATGATGACCGGTTCGATTCGCCGGGCGCCGGCCTGCGCAGCGCCGCCCGGCGTGGTATCTTTGACGCAAGTATGAGCGACGCATCGGACGACGATCTGGATTTTCTTGGCATGGCGGCGCGGCCCCTGGCGAGCGCACCTGCCCCCGCGGCCGCGCGCCCCGAAGAGCCCGCCGAGCCCCTGCCTTACGACCCGCAACTGGCCCTGCGCTTTTTCCAGATCGCCGGCAACCAGGAAAGCATCGCCGCCGGCGCGCGCATTTTCGCCGAAGGCGACCAGTCCGGCCTGCTGTCGAAATCGCGCGTCTACCTGCTGCTCGAAGGCGAAGTGTCGATGACCCTCGCCGGCCGGCCCCTGGCGATGATGCTGCCGGGCGAAACCTTCGGCGAGCTGGCGGTGATCTCGGACGCGCCGCGCAGCGCCAGTGCCATCGCGCGCAAGAACAGCCGCCTGCTTTCGCTGGACCAGAAACAGTTCCTCGCCTCGCTCAAGCAGATGCCCGAATTCGCGGTGATGCTGATCAGCGTGATGGCCGATCGCCTGCGCCGCAGCGTCGAAAAGCTGCTCGCCACCGGCGCCGCGGCGGCCGCGCCCAGCGCCCGCGCGCAGGGCCTCTCGCGCGTCGACGTGGCCGAGGTCGCCCGCCTCATCGGCAAGTCCGCGCCCTCGCCGATGAAGGCCGGCGACGCCATCATCGCCAAGGGCGCGCTGGGCGCGATGATGTTCGTGCTGGTGGCCGGCCAGGTCGCCACCGCCATCGACGGCCGGGTGGTCGAAACCCTGGGCCCGGGCGCCATCTTCGGCGAGACCGCCATGCTCGGCAAGGTACGCCGCGGCGCCTCCGTCACCGCGCAGACCGACGGCGCCTGGCTGCCGCTGACGAAAAACGATTTCCTCAAGGTGGTCGCCGCCAATCCCGCCATCGGCGTCGCCCTGCTGCGCACCATGAGCGAGCGCATCCGCATGGCCGCCGAGCAGATACGCGCGCATCGGCCCGCCTAGGTTAGGCGGGGCCGGCCGGCTGCGTGGTCTGGCGGCCGCTGATGGTCAACAAGCATCTTTCCCGCATACGCCTCAATCAGCGAGGCGTATTTGTAGGGCATACGCCTCAATAAGTGCAGCGTATTTTCAGGCCATCAGTCGGGCAGCCCGAACAACCGCCGGCTATTCGCACTCGCCTGCGCCGCCAGCGCCGCGACGTCAATCCCCTTCAACTCCGCCACCGCCTGCGCCACAAAGGGCAGCAGCGCCGGCTCGTTATAGGGGCGCGTCTTGCCGGCGTTGCGCGGGCGCAGGTAGGGCGCGTCCGTCTCCAGGTGCAGTCGGTCAATCGGGATCACGCGCAGCGCATCGCGCAGCGCCGTGCCGCGCGTAAGGTCCGTCACCCAGCCGGTGATGCCGAGGTCCAGGCCCAGCGCGAGAAAGGCCTCCGCCTGCGCGGCGCCGTCGGTGAAGCAATGCACCACGCCATGCGCGCCCGCGCGCGTCGCCTCGCGCAGCATCGCGTGAAAATCCTCGAAGGCGTCGCGGCAATGCAGGAACAGTGGCTTGGCCGTAGTGAGGCTCGCCTGTATCTGCGCCTCAAAGGCGCTGCGTTGCTGCTCGGCCGGCGAGAACATGCGGTTGTAGTCCAGCCCGCATTCGCCCACGGCCACGATGCGCTCCTCTGTCCACAGCGCCGCCAGCGCCTCGCCGGTGGCCGCCGTGTACTCCTTCGCGGTGTGCGGGTGCACCCCCGCCGTCGCCCACACGCGCGGGTGGCGGCGCGCGAAGTCCAGCGCCGCGTTGCTGGAGGAAAGCGAAGTCCCCGTCGCCAGGATGTGCGTGACGCCGGCGTCCGCCGCGCGCGTCAGCAGCTCCGGGCCGACGCTTTTTAGTTGCGAGGCGTGGAAGTTCACGCCGATGTCGATCAGGTTCATGCTTTTTTTGACTTCCAAAGCAAGGCTTCCGCTAACCACCACCACCCCCATCCCTCCCCCGCCCCCACAAATTCCACGCCAGCACCAGCACCCCGTGCATCAGCGCCGCCGCGCCGGCCACCACAATCTCGAAGGCTTTGCGCGGGTACACCTCGTCGTCGAGAAACAGCGGGTGGGAGGGCGGCGGCTCCGAGGAGTTGGCCTCGGAGAGAAAGCCGTGCGGCAGCCAGGCCACCGCGGTGGCGAGCAGGGCGGCGCCGAGCGCGATCAGGCAGAGCGCGCCGGGGATGCGAAAGCGCGGCAGGCGCGGCGCGTAGAACAGGCCCGCGCCCAGGCCCGCGCCGATCAGCCAGTGCAAATGCGGCACCGGCATGCCGAGTCCGGCGAAGCCCAGCACGCCGGCGCACAGCAGCAGCAGCACCTGCGGCGAAGTCAGCTCCTGCCATTGGCGCTGGCGGCGTTCGCCGCGCGCCTGCTCGTCGCCGGGCGGCGGCGTCGGGTTGCCCTGCGGAGTGCCCGGCGTGGCGCCGTGAGCGGGCGCATCGTCGTGCGCGTCCCCATGCCCGCCGCTGTGCCCGCCGCCGTGCCCGTCATCGGGCTTTTCGTTATGCTTGTTCGCTTCCTCGCCCTGCATGTCTCGCTCCACGCGCAGCCGCCCGGGGTAATAGTCCGGATTGCGGCAAGGTTATGCGCGATATTGACCCTGGTCTTGGGATATTCTCGCACCAATGTTGTCTGACGCTAACTCCTTCCGATAAATCGAGCCCGCTTACGCCTCCCGCAAGGGCCGCAACCGAGAGACACGATGAGTAAAGAAAACGATTCCGCCGAAGCGAAAGGCTCCTTCGGCGCCGCGCAAGGTTCCTTCGGGGTCAATGACTGGCGCCACCTGCTGAGGTCGCTGGGCGAAGACCCGATGCGCCAGGGCCTGGTCGAAACCCCGGACCGCGCCTCGCGCGCCTGGGCCCACTGGACCCGCGGCTACCAGGAAGACCCCAACGCCATCCTCAAGACCTTCGAAGACGGCAGCGAAAACTACAACCAGCTGATCGTGGTCAAGCGCATCCCGGTGTACTCGCATTGCGAGCACCACCTCGCGCCCTTCTTCGGCCACGCCGCGATAGGCTACCTGCCCACCGGGCGCATCGTCGGCCTCTCCAAGCTCACGCGCCTGGTCAACTGCTTCGCCGCCCGGCTGCAGGTGCAGGAAAGGCTGACCCAGCAGATCGCGCAATCCCTGCTGCAACACCTGCAGCCCAAGGCCGTGGGCGTGATCATCCGCTGCCGCCACATGTGCATGGAGTCGCGCGGCATCGCCGTGGCGGGGGAAGAGACGGTTACTTCCGCCATGCTCGGCGACCTGGAGAAAAACCAGGCGCAGCGCGCGGAGTTTCTCGCGCTGGTGGCGGACAAGGACTGAGCGCGCGGCACGCGGCGGGGAATTTTCCCTCGCAAACTGACGCCACAGGAATTTTGGGTTACGTTTTTCCGCAAGGCAGAGCGCGAGGAATTTGGGGTCGGAGTCGTTGTCGCTTTTTGAAAATGACTCCGACCCCAATATCCGTGTTGCGAAGTTCCTCACTTCGCATGCTGCCAAAAACAAAACGGCAGCAAGTTCACATTTCCACTCCGCACCCCGGATATTGGGGTCGGAGTATTTTTTCGGTGATGCTGAAAAACTACTCCGACCCCAAATTCCTCGCGCCTTGCCGTGCGATGCCACGCACCCCATCGCGATCAACAATGCGATGCAGCACCGCCGCCACGTGGCCCACCGGCAACAGCCTGACCCCCCGTCACCAGATCGGCCGGGGCAATAAACCACACAAAATCCCCTCCCGCACGCCGGCGTAAGCCCGCCACCGGCAGCGCTGTCCGACAAGCACTGACAGACTTCCGCGCAAGCGCCAAGTAAGGTTGGCAGCAGGCGGCTTCATGCCGCCGCGAAGGCCTCCCATGCTCATCGGTTTAACCGCGCCGCCGATTGCCACCCGCACATTCTCGCTGCGCGCCCTCGACTGGCTGAATTTTTTCGTCGCCGACATGCAGGCCTCGGTCGGCCCGTTTCTCGCCGTCTACCTGGCCGCGCAAGGCTGGAACGAACTGCACGTCGGCATCGCGCTCACCATCATCGGCGTCGCCGCCATCGCCAGCCAGACGCCGGCCGGCGCGCTGGTCGACCGTACCCGGTCCAAGCGCGGCCTGGTCGCGGCCGCCACCGTGCTCACCGCCCTGAGCGCGCTGGCCATCGCCTTCCGGCCGCAGCCGGCGGTGATCTACGGCGCCGCCGTCGTCATGGGCGTGGCCGGCGCCGTGCTGGGCACCGCCATCTACGGCATCACCATGGGGCTCTCCGCGCCCGGCGCCTTCGGTGCGCGCCAGGGCCGCAACCAATCCTTCAACGCCGCCGGCAACATCTTCGCCTCGGTGGCAGTCGGCCTGGCCGCCTACACCATCGACAATCAGACCGCGCTGCTCGCCGGCGCCGCCTTCGCCTTGCCCGCGCTGGCGGCGCTCGCCGCCCTTTCCCCACACGACATCGACCACGAGCGCGCGCGCGGCGCGCCGCGTGTTGCCACCGCTTCTGCCACCGCTTCTGTCACCACTCCCCCGCTCACCCTGCGCATGGTCTTCGCCAGGCGCCCGGTGCTGATCTTCATCGCCTGCGCCGTGCTGTTCCACTTCGCCAACGGCTCCATGCTGCCCCTGGTCGCGCAAAAGCTCGCCCGCAGCCAGGGCGCCGGCGCCATGGCCTTCATGGCCGCCTGCATCATCACCACGCAATGCGTCGTCGCCGCCTCCTCGGGCTGGATAGGCCGCGCCGCCGCGCGCGGCCGCAAACCCCTCCTGCTGGTCGGCTTCGCTGTCCTGCCGCTGCGCGGCCTGCTCTACACCTTCACCGACAACGCAACGCAACTGGTCGGCATCCAGATACTCGACGGCATCTCGCTGGCCGTCTTCAGCGTCATCTCCATCCTGGTGATAGCCGACTTCACCGCCGGCAGCGGCCGCTTCAACTACATGCTCGGCGCCATCAACACGGCCGTCGGCATCGGCGCGGCCGCCAGCCAGGTGGCCGGCGGCGAAATCGTCCACCTCACCAGCTTTCGCACGGGCATGATCTTTCTCTCCGGCATTGCCCTGGTCGCGTTCATTCTGCTGGCGTGGTTGATGCCGGAGACGGTGGATCGTCGTTCCGGTTCTTCGCGACGTGCGACGCGCGATGCGCAGGATGCAACGGCTATTGCCAGCGAATAAAAGGGGCCGCGTGCCGTGGCGCTCCCCTAAGAGTCGCCACCCTCCGCTGTCATTCTGAGCGTAGCGAAGAATCTGCTTTATTCTGGTCTCCAGTCAAGGCCACCAAAGCGGGCAATGATTCTAGCCGCGAGCAAAAAGCAAGACCGCCAAGGCTATCAGGCAAGCGATAGCAAGCGTTCCTACAAGTATCTTGGACGGCGGCCAGAATGGCTGTTCAATCGATCTAAATTGCTCTTCGGCGCCGCAGAAAGGACATGTGCCGCCTTTAACCGGCCGTTCAAAAGGATGCAGCTGTATACGTCCTCTTGAAAATATCTTAGAGCAAGCTAAACATTGGACGTTCTTAGGGATAAAAGGCATATAGGCTTAAACCATTCGGGGACAGACCACCATTCTTTTGAAATGGTGATCTGCCCCCTATCTGATTTGTCGCCGCGCCTCACGCGTTCTGCTTCAACCCGCCCGCAGCCACAAGCGCGGGGTGATGCGCCCGCAGGAACGAATGCATTTGCCGTATCGCCAGGGGCATGCGCTCCTTCGGCTCCTTCCACGGGTACACGCTCACTTCGGCATTCGGCGCCAGCATGGCCGCCTCCATCGCCACCGCGTACGGATGCGGCGGAATGTCGTCCGGCAGTATCAGTACCGGCGTGCGGCATTGGCGCACGAAGTCGCGCGTCACGGTAAAGACAAAATCGGGATTGGTCCGGTACATTTTCGTCAGAAACCGGTCGACCATTTCCATCGTGATCTCGGGCCGGCGCTTCACCAGTTCCGGCCCCCAGCCCTTCATATTGCCGTCGTAGAAAAAGTCGCGCGCTTCCGGGCGCGACCCGCTTGGCTGCGCCATCACCGCCGCCACAACGCGGTCCGGCGCGCGCCGGATCAGATTCCAGGCCAGCGGGCCGCCGATGCAAAAGCCCAGCACCATGAACTTGTCGATGCCCAGGTGATCCATCAGCGCCAGGTGGTCATCCGTATAGGCGTCCCACGGCCGCTCCGCTTCGAGCGGCCCGGACGACTGCCCCTCGTTCGCATTGCGCAGGTCCGACGCGATGCAGCGGTACTCCCCCTTGAACGCCTGCACCGCATCAAAC
The DNA here is from genome assembly GCA_036271855.1 of Burkholderiales bacterium. Classification (GTDB taxonomy): domain Bacteria; phylum Pseudomonadota; class Gammaproteobacteria; order Burkholderiales; family JAEUOS01; genus JAQGMJ01. The sequence goes on from DATAZV010000384.1 coordinate 47,174, forward strand.
GGATTCGTCAGGCGCGCCATCGTCGAGTTCAACCCGCCGCCGGCGATGAGCAATAGCGGAAACCCCGAACCGGCCACCTCATAGTGAATGCGAACGGGCCCCTTTTCGTAAATCGACATAGCGTTTGCTCCCTTGTTGGCCTGCTGCGCAAGCAAGCGCGGCGCCGCCGCTGTTGCCGTCGCCGCCGCGGCCGTTTTCAGAATTTCGCGTCTGACCGAACCCTTCATGGCTTGTCTCCCGGATTTGGGCGGTCTATCCGCCTGATTGTAATGGTAGGGGAAAGATCACTATTCTTTATGGAGAAAGGTTCGGCTGCGCTAACTTGGTTTCAATGAGTCATCGGCGTTCATATACCAACTCTCCCTCAGGGACAATTTCAGTTCCTTGAAACCTTCGGTGCCAACAAACGGATGAATGCCACGGTTCTCCACTTCTTGGCGGTAATTTTGCCGCCAGAGCGTCTACACAACTTTCCAGGGCCTCGGATTTAGGGCCGTCCCAAGCAAATACCTCGCGCTGATAGGTGTGGATGTTTATCTGCCACGCAACGATCTCTAATGACACAACCTGAACTTCCGTCGGCAACAATGGCACTACCTCATCCAATATGTATTTTCTGGACAGTGCAATGATCTCTGGAGGCGTTGGCATTACGTTGTACCTGCCTTGTCAAATCATGGACCCGATACCTGAATTGCAGAAAGTTTTGGTTGCCCTGATTCAATTCGATCCCTGCGCCTCTTTCGGTGCCGGATTGCAGCTTCCCGGCATGAGGTGGCGATAGCTACCGACCATTGCCACATCGACCATTCGGCCTTTAGCATCCTCTTCGCTCTGTGGCCCATTAGAGGGTAAGTTTTGGATTTCTGGCCCGCCAGCATATACGCGATTAGGCTCAACGCCGTGGCTAACCAAGTAGGCTTTGACCGCCTCCGCTCTGCGCTTGGCGAGTATTTGATTGTATGAACGTGGACCGACGTGGTCCGTATAGCCAACGGCGACTATCACTTCTAAATTGATGTTCTCGATCTCGGCCAACAACTGATCCAAATCTGCCGCAGCTTTCGGCGAAATGACAATGCTGTCAAAACTAAAATAGACGAAGCTACGAAACGTCGGCTTCCTGCAGGAAAGTGCCTGGGCCTCGCAAGTAGCCAACATAAATAAAACAGCCAGAGCGAATTTGGCGAAGGAAGCTGTCATTTTGTCTTCTAATTTGGTTGCAGCGACCCGATTTGAACCTATCAAGACAGTGACTTTGCCGGAAATCTGGGAAGTCCGCAAACGCCCTGAATGAAGCCCTGACAAATCATCCACACTTAGTTGTCCGACTCGCGTATGTTAGTCACCATGCGCTCGCTTCACTACGGGCACGCTCTTTAACAAACGCAGATTTGATCGCCGGGCAAAAGGCC
>DATAZV010000385.1:0-5747 GCA_036271855.1 Burkholderiales bacterium
CGATCAAGATCATCGGCGCGGCCTGGAACAGCACTGCCTCGAAGTTCTGCTTGTCGAAAAAGGTCTGCACCACGAATTCGTTCAGCAGGTCTTTGGGTGCGATGCCGGCGGCGATCAGGATGGCGGCTGAAATCGCCATGCCGGCGAGTAGCGCCACGCCGAGGATCAGCGCTTGCCATGGCCACGCCATCTGCTGGCGGATTTCCACCGAAAAGCGGCGGCTGGCCAGGGGTACGAAGCGCGGGCGGCGCGGCACATCATCCGCGGGCGGCGCCGGCGTGCTGGGGTCCGGCATCTCGGGCGCGCCGGGCGGCGGCACCCGCACCACATCCACCGCCGGATCGGCGGCGAGCTCAGGCATGGTCGACCATCGCCTGGCCGATCGCCTGCCGGCTGGCCGGCTGCGGAAACTCGGCGACGATGCGCCCGCGCACCATCACGCCGATGCGGTCGGCCAGGGACATTACTTCGTCCAGATCCTCGCTGATCAGCAGCACCGCCGCGCCGGCATCGCGCGCCGCCAGCAGGCGCCCGTGCACCTCGGCGCTGGCGCGCACGTCCAGGCCGCGGCTGGGGCTGTGCGCCAGCACCAGCTTCGGGCTCTTGCTGAACTCGCGCGAGATCACCAGCTTTTGCGCATTGCCGCCGGAAAGCAGCGCCGCCTTTTGTGTGATCGAGCGCACCCCCTGGACGTCGAAGGTTTTGACAGCCTCTTTCGCCTCCGCTTCCATTTTCGATTTCGCCAGACGCCAGAAGGAACCGTAGCGCCCCGAATGCACCTGGCCGACGCCGAAATTCTCCGCCACCGACAAGCCGCCTGCCAGCGCCAGGCCGTAGCGGTCCGCCGGAATAGTGGCGATGTGCATCTCGCGCCGCTCGCTGGTGCTGGCAGCTTTCAGGTCGCCCAGGCCTTCGAGTTCCATGCTGCCCCCGAGCGTGCCGGGCAGGCCCATGATGGCATTGGCCAGCTCGCCCTGGCCATTGCCGCCGACCCCCGCCAGGCCGTAGATTTCGCCGGCGCGCACTTCGAGGCTGACGCCATTGAGCGTCACCCGCGCCCCGCTTTCCGACTTCAGTTCGCGCACCGCCAGGCGCACCTCGCCGGGCGTGCGGCTTTCTCGCTTGGGCTGGGTGATCGCCTCGCCCACGGTCAGGCGCACCAGTTCGCTGGCCGGGGTGAGCTTCGGGTCCACGGTTGCTATGGTGCGGCCGCCGCGCATCACGGTGACGCGGTCGGCGTAGGTTTTCACGTCCGCCATCTTGTGGGTGACGAGGATGACAGCGGAGCCGCGCCGCGCCAGTTGCGCCACGGTGGAAAGCAGGCGCTCCGACTCCTGGTCGGTGAGCACGGCGGTGGGCTCGTCCAGGATCAATATCTTCGCCCCGGCCAATAGCACCTTGAGGATTTCCACCCGCTGCTGCTCGGCCACGGACAACTGGGCTACGGGCTTGGCCGGGTCGAGCTCAAAGCCCAACTCGGCGGCGGTCTCGCGGATCGCAGCTTCCATGCGCTTTAATTTGCTGCGGTAGCTGCCGTCTTCACGGCTGATCGGATTGCCGAGCAGGATGTTTTCTGCCGCGGTAAAGGGGCGGACCAGCTTGAAGTGCTGGTGCACCATGCCGATGTGCCGGCGCGCGGCGTCGCTGGGGCCGGTCAGGCGCACCTGGTTGTCGTCGAGAAACATTCGCCCGGCCTCGGGGGCATAGAGGCCGGCGGCAATGTTCATCAGCGAGCTTTTGCCGGCGCCGTTTTCCCCCAGTAGCGCATGCACCTCGCCCCACTCGGCCGAAAAGCCGGCGTCGTCGAGGGCGACGAAGCCGTCGAAGGTCTTGCGAATGCCGGTGAGTTGCAGGGCGACGGGCATGGAATGAACAGGTCCGGAAAAAGCGGGAATTCAGCCTGGGATCAGGCCCTTCCTGCTTTAGCAATATCCAGGCCCATTTCCCGGTTTTGGTGCGTGCTGCCGCTTTTCGAGCATCGTGTTACGCCAGCCCTAAATCGGCGTCGACAGCATATTCGGAATACTGAAGGTATCGACAATGACGCTACGCTCCACGAACAAGGCCTGCCCGCCCTCGATGCGTATGGTGTCCATATAGGCGCCGACGCCGAACAACTGGCTGATGCCGCCCTGGTCGGTGGTGTAAAGCGCATAGCCGGAGTCGGCGCGGAAAGTACCGTCCGCGTTTTTCGCCAGTTGCGGCAGGCCGGTGACATGCTGGTCGCGATGGATGTTCACCACATTGGCCTGGCGCAGCGACAGCACGCGGTCGTGCATCATGTTCTTGTTGTCGCACTGGAACAGCTTCAGCGGCAGCTTGCGTTCGTAGTTCTCGCGCGACAGCACGTAATAGCGGCCGTCATCGGCGAAACAATCGACCCACTCTTCCAGGTGGTTGGCGTCGAGCAGGTTGACCGCGCGCGACAGCAACTGCGAGATCGCGAAATAGTCACCAAAACTCGCCTCGAAGCTCGTTGCGCTCATGCGGCGGCCTTTTGCAAGGGCGTTTGCGCGGCGGCCTGCTTGGCGGCCAGTTCCGCATTTTCCTGCTCCCCGGGCTCGATGCCCATCAGCTCGCAGTAATAACTCCAGAAGCCGCGTACCGGCATTTCACTGATCAGGTTGCCCGAATCGCGGATCTCGCCCTTGCCGCCGACTTCGACCATGGCATGCTTGTCCTGCGCGGTAAACGAGGCTTTATGGACGATTTCCACCGCCTCGCCGTCTTCCATCGAAATGTAGCCGCCGGGGCCGCAGAGGTTTGCCTGCAGCAGGCGGTGATCGGTCATCGCCTGGTCGTCGTCTTCATAGCCGAAATAGGTCCAATACAGCTCCATCTCATTCAGGCCGCGGGTGCGGATCTGCCGCGTGCACAGGGAATTAGCGATCTGCTGGAACACCACGCCGGGAAATACCGAAAGGATCACCAGGGTGACGGGATCGGCGAACTCCTTCTTGTTTTGCAGCATCGCGGTGTCGCGCAACTGATACTCGGACTGAAATACCTTCTTGGTGTCGCTGTAGCCTTCCTTCGCCTCGGCATCGTCGGTGCCGAGCTGGTTGAAGGTGATGTTGTGGCGGTGCTTGCGGTCCAGCTTGGCGCCGCCGATCTGGCTCAAGCGGTAGAGGCCGAAGGTGGCATGGAACATATGCAGCAGGCCGCCGTGATTCGGGTCGCGCACGTTGTCGTTGTACAGTTTCCAGTTGCCGAATATGCGCTGGCGCTGGTAGCCCAGCACCTTGATCTTCTTGGCGAACAGGCGGTCGATCTCGTACACCACCGGTGCGTCGAGATAGTCGAGCAGCGGCTCGGCTTCCGCCGAGAAGGTGGCAAAGATGATGCCCTTGTAGACTTCGACCTTGAGTTCGTCGAGGTGGATCTTGCTCTTGTCGAAATCGGCCGGCATGCCGCCCTCGCCCTTCATGCCGCGCTGGAAAGGCACACTCTCCAGCTGCCCTGCCAGCGAGTAGCGCCACTGGTGGTAAATGCAGCTATGGTCTTTCGCATTGCCGCAGACTTCGCGGCGCAGCACTGCGCCGCGGTGCTTGCAGCGGTTGACCAGGGCGTGCACCTTGCCCTGCTCGTCGCGGCTCACCAGGATGGGCGTATCGCCGATCACCGTGGTGATGAAGTCGCCTGCGTTCGGCAACTCCGCCTCCAGGCCAAGGTAATTCCAGGTCGGCCCGCGAAAAATGCGCTCCTGCTCCTGGGCATAGGCTTCGGGGCTGTGATACATGGCGAAGGGAATGCGCGACAAATCCTTGGCCGGCCAGGAAATGGTCTGGGTATCCATCTACTTGCTCCTCAGGGAAAACAGGGGCGCAGGCGAACGTCGGTCAGTCCCGCGCGCGCGCCACCGCCTCGACTTCGATCAAAAAACTTTCCTTCACCAGCCGGTCCACCACCAGCAGGGTGTTGGGCGGATAGACGCTGGTCTTGAACAGCTTGGGGAACAGCGCGGCGCGCAGGGGCATGAACTTGTCGATGTCCTGCGAGTGCACCAGGAAGGTGTTGAACTTGATCACGTCGTTGTAATCCAGCCCGACGGATTTGAGCACCTTGCCGAGGTTGTCGAACACGCACTGGAACTGCGCGGCGAAGTCGTGCACACCGACGACTTCCCCCTTCTCACCCACCGCCAGCTGGCCGGCGATGAAGTAGAGGTCGCCCGCCTTCACCTTGGTGAGGTGGGAATACAGGCCCTGCGCCGGGGGTGCGCCTTCGGGGTTGAGGTATTCGACGCCCTTGCTCATTGAAATCTCCTTGTGTGGTGGTTTGGGTCCGACGCGGCTTATTGGACCAGCCTGCCGCCGCCGGTTTCCTCATCGTATTCAAACACACCATTGAGAAATACTTTCTGGCGCTCGTACCACTTGCGCTTGCGCGGGCGCGGCGGGGTGCGGTCGATCGGCTCGCCGCCCTTGAAAATGAAATCGAAGTTCTTCGGCTTTTGCAGCAGGCGGATGTCCGCCGTCGGGTCGCCCGGCAGTACCAGGATATCGGCAAAGCGCCCGGCCTCGAGCTTGCCCACTTCGTGCCCGTAGCGCTTCATCAGGCAAGTGGGCAGCAGGGTGTTGGCGTGGATCGCCTGCAGCGGGGTCATGCCCAGCACGTCGACGAAAATCTGCATTTCGCGCGCATGCCACTGGCCATAGGGCACCGGCGACCAGCCGGACTCGCTGCCGGCGAGGATGGGCACGCCGGCCGCATACGCGCGCTTGAGATTGACGGAGGCGGCTTCCACTTCGCGCCGGAAGGCGGCGCTGCCGGAGGCGCCCGCCGACTCCTGGTTGGCATCGATCAGGTTCAGCAGCAGCGTCAGCGTGGGGGTGATCACGCATTTGTTTTTCAGCGCGGCCTCGATGCCCTCGTCGTCGATGTAGGAGGCGTGGAACAGGTTGTCGAAACCGGCGCGCGCCGCTTCCAGCACGGAGTCGCGCGAGCGCGCATGCACGCTGCAGATCTTGCCCAGGCGGTGGGTCTCGTCGGCGATGATCTTGAACTCTTCCAGCGTGAAGGCGGAGGAGCCCAGCGCGTCCGGCGTGATCAGATTGTCGTTCGAGCCGGAGACCTTGATCGCATCCACTTCGTCCTTCACCTGCAGGCGGATGGCTTCGATCAGGTCCTCTTTGGTCTTGACCAGTACCGCGCTCTGGCCGACCGGAAATTCCATGTAACTGGGAAACGAATCCTCCAGCCCCTGGTGGTTGGTCAATTGCTTGCCCGAGATGGTCAGGCGCGGGCCGTCGAACATGCCGGTGTCGATGGCGTCGCGCACCGCCTGCCCCACCGCGTAGGTGGTGGCGGCATCGAAGGCGCTGGTGACGCCGGCCTGCAGGACTTTTTTTGCGTAATACAGCGCCTTGGCGGTGCGGAACTCCACCGGCGTATACAGCGCATTTTCTTCTTCGGTGCGCGCTTCGCCGAAGGAGATGTGGATGTGCGCATCGACCAGGCCGGGCATGATGGAGCGGCCCGGCAGGTCGATCACCTCATAGGCTGCCGGCGAATATTGCGCGGGCAGCGCCTGCGCGCGGCCGACCCAGACTATGCGCTCGCCTTCGGTGACGAGCGCGCCGTTTTCGATCGGCTGGTCCAGCGTGCCGTCGATCACCCTGCCTTTGAGGAGATAGCCCTTTTTTCCGCTCATGCGCCTTCCTTGGGCAAGGCCCCGTTGAAGAATTGCCGCGCCAGGCTCAAAAAGATATCGGTGCGCTCGAAAGCCACCGAATGGGAACAATCGG
>DATAZV010000386.1:0-1514 GCA_036271855.1 Burkholderiales bacterium
CGCGGCGCGGTTCCCGCCGGCGCGCCGGCACGAGGGACCGCTTCCGCTCCTTTTTCTTGCGCTGGATGCGCGACCGCTTCGGCTTCGCCGGCTTGCGCCGGCGGCGCAGCGGACTCGATGCTGAGATTGAACAGGCTGCGCCCCAGGTCGGGCTGCGGCTGGCCGATCGGGCTGCGCTCGAATGCCGGCTGCGTGGCGGCGGGCGCTTCCTCTTCGCGCAGCGCCGCCAGCATTTCGGCCTGCAGCGCCTGCCACTGGTCGTAGCGCTTTTGCAGCGCCGCCAGGGCGATGTGGCGCGGGGTCTGGCGCACGTGCCTGACCCAGTCGCCATTGGAGCGCTGGTCGTAGTTGACGGTGAGCGCGCCGCGGGTGTCGGCATCGAGCTGATCCAGCGGCACCGGCTGCTGCTGTTTGTCGAACAATTTCGCCGGGTCGAAATAAGCGGCGCGCACATGCGCCAGCAATAGTTCGGCGGCGTGCACCTTCAGGCGCGAGAACAGCTCGCCCTGCTCGAACACGATGCGCTCGCGCACCTTCGGGTTGGCCATCAGCTCGGCGGCCTGGGCGCCGCGCGTCTTCGCCGAATAGCCGGAGCGGACGGCGGCGGCACTGGCGTTGTGGTCGATCAGGTATTCGTGGACAAAGCGTTCCTGGCGGTCGGTCAGGGTGGATTTCATGGGGGCCTCGATAAAAGGAAAGTACTGGTAACTAGCCTATCGAAGTCGACTCACTAAGAATGGTTGAAATGCATAAAACGCGAAAATCAACCAAACTTGGTTGATGCCAGGGTTGCGGGCGCCTGCATGCAGCGGTAAGGTGGCGACCGCGATTTACAAAAATCACAACACCCGCCCGGCCCACGCCGGGACGGCAAGGAGACAAACATGCAGCACCCATCCCTTACGCGCTGGTCGCGCGGCTTTTGCGCTGCACTCAGCGCAGCTCTTATCCTCGCCCTGGCCGGCTGCGCCTCGCAAGGCGACACCGCCACGCAGCCCCTGGTGCTGGAATCACAAGGCAGCTTTTTCATCGGCGGGCGCGACATCAAGTCGGACACCCTCTCCACCCTGCCGGCCTACACCGCCAGCGGCACCGTGACGGTGGAGCAGATGTACGTGCACTACGAAGTGCCGGCCAGCCGCACCGGCGTGCCGATCACCCTGATTCACGGCTGCTGCCTGACCGGCAAGACCTGGGAGACCACGCCCGACGGCCGCATGGGCTGGGACGAATATTTCGTGCGCAAGGGTTTTCCGGTCTACGTCATCGACCAGGTCTCGCGCGGCCGCTCGGCCGCCAACGCCACGGCGATCGACGCGGTGAAAATGGGCAAGGCCGGCGCTGCCGCCCTGCCGCCGGTATTCGCCGCCGGCCACGAAGGCGCCTGGGCGATTTTCCGTTTCGGCACCGAATACCCCAAGGTCAATCCGGGCCTGCTGTTTCCGCTGGAAGCGCAGGAAGAGTTCTGGAAGCAAATGGTGCCCGACTGGATCGCCAGCCTGCCCACCCCCAAC
>DATAZV010000387.1:0-7483 GCA_036271855.1 Burkholderiales bacterium
GCACGCGGCGCACTGGCTGGACGGCGGTTGCGGCGTGCGCGATACCTTGCGTACGCCGCGTGAAGCCGGCCCGGGTACTGCATCAAGTCACCGTTTCAAGGTGATTTCCTGCGGGATTCGAACCCGCTACAGATCGATTAATAGTCGATTGCTCTACCCAATGAGCTAAGGAACAGTTGGCGGAGAATGCGGGGATTGAACCCGCGACCTCGGCCGGATAAGGCCGCGCTCTCCCACTGAGCTAATTCCCCCTGCATATCCATCCTTCCCGCGCCATCGGTACACGCTCGGCCGATTTGCAGGCCAGGCGCGCCAGGGAGGACCTTAGAGCCTCCGCCGCTGACAGCGCGTTCGGAATGAATTCTTGTCGCGGCGGCCCGATGCTTTGGACCGCCGCAGGTAACACACCCCGCCTCAGTTCAGCCAGCGGCTATGCCTCGGCAGTTTCGCCTTCAAATACTCCATCTGGTCGGCCAGGATGTTGCGGCCAGACAAGATGAAATGCTCGTTGCGGCACGGCGCGTAGGGCACATACAACAGTGGCATGCGCGCCTCTTCCGGGGTGCGCGCCGCCTTGCGCTCGTTGCACGCGCGGCAGGCGCTGACGACATTGCTCCAGACGTCGCGTCCGCCGCGCGAGCGCGCCAGCACGTGGTCGCGGGTCAGCTCGCCGCGCGCAAACTCTTCGCCACAGTAGGCGCACAGGTGATGGTCACGGCGAAACAGCAAGTCGTTGCGGTCGCCCAGCGCAATGCCTTCGCGCAGCACGCGGCTCATCGCTTCCGACCCCGCCACAGCGATGATCGGCGGGCTTTCGATCAGCGAGCGGCTGCCGTCGTTTTTCACCCCGCCGCGAAACAGCAGCACCGGGTCGCCCACCGTCCATGCCACCTTGGCCACGGCGTGGTAGGTGACGGCGTCTTGCGCCGACAGCCAGCGAAACGGCTGGCCGGCAAGGTTGAGTGCGAGGATTTGCATGGGAATACCTGTGCTCTTTCGGTCTCTATCGTCTGCGCATTGCGCAATCCTTCAAACAAAGCGCCGGCACTGTTCCGCTGCCGGCTGACGGTTTACAACCTGGAATAGGGTTCGAGACTTGGAATGCAGCGGGCGGCCCTGCGATATGCACTAGAATCAGTGGCGTTGTCCGCCTGGATGACGCTGTTCAGAGTGGGCTGCGGTATGGAAAAGATCATCGTTTTCGCGTTTCCGGTTTTCCTGTTCCTGATCTGCCTGGAGTTCGCCTACGGCTGGCTCAGGCAGCGCAACAGCTACCGGCTGAACGATGCCTTGAGCAGCCTGAGCCAGGGCCTGATCAGCCAGTTGCTGGCGCTGGTGACGCAGTTGTTCCAGATCGGCCTCTACACCCTGGTGTTCAAAGCGCTGATGTCCAACGCGCTGACCATCGCGCCAAACGAGAAATTCTGGGACACGTGGGTTGGCTGGGTGCTCGCCGTTGTCCTGTTCGATTTTTTCGACTATTGGCTGCATCGCGCCGGCCATGAGTGCGCGCTGCTGTGGGCGGCCCATGTGGTGCACCACCAGAGCCAGCACCTGAATTTTTCCACCGCGCTGCGTCAGGAAAGCGCAGTGGCTTTCATCGGCTGGATTTTCTACCTGCCGATGGCGCTCGCCGGCGTGCCGCCGGAGCAATTCGCCGCCGCCGGACTGATCGTGCTGGTGTACCAGTTCTGGATTCACACCGAGCACATCGGCAAGCTGGGCTGGTTCGACCGCGTCTTTTCCTCGCCTTCGAACCATCGCGTGCATCACGCGGTGAACGACCAGTACATCAACCGCAACTATGGCGGCATGCTGGTGATCTGGGACCGCCTGTTCGGCACCTTCGCCGAGGAACAGGCGCCCTGCGTCTACGGCACCCGCAAGCCGCTGAATTCCTGGGACCCGGGCTGGGCTATCGTCGCCGAGTACGCTTCACTGGCGCAGGCCTCGCGCCAGACGCGCGCCTGGCCGGACAAGCTGCGCGTCTGGTTCAAGCAGCCGGGCTGGCGCCCGGCGGATGCGGTGCCGGAGCCTTCCTTTGACCTCGAAGCGGCGAAGCACCTGCATGAGGTGTCCGGCGCGGACCCCGCCCCGGTATTCGCCTCGCTGCAATTCGCGCTGATGACGATGGCGACGGCGGTGTGCCTCTGGTATGCGGAAGAGTTGTCCTATCCGCAGTCGCTCGGGCTTTGCGCCGCCATCATCGCCGGGCTGTGGGCGCTGGGCGCCCACTTGCAGGGGCGCATGCGCGTGTTGCCGGTGCTGGCGATCGATTTCGCCGGCCTGGCGGCGGCGTACCTGATATTTCATCACTGACGCTATTGGTAGTTCGGGCAGGGAACGATCCTGCGACCTTCACCTTGTGAGGGTGCCGCTCTTCCACTGAGCTACCGAACTTAACCTCAGGCCTGCGCCGCGTCTTGCGCAAGGCGCGCGCCTTCGATCAGCGCCGCATGCTTGCGGATGTAGCGCATGAACAAAATGGCCTTGTCTTCGGTCAGCATTTCGGCGCCGCCGATGTCGTCCAGCGGCACTGGAAAGACGAAGCCGCATTCGGTCTCGTACCAGAATTCGCCTTCGCGATAGGAGCGGAAACGGACCTTGCGGCCGCCGCTGACCATGGCTTTGATATCCATCACTGCTCCTTTCATTGAAAAATGGTCGCCGCAGGTGGACTTGAACCACCAGCCTTCCGCTTATCGAGCGAGTGCTCTACCGTTGAGCTATGCGACGTGTTGTTGGTCTGGGCGAGAGGATTCGAACCTCCGACCTCCTGGTCCCAAGCCAGGCGTTCTAACCGACTGAGCTAAACCCAGTGATGCAATTGCTGCGTTGAAACCTAGTTGTGGCGCGCCCTGGAGGATTCGAACCTCCGACCCGCCGGGTAGAAGCCGGCTGCTCTGTTCCACTGAGCTAAGGGCGCTGTGATCCGATATTCGGGTGCCGTCTGCAATAATGTTGTTTCATGATCCCCCGCGCCCTCTCCCACCGCCTGCCCGCGCACATCATCAACGGCATTGCCGTGGCGCTGGGCGTGGGGCTGATCCAGGTGCTGATGACCGCCCTCGGCGGGCGCGCGGCGGCCCTCGGCGCGCTCACCGGGGCGATTTGCTCTTCGCTGGCCGACGTGCCGCTGACGCCGGGGCGCACCTGGCGCCGCGTGCTGCTGGCGGGCATCCTGGCCACGGTTGTGACCCTGCTGGTGCATGCCTGCCGGCCCTACCCGGCGGTGATGGGGCCGCTGGTGGGCGGGGTGGCGTTCGCTTCGATGATGGCGCTGGCCTGGGGGCCGCGCGCCGGGCCGGTGTCGTTCGTCGGCATCCTGGCTTTCATTTTCACCATGGCGGCGCCGCCGCCGGAGACGCTGACGGAAGCGCTGGCCGAGACGGCGTGGACGGTGTTCGGCGCGGCGCTGTATTTCGGCTGGTCGCTGGCCGCATCCAAAGTGCTGCAGCCGCGCTACCGCACCCTGGCACTGGCGGCGGCGCTGGCGGCCACTGCCGGCCTGTTGCGTTCGCGTGCCCGTTTGTATGAAGAAGCGCCGCGCAGCGGCGATGGCTCGACCGAGCTGCAGGACTGGATCGAAAACGAAGCGCGCCTGGACGAGCGCCTGCAACTGGCGCGCGACCTGCTGCTGGAAAAACAGGGCGACGACCGCGCGCGCCACCAGGCCGGGCTGCTGCTGCTGACCATCGACCTGCGCGACACCCTGCTGGCGAGCGAGCTCGACACCGAGCTGCTGGGCCATGACAGCGCCGGTGAGCGCGTGCGCCGGGTGCTGGCGACCACCCTGCTAAGTTACGCATTGTCGATCGACGGCATCGAGGATGCGGTGCGCAGCGGCGGCAAGCTGCGCGAGCGCAAGGGCGAGCCGGGCATGCTCGGTACCCTGGCCGGCGACCAGGTGTTCGAGGGCAAGGACCCGCGCGCGCGCCTGCTGGTGGCGCTGCTGGACCGCGGCCACCGCCTGCAGGACGACCTGGCGCAGATGCTCGCATTGATGCGCGGCGGCCCGGTGTACATGCCGCTGCGGCAGGCGGAGCTGAAGCTGTTCATTTCCGCCGAGGGCTGGCCGCTGTCGGCCCTGAAGCGCCACGCCACCATGCGCTCGCCGGTGCTGCGCCATGCGCTGCGCATGGGCGTGGCGCTGTTTGCCGCCTATTTCATCGGCGAGGCACTGCCCTGGGCTTCGCACCCGGTGTGGCTGATCCTCTCGGTGGCGGTGGTATTGCGCGGCAATCTGGAGCAGACCCTGTCGCGGCGCAATGCGCGGGTGGCAGGCACCATTCTCGGCTGCCTGCTGGTGCTGGGCCTGTCGCGCCTGGGTTCGGGCTGGGCCACGGCCACCACGTTTTTGTTCGCTGTCGGCGTCGCCCATTCGTTTGCCACCCAGCGCTACCTGGTGACCTCGATCGCCGCCACCGTGATGGCGCTGCTGCAGGCCCACCTGGCGTTTCCCGAAGAGGGCTTTGCGGTGTTCGAGCGCCTGGCCGACACCTTTCTCGGCGCCCTGTTGGCCTGGGGCTTCAGCTACGTGCTGCCCTCGTGGGAAAAGCGCGCCCTGCCCGGCGTGATCACCCGGGTGCGCAAGGCGCTGGCGCAACTGGCGACAGAGGTGCTGCGCTGGCCCGACCCGGCCGGCTCGGAACTGCAATTGCGCCTGGCGCGGCGCGAGGTGTACGAGGCGCTGGGCGCGGTGGCCGCCACCGCGCAGCGCACCGGCGTCGAGCCTTCGCGCGTGCGCCTGCCGCTCACCACCCTGGCCGCGCTGCTGCGCAATAGCCATGCCCTGCTCGGCCATCTCGCCTCGCTGCGCGGCACGCTGGCGCGCCGCGGCGATGACCTCAACCGCGCCGAAACCGAACTCGCGCTGCAACTGGCCGCCGCCGAGATGACGCAATCGCTGGACACCGAGCGCAAGCGCGAGATTCCCGCCGCCGAAGCCGCGCCGGAAGACGCGCCGGCGCTGCCCAAGGAAGTCGGCTCCAATGCGCTGCTGCCCTGGGTGCACCGCAGGCTGAAGCTGGCGGAACAGGCGGCGGACCGCGTCGCGGAGACGGCCGATACCTTGACCGCCGTGGCGAATGCAGGCGCCCAGCGTTGAACTTGGCGGAAGGTAGAGGATTCGAACCTCTGGACCGTTTTCACGATCACGGTTTAGCAAACCGCTCCATTACCACTCTGGCAACCTTCCCGAAACTGCGGAAAACTTGGAGCCGCCGGCAGGGGTATCGTAAATGAGGAACCCGCAGCTTCCTCGGATCGAAGAGGCACCCTGATCCATTGAGTTACGGCGGCATTTGCAACAAGAAACGTGGCGACCCGTGACGGATTCGAACCGCCGTCTCCGGTTTTGGAGACCGGCGTCCTGCCGCTGGACGAACGGGCCGTTGAAAAATGGCTGCCCGGGCAGGGCTTGAACCTGCGCGTAGGCGCATTAACAGTGCGCTGCCTTACCAGCTTGGCGACCGGGCAATAAGCTTTCGAAAGCGCTTGGGGTTGACCTATCGGACTCGAACCGATACCACCGGATTCACATTCCAGGACTCTGCCTTTGAGCTAAGGCCAACCCGAAGCGCTCTCGTAACAAACGGAGGCACGCACTGGAATCGAACCAGTCTGAGTTCGCTTTGCAGGCGAACGCCTCGCCACTCGGCCAGCGTGCTATGGATGGAAAATCATATGGCAGCCGTGGCAGGATTCGAACCGGCGTACACGCTTTCAAAGAGCGCTGTCTGAGACCTCTCGACTACACGACCATTATGTTTGGAGCCCACGGCATGGATTCGAACCTGCGACCTGCCGTTTACAAAACGGCTGCTCTCACCTGCTGAGCTACGCGGGCTTGTGAAACAGGAACAACAAAGGGTCACGCACTCCAGCTTGCACCACCGCGCCCGGGGAGGAGTACCGGCGCGTCCGCCAAGACCATTCTTCGGATCTCATTTGTGCAATGCGTGCTTTCAGGGTCTTCATGCCGGAGTGCGTGATTGGTAAACCGTATGGGAGTCGAGCCCATCTGGGGAGATTGAAAGTCTCCTGACCTCACCCGAAGTCGAACGGTTCAAATGGTTCGGCAAAAGCGTGAGTTCACCTTTGCTCGTTTGTATTGGTAGAGACGGTGGGATTCCAACCCACAACTTCCCGCTTGCAGGGCGGGCACTCTGGCGAGTTGAGTTACGTCCCCGTTGTTGCTTGGGTATTCATTGCCGGTGGCGTCCGGCTTCTTGCACTTCAAACTTTCGGAAGGAAGAACGCTTGCCGCGCGCGCAGTGGTCTGGATTCCCGCGCCGCCTATCTGGCGACTGCGGGCTTTTCAGCGCGGACGACTTCTTCGTTTACGGGTGAAGCAGCCCGGGTCTGGTGGGTTTGGTTGCGGGAGGCCGATTCGAACGGCCCGGGTCTTTCGACTCGAGGATATGAACCTCGTGCGCTGCCAACTACGCTCTATCCCGCATTTGTACTGGTGCACCTCCCAGGTATCGAGCCTGGCTCTCCTGCTCTTCAGGCAGGCGCTGTCACCTGATCAGCTTGAGGTGCATTTCCCTCTGGCGCCACGTAAGGGTTTCGATCCCTTCACCTCCTGATTGACAATCAGGCGCTCTCCCGACTGAGCTAACGCGGCGTTGCAATTACTGGTTGGCGCGGTGGGACTTGAACCCACAACTCCCTGGTTAAAAGCCAGGTACTCTGATCCGTTGAGTTACACGCCAATTAAGTTTTGTAGATATGTGGCGGAAGCGGGGTCGATTCGAACGCCCAAGGCCCTTTCGGGCTCGCACGGTTTTCAAGACCGGTACCGTCGCCAATCGGTTTGCGCTTCCTGTGTTGGTGCGTCCGGCACGATTTGAACGTGCAGCTTCCGGCTTCGTAGACCGGCACTCTGATCCATTGAGTTACGGACGCGTATTTGGTGCGGGCGACACCTTATTTAAACCGAGCGAACCTGCGTCATCGCGCATTTGCGCGACCTGAAGACCGCTACCTGAGCCATTCGGTCACACCCGCTGGTTTTTCGTGGCCCTTTCCACAAGAAATCGACTGGCTCCGCCAGCGATTTTTTGCAGATCAGGCCGGACAAAAGTAGGTTTGTACTTTTGTCCGAATGTTTTGGAGCGGACAGCCGGCAACGATCCGGCACCTGCGACACTGGCGGTGTCGCTCTCTGCCAATTAAGTTATGTCCGCTCAAGCAAAGTCCGGCAGCAGTTGCCCACTGCCGGATTTGCTCAAACCATATTCCAGGTTGTTAAAGATCTACGCCTGGCGTCCATTGACACCCGGCGGCGGTTTGACCCGCGGTAAAACTGGTACGCGGCCCCGGAGTCGAACCGGGACTGCCCGTTGGGGCTCCTGCTTCTGAGGCAGGCGGGTTTGCCTATTCCCCTAGCCGCGCATAAAGCGGTACAGCAAAAATCTGGTGCGTCGTGATGGATTCGAACCACCGGTGCTCTACAGAGCCTCTGATTTACAGTCAGGTG
>DATAZV010000388.1:0-16550 GCA_036271855.1 Burkholderiales bacterium
GATCGCGGCGCCCGGTGTGATGCAGGCAGGCATTCTGCGCACAAGCGCGGAAGCCAGTACCTCCGGCATGTCGAACTGCGACGGCCAGCACCACAGCGCCTCGCGCCCGGTTTCGCGCCGCCAGTCGTCGGCCAGCGCCAGTCCGGCTTGCGGATTCTGGTCTGGCGCCTCGGCGAGCAGCAGCAACGTCGGGTTCACGGCGCCTTGCCCTGCGGCGCTTTACCCTCCAGCGGCCCGCCGGCCATGCGCGCGGCAATCTTTTCGGCGTAGCGGTCCCATGCCGCTTGCGCCACCCGCGCCATGCCGGACTGCTCCAGCTTGATCAGCAAAAACGCTATGCGCCTGCGCGCGGTCAGGCGGTCGCCTTCTTCGAGGGCGTCGCTGGCGATGACGGCTTCGAGCTGGTGCAATTGCCGCAGTTCGTCGACTTCCGGCGGCACATAGCCGGAATTTTTCAGCACCCGGCAGACCAGGCGCAGCTCTTCGGGAACCAGCAGGTCGTCGTCCAGCCTGAGCGGCTGTCCCTGCCCCGGCAGATCGTCAAAGTCGCCTTCCGCCTGCGCCCTGCGGATGCGTTCCTCGATCAGCTTGTCCATGCCGAAGCCCACGCACACCTCAGTTATCGGCAGCAGTATTGGCAGGCGCGCCGAGCGCGACCAGTTCGCGGTCGCGCTCTTCCTTGGGCATCGCAGCCAGTTGCTTGACCCGGGCGTAGAAACCCGGCAGGTCGCCATGTTCGCGCGCCAGCAAGTTGTTGAACGCCGGCACCAGTTTCGAGTAGGTGGAAATCGAGCCCAGCTTGGCGTTGTTCAAATCCTTGGCGATCCAGGCGTCGTAACCCTTGTAGCCATCCCAGCCGAGTTTCATTTGCTCGTATTTGCCGCGCAGGTCGGTGAACACCGCTTCTTTCGCGGCGCGCTTGTCGGCCTCCGGGCCGGGCGCTTTGTAGATGGCTTCGAGCTTGTCGCGAGCGTGGCGCATCATCGCCATCAGTTCGTCGCGGCGGCGGCCAAACTGCTCGTAGCGCGTCTTTTGCTCCGGCGTGGCGTGACCGGCCATCCAGCGCTTCAGGCCTTCTTCCTCGACAGTAGTGGCAAAGGACTCGTTGAAGGTAGAGTCACCCTTGGCGTAAGCCACCTGGTGGCCAAGCTCGTGGAAGATCAGGCGCGCGATCTCCAGCTCCGGATAACGGATAAAGGTATTGAGCAACGGGTCGTTGAAATAACCCAGTGTCGAATAGGCCGGCACCCCGCCGGAGTAGACGTCCAGCCCCTCGGCGCGCAGCTTGTCGGCATAGGCGCGGGCGTCATCTTCGGAAAAATAGCCGCGGTAGGTGACGCAGCCGGCTATCGGAAAGCACTGGGTTTTCAATTCGAGGGAAAGCGCCGGCGCGGCGAATACGTTCCACACCACATAGTTGCGCTTGAGGTCGGCGTAGACCCGGTAGCTGCCGTTGTCCGGCAGCCCGAGCTCCTTGCTGGCGAAGTCGCGCGCCTGGCGCGCGTACTCCAGGCGCGCGCGCAACTCGGCGCTGGTGTCGGCGGCGGCGATCACATCGTCCACCGGCCGCGACAGGCGCCGCACTTCCATCTGCCCGGTAAAAGCCTGCCAGTAATAGGAGGTGGTGCTGCAGCCGCCCAGGAGCCCGGTGGTGGCCAGGGCGCCGAGCAGGATAAAGGCGGTGCGGCGCTTCATCGGACAAAAGCGCCGTGTTCGACAAACCTGAGCATTTGCTGCGCCACGCGGGCGGACATCAACATCTCCGTATGACTCACCGGCAGGGTCAGATGTTCCCGCGCGCCCTCGACCCGGGTTTCGGCCACGCCCACGGTGCCGTCATGCGGCAGCGGCAGGCCCGGCGCGGCGATCCGCCCCAGGCCCAGCGGCCGGTTGCCGGCGATCACGCCCAATTCGAAGCCCGCCGGCACCACCGGCGGCTCGCCGGCCAGCCAGTCCTGCACCGCGCGCCCGAGCACTACGCGCCCCAGGCCGACGCGCGCCAGGTTGCGGCCGACATGCGTGCCCTGGAACGGCGAGCCCACCAGGACCACGCGCCCGATTTGCTTGCCCTCCACCGCCCAGTTGCGCTCGGCCAGCATCGCCGCGATCAGCACCCCGCCCAGGCTATGCCCGACCAGATGCACCCGTTGCTGCGGCAGCGCCCGCACAAAGTCGGCGAGCTGGCGCGCGCTCGCCTTCAGCGGCGCCCGCACCGTGGCATAGGAAAAGGAATGAGCCGCATAGCCGGCGCCGGCGAAACGCGCACGCCAGAACCCGGTGGCAAAGCCGGACAGCCACAGGCCGTGCACGCACACCACCGCCTCGCCGCGGGCAACGCTCATCCCTTGCAGGCCCAGAAACCGCAGACCAGTTGCGAGGCGCCGAACAGGCCGAAGACCAGGGGCGCGAATACCGTGCCCATCAGGCTCAGGCGCTCGACGTCGTCGGGCGCGGCCGGGTTATACAGCACCTTGACCTTGGTGCCGATGCGCAAGCCCTGACGATAAGGCATCTTCGCCAGGAAGGTACGCGCCACGCCGTCGGCGGCGGTGAATTCGATTTCCGGCGTCGGCACCCCGGCCAGGCGCACCACGTTGATCACCTCGCCCTGGGCGCGCGGCCAGCGCCTGAGCTTGTGCAGCCCCAGCCAGACCAGGTAGAAGCCGATCAGCATGCACACCGCGCCGCCGGTGGCGCGCAGGTTGAGCCAGGCGATCATGCTTGTGCTTCCGCAGCGGGTTCGACTTCCACCAGGCAATCGTAAAAGGTCGGGCCGCGCCCGAGATCGGTCAGCGCCTGGCTGGTCACCGCGTTGGCGTTGAGGCCACCCGGCGCCTTCTTGTGCCACCACACCGAAATCGCCGCCACCACGCCCGGCCGCACGTGGTTGCGCACCCGCGCCCGCGCCAAAAAGGCGCCGCGGCCGTTGAATATGCGCACCATCGCGCCGTCGGCAATGCCGCGCCCCTGCGCATCGGCCTCATGCATGTCGAGAAACGGTTCCTTCTCCGTGTCGGCCAGCACCTTGATGTTGCCGAAGGTGGAGTTCATGAAATTGCGCGCCGGCGGCGAAATCACCATCAATGGATATTTATCCGCCAGGGTGGGATTGGATTGCGGCGATTCGCGCGGCGCGATGAAGTCCGGCAGCGGATCCAGCCCGAGCTTTTTCGCCTTCTCCGAATAGAACTCGCACTTGCCCGAAGGCGTGCGAAAGTTGCCTTCGGCAAAGGGCATCCAGCGCTCCGGCACATTCAGGCGCATCCAGCCGCGCTCTTTCAGCTTTTCGAAGGTGATGCCTTCGTTGTAGGGATGGGTGGTGTCGATGGCGACGGCGGCGATTTCTTCGTCGCTGTCGAACAGGCAGGGCTCGGTGAAGCCCATGCGCGCGGCCAGCAGGCGGAACACCTCGCTGTCGGACTTCGATTCGCCTACCGGCGCGATCGCCGGATGGTTCACCAGCCAGTAGAGATGGCCGTAGGACTTGTGGATGTCGAAGTGTTCGAGTTGCGTGGTGGCCGGCAGCACGATGTCGGCGTAGTCGCAGGTGTCGGTGAGAAAGCAGTCATGCACCACGGTGAACAGGTCCTCGCGCATCAGGCCTTCGAACACCTTGCCCGACTCCGGCGCCACCGCGGCCGGGTTGGAGGAATACACATAGAGGGCGCGCACCGGCGGATCTTTCAGTTCCAGCAGAGCGTCGCCCAGGGTCGACATGTTGATGGTGCGCGGCTTGTTCCAGATCAGGTCCGGGCGCTCCAGCGCCTTGACGTTCACTGGATAAGTAGCACCGGTGCCCAGCAGCACCCCGCCTGCCGCATGGCGCCAGGCACCGGTGAGCGCCGGCAGGCAGGCGATGGTGCGGCAGCTCATGGCGCCGCCGGCGGTGCGTTGCAGGCCGTAATTGATGCGAATGGCCGCCGGGCCGTTTTCCCCACTGGCGGTGCCGTAGTCGCGCGCCAGGGATTCGATGTCCGCCGCTTTCAGCCCGGTGATTTTCGCCGCGCGCTCGGGCGGCCACTGCGCCACACGCTCCTTCAACTGTTCGAAACCCAGGGTGTATCTAGCGATGTAATCATGATCGAGCAGGTCGTCGCGCACCAGCACATGCATCATCGCCAGCGCCAGGGCGGCGTCGGTACCGGGATTGATCGGCAGCCACTGGTGGCATTTCTCCGCCGATAGCGAGCGGTAGGGGTCGATGGCGATCACCTTCGCGCCGCGGCGCTTGGCCTCGGTGACGCGGGTCCAGAGATGCACCGACGAGGTGATGGGGTTGGTGCCCCAGAGCAGGATCAGCCTGGCCTCGTCGAAGCGCTCCATCTCCAGCCCGATGTTGCCGCCGATGGTGATTTCCATGCCGGCCTTGCCGGCGTTCGAACAGATGGTGCGGTCCAGCAGCGAAGCACCCAGCTTGTGGAAAAAGCGCCGGTCGATCGAGTTGGCCTGCACGATGCCCATGGTGCCGGCGTAGGAATAGGGCAGGATGGACTGCGGGTTGTCGGCGGCAATCGCCTTGAAGCGCGCGGTGATGGTATCCAGCGCCTGCTCCCACGAAATCGGCTCGAAGCGCGCGCCCGGGCCTTTGGGGCCGACGCGCTGCATCGGATGCAGCAGGCGGTCCGCCGCGTAGGTGCGGTCCAGATAGCGCGCCACCTTGTTGCACAGCACGCCCGCGGTGGTGGGGTGCGCCGCATCGCCCGCCACCTTGACGGCGCGCGCCCCCAGCACGCTGCCATCCGGCATGCGCGTTTCGCCTTCCACGGTGATGTGCATGGCGCAGGTATCCGGGCAATCGTGCGGACAGGCCGCCTTGACCACGCGTTGCTGGGGATTGCTGAGGGCACTACTCATTTGTAACTCCCGGTTCGCCGGCTGCCGGCGCACGGGGTGTGCGGCCGTCGGCGAATCTACCCCAGGATTGTAGCGCCGCTCTCCAATAGCGCCAGATAGGCCGCCGCCATTTCATCCAGGCTGCGCCGGGCCGCCTGCTCGTGCGCACGGGCGGCGCGCTGGCGCGCCTTGTCCGGCGCCGAGATGACGGCACGCATGGCCGCGGCGATCTGCCGCTCGCTGGCGGCTTCGGGCAGCAGCCAGCCAGTGCGCCGGTTCACCAGTTCCCGCGTGCCGCCGCTGTCGTTGGCGATCACCGGCACGCCGGCCGCCATCGCCTCCAGCACCGCGTTGGGCGAACCCTGATGGGTGCCGATGACGATTTGCGCACTCCAGCCTTCGGGTTCACGCAAATGCGCCAGGTCGGGCATGGCGCCGCGAAAATGCACCCCCGCGCCCGCCGCACCCAGCAATTGCGCCAGATAAGCGGCATGGCGCGGCTCGGCCTGGCCGGCAAGGTGCAGGCTGCACGCGGCGTGGCGCGCGCGCACGCGGGCAAAGGCGGCGAGAATTTTTTCCAGGTGTTTGGACGGCGCGAGGCGGCCGCTGACCAGAAAGCGCGGGGTGTCCGCTATCGTTCCTGCCGTATCGAGTGCAACGCCGTTCGGAATCACCACGCATGACCGGGCGCGCCCCCGGGCCGGCTTGCCGTATTTGAGCACCAGCAGATCGAGGCGTGCGCAAAAGGCGGCTTCATCAAAAGCTATCGCCGACTGAAACTCCGCTGTCGCCGCCATCTCTTCGAAGGCGTAATAGCCGGGACTGACGTCGATCAAGCGCAATGCCGGCGCGGCGAATTTGGCCATCAGCAGTTTGAGCTTGGGATCGGTGTTCCAGAAACAGATTTGCCGCACCTGGTGCCGCGCCACCCAGGCGAGCAGGCTTTCGGCCACTTCGAACACATCGTTGATGTCCGCCGGACGAAAATGCCGGACACCCGCCTCGCGCAACTGTCCAGGAAAATAGTCGTGGGTACTCGCGCCGCAAACCGCCACGGCGAGCTGGTGGCGCGCGTGTATGCGCGTCACCAGATTGACCAGCGAGCGCTGCGCCCCGCCGGCATTCAGGTTCGCGGTGACAAACAGGGTGGGCACTTGCGCCCCACCTGGCATCGCACAGGCGGCCAGCGGCAGCGACCACAAATACGGTACGCGTAGGCGCGGTTCCCGAATCGACAGTTGGGTGCGCACCGGAGATTGCGCCAGCGCGCGTGCGAACGCATGGTCATTCGCCTTGGCCGGCAACAGGCGCAAGCCCGGCTGCGGATCTTCCACTTGCCCGGAGACCGCGGTGCCCACCACCGGCAGCCCGGCCGCCAGCGCCTCCTGGGTGGCGATCGAATAGCCTTCGTAGTCGCTGGTATTGAGCAGCACGTCGAAGGCCGCCAGCCAGGGCGCCACCGGGCTGACGAAGCCCGCCAGCTTGACGTGATGCGCCAGTCCGCGCTCGCCGGCATAGGCGGCGATCTCGCGCAGGACTTCCATCCCGGCCTCGCCGCTGACGCCGCCGACAATCGCCAGCGCCGCCTGGCGCCGCGCCAGCAAACGCTCCAGCACGCGCAACGCGCGCGGATAATTCTTTTGCGCCTTCAGCGCCCCGACCATGCCGACCAGCAGGGTGGCGTCGTTTACTCCCAGGCGGCGGCGAATGTCGCGCCGCGCTTCAAGCGAGAAGGCGGCATCGTCCAGCGTCGGCCGTTGGCGGATTACCGCCATCGGCACGCCACAGCCGGCCTCGCGCGCCTGCCGCGCCACTGCCTGGGCACAGGCGACGCCCGCGGGCAAACCCTGGGCGCGCCAGGCGGCGGGGTCGTTGAGCCAGCCATCACGCGCGTTGTGCAGCACCGGTACCGGCACCAGGCCCTGCGCCTGCAGTTCGACCAGCATCGGGTCGCGCAGCAGGTGTGCCGCCACCACGGTGCCGCTTCCCCAGCGCCGCCCCAGCGCGGCGGCAAACTGCTCCATGCTTTCGGCTTCACGGCGAATCAGGCACAACGCCGGCGGCGCCTGCCATTCCATGGCCGCGCGGTTGAGCACCGCCAGCTCGATCGCCCGCCCGCGGCGCAGCGCATCGGCCGCCCATTCGAGCACGATGCGCTCGGCGCCACCCAGGGCCAAGCTGGAGATGACCGCACGCAGCGGCAGGCGCACGTCGGCCAGCGGCACGCAGCCGGCCAGCGGCTGCGCCAGCAGATGTTCAGGCAGGGGATGCATGCGCCATCACCCTGCGTCTCAATAACTGGTGTCGCTGCTGCTCGATTGTTGCGCGCGCCGTGCTGCGCGGGCCCGTTCGCGCTCCTGCAGGATGCGGTCCGCGCCGATGCCGATCACCGCGCCCGCCGCCATGCCTGTCGCCACCCCGGCGCCGGTGCCCATGCCGCCCATTTGCACATCGTTGCCCTGCGCCATCATCTCGTCCATCGAGCCCTTGCCCTTGATGTTCCACAGGCCCGGGCCGCGCCACTCGAAGCTGCGGTCCTGGCTTTCGTCCTTGAAGCGCACCTTGCGCTCATCCATCGGGTTGAGGGTGAAAGTGCCGGCGTTGTTGGTCAGCACGGTGCGGCCGTCGTCCTTGTATTCGACCAGCATTTCCACCACCGCCTGGCCGCCGGCATCCTGCATCGAGACCACGTCGGGCGCGTTGTCGTCCTTGCCTTGCGCGGTCACTGCCATGGTGGCGGCAGTCGGGAAGCCCGGCACCACGCCGTGCCAGCGGCGGCCATCGCGGATCAGCTGGCGGCTTTTGCGGCGCTCCTGGTACCAGGTGAGCCACTCCAGCAGGCCCTCGGGCTTGAACAGGGGCGCGATGTCGGGAAACGTCATGGCGTAGAGGGCGTCGCCGCTGGGCATGCGCTTGGCCATGTTGCCCAGCATCGAAGGCCCGGCGCTACCTTCGCGGATTTTGCGGATGACGTAAAACAGCGCAAACCCGATGGTCAGGGGCACCATCAACAGCACCAGCAGGGTGATCATTGCCATGCGGCCTCCCGGGGCTTGGCCCCTATTGATTTTCCAGGCCGGATTGACACACCGGCAAGCGCAGTATGAGTATAGCGAGCCGCACACGCCGCGTGCGCAGCCTGCTTCGCGCGAATATTGCAGGATGCTATTTCGGCAAGACAATGCAGCGGCTGAACCTGAAAATGCAGGCCGAAGTAAAGTAGCCCCGCATCGCAAGTAATTGATTCTTCTGGCGAAAGCCGGGATCGGCGAGTCACGCATAAATACTGTACAAATAAACAGTATTTGTGTATTCTGTTCCTCCCAAGGACTCCCGGTATTCGCCATGATCGTCCCCGCGCTTCTCCATCCATTCCTCGCGCCGCCCGCGGCCGCCCCGCGCTTCGCGCATTTCAGGCCGCGCGCCTGAGCCCGCTGTCCACTACTGCACTGTTCGCTCGTTGCCATGGGGCAGGCCCTTGTGTTCTCCGACGATCCGCAAGAGACGATCTACGCATCTTCCGGCCCGCGCCTGGACGCCACGCCGCTGGACCGCACGCCCACCGGCCTGGCCTCGCTGGCCGCCGTACCCGGCCTGTGGCGCGGCGATGCGCTGGCACGGGTCGAACTCGAGAGCCTGCCCACCGGCTATAACGCGCTGGACGCGCAACTGCCCGGCGGCGGCTGGCCGCTGGGAGCACTGACCGAGATTCTCAACAGCCAGACCGGCATCGGCGAATTGCGTCTGTTTTTTCCCGCACTGGCGGCACTCTCGAAGCAGGCGGACGCTCCACCCATCATCCTGCTGCAGCCGCCGCACATGCCCTATGCCCCCGCCTTCGCCGGCGCCGGCATCGCGCCGGAACAGGTGCTGGTGCTGCGCACGCGCCGGCCCGAAGACGCGCTGTGGGCCTGCGAACAATGCCTGAAATACGCGCCACGCAGCGCCGTATTCGCCTGGCCGCAGCGGCTGGCGGCGCAGGACTTGCGGCGTTTGCAACTGGCGGTCGAAAACCGGCCCGTGCTGGCAGTGTTGATGCGCGACATCAAGGCAGCACAACAATCTTCCGCCGCCGCGCTGCGCATCGCGATATCGATCGACCCAGGCTCCACGCAACTGCGCCTGCGCATCATCAAGCGCCGTGGCGCGCTGATCACGCGGCCGATCGTAATCGAGCCGCCTTCACCGCTGCCCACCTTTCCCGCTTTCCACGAGGAGCCCGCCCATGCTCTGGACCGCCCTGTACCTGCCGCAACTACCGCTTGACTGCTACGCGCAGACCCATGCGCAAACCCCTTTCGCGATCGTCGAAAAGCGCCGCGTCTACATGGCCAATGCCGCCGCGCGCGCCGCTGGCGTGCGTGCCGACAAACCCTTGTCCGCTGCGTTGGCCCTGGAGCCCACGCTGCAATCGCAGGAGCGCGAACCACGCGCGGAAAAAGCCGCGCTTGAAGCCTTGAGCCTATGGGCCCTGCAATTCACCTCAGCCATCAGTCTCGCCGCGCCGCATGGCCTGCTGCTGGAAACCGGCGGCAGCGCCAAGCTGTTCGGCGGCCTTGAAGTGCTGCTCAGGCAGATCGCCACCGGCACCGCGGAGCAAAATTACAGCGCCGTCTTTGCCTCCGCTCCTACACCCGCCGGTGCACTGATGCTGGCACGCAGTGGCTACACTGAACACGTCACCACGCTGCCCGAACTGCGCCGCCTTCTGCCCGGCCTGCCGGTCTCTTCCCTGATCAGCGCACAGGCCTACGCCACCACCTTCGACTCCCTGGGTGCGCGCACCATTGCCGATCTGATGGCCTTGCCACGCGATGGACTCAAGCGCCGCTTCGGCGATTTCCTGCTCGACGAAATCGATCGCGCCTTCGGCCACACGCCCGACCCGGTTCGCCCTATCGTGCCGCCGCAGACATTCAGTTGCACCCTGCCGCTGCCGGCCCCGGTCGACTCCAGCGAAGCCCTGGTATTCGCCAGCGGCCGCGGCCTGCGCCAGCTCGAAGGATTTTTGCGCGCCGGCAAACGCGCGGTGGACCGCATCGAACTCACCTTGCGCCATGAACGCAACACGCAGCGCGACGTGCAGGACGACACCTTACTTACCCTGCACCTGATGCAGCCCAGCGCCGACGCCAAGCGCTTCACCCTGCTGCTCTCCGAACGCCTGAACCGCCATACGCTGGAGCGGCGGGTCGAGCGCATCACGCTGACAGCGCCGCAGTTGCTGCGCACTGAAGAAGTAACGCATTCGTTGCTGCTGGAGGAAGAGAATGCCGCGAAGGACATGCGGGACTTGCTGGAACGGCTGCATGCACGGCTAGGGCAAGAGGCCATACAACAGTTGCAAGTACGCGCCGATCACCGCCCAACACGTGCTTCCGATGGCGCCAACCTGTCCGCAGCTACCGACCAAGTGTGCGCCGTTGCGGCCAAGAAGCCCAAGGAGCCTCTGCCGCTCCCTGCTTTCGGACCGCGCCCCGCGTGGCTACTGGACCCGCCAATCGCCCTGGACGAAATCGACAACGCGCCGTTTTACGCAGGCCCGCTGAAGCTGCTGTCCTCGGTCGAGCGCATCCAATCTGGCTGGTGGGATGGCGGAAGAATCCGTCGCGACTACTTTATCGCCCAGACGATGAATGGCGCCCTGGTATGGATATACCAGGACCACAAGCAACCGCTGGGCTGGTTTTTGCAAGGATATTTTGCGTGAGCGAAATGCAGGCGCATGTTCCCGTAATGCCACCGGCAGCAGCCGTACCGGGCGGCGGGCTGCCGGACTATTACGAATTGCATTGCATTTCAAATTTTTCGTTCTTGCGCGGCGCCTCGCATGCCGAGGAACTGGTCAAACAGGCCATGCAGCTCGGCTATTCAGGACTGGCCATCACCGATGAATGTTCCCTGGCCGGCGTGGTGCGCGCGCATAACCTGGTCAAGGACGCCCCCTTCAAGCTGATCATCGGCAGCGAGTTTCGCTTTACCGGCGATCATGAAAGGAAGGCCGACCTGCCGCATTCGCGCATCGTCATGCTGGCCCAGACCATGGCCGGTTACCAATTGCTCAGCGGCCTGATCACACGAGCGCGCCTGAAGGCGGAAAAAGGCAGTTATCTTTTTTACCGCCATTATTTAAGAAAGGAATTGCAGGATTGCATCTGCCTGTACGTACCCGAACTGCCGGTGCGCGCAACGCAGGACGCGGCGGCGGAAGAAGCGCGCATCGCCGCCTCAAGCAAGGATGCGATTGCCCTGGCCCGGCATTTTCCCGGCCGCATGTGGATTGCCTGCGAGCTTCACGCCGGGCCGAACGACCGCGCCAACCGCCAGGCGGTTGAAGAAATCTCGCGGCGCGCCGGCCTGCCCATCGTCGCTTGCGGCGATGTGCGCATGCACGAACGCGCGCGCAAGCCCTTGCATGATGTGATGACGGCGATCCGCCTGAACATTCCGGTGGCCGACTGCGGCCATGCGCTGTTGAGCAACGGCGAGCATCACCTGCGCGACCGGCTCTCCCTTGCACGCATCTATAAAAGCGAGTGGCTGCAGGAAAGTCTACGCATCGCCCAGATGTGCTCGTTCGAGCTCGGCGAAATCAAGTACACCTATCCCGAAGAAATGGTGCCGCCGGGCGAGACTGCCGCGTCCTACCTGCGCAAACTTGCCACGCAAGGCTTGAACGATCGTTATGCCGGCAATCCCAGGCCCGATGTATCGGCGCAAATGGAAAAGGAGTTGCAGCTCATCGCGGAAAAAGGCTACGAGGCCTATTTTCTTACCGTGCATGACATCGTGAAATTCGCCCGCGGTCAAAAGATTCTTTGTCAGGGCCGCGGCTCGGCGGCCAATTCGGTGGTGTGTTATGCCCTGCGCATCACCGCGGTCGATCCTTCACGCCATCAGTTGATGTTCGCCCGCTTTCTTTCCAAAGACCGCGACGAGCCACCGGATATCGACGTCGATTTCGAACATGAGCGCCGCGAAGAGGTGATCCAGCACCTGTACAAAAAATATAGCCGCCGCCGCGCCGCCCTGGCCGCCGCCGTTTCGGTCTACCGGCCGCGCGGCGCATTGCGCGACGTCGGCAAGGCACTGGGGCTGTCCAATGACCAACTCGATGCCGTTTCCAAGAACATGGCCTGGTGGGACGGCCACTCCACCATGGACAAGCGCCTGGCCGAATGCGGGCTGGATCCTGAATCTCCGGTGGTGATGCAGCTGCTTTACCTGGCGCGGCAACTGATGAAACATCCGCGTCATCTCTCGCAACATTCCGGCGGATTCGTACTCGCGGATAAAAGGCTGTATACCATGGTGCCGGTGGAAAACGCCGCCATGGAAGACCGCACCGTCATCCAGTGGGACAAGGACGACCTCGAATCGCTGGACCTGATGAAAGTCGATGTGCTGGGCCTGGGCATGCTGACCCTGATCCGCCGCGCGATGGAGGCGATCAGCGAAGTACGCGGCGCCCTGTTCGAGATGGACGATATTCCCAAGGAAGACCCCGAGGTCTACGACATGCTGTGCGCCGGAGAAACCATCGGCGTGTTCCAGGTCGAGTCGCGCGCGCAAATGAGCATGCTGCCGCGCCTGCAGCCGCGGGTGTTTTACGACCTGGTGATCGAAGTTGCCATCGTGCGTCCCGGCCCGATCCAGGGCGGCATGGTGCACCCTTATCTAAAACGGCGGCAAGGGCTGGAGCCCGTCACTTATCCTTCCGCGGAAGTCGAAGGGGTGCTGAAGCGCACCCTGGGCGTATCGATATTTCAGGAGCAGGTGATGCGGCTCGCCATGGTGGCCGCGGGCTTTACGGATGCCGACGCTAACCGGCTGCGCCGCGCCATGGGCGCCTGGAAGCGCACGGGCGGACTCGAAGAATTCGAAGAGCGGATCAAGAAGGGCATGAAAGACCGCGAATATTCAGCCGAATACGCCGAACAGATATGCAAACAGATCCAGGGCTTCGGCGAATACGGCTTTCCCGAAAGCCACGCCAACAGCTTCGCCTTGCTGGTCTACGTCTCTTCCTGGCTCAAGCGCCACGAGCCGGCCATCTTCCTGCTCGCCCTGCTCAACAGCCAGCCGCTGGGCTTTTACGCGCCATCGCAACTGGTGCAAGACGCGCGGCGTAACGGTGTAGAGGTGTTGCCGGTGGATGTGAATGCAAGCAACTATGAAGCACGGCTGGAGCAAAATGCGCAACAGCACGATGCCTGGCGTCATGCATTCGAAAAGCGCCTGGCGCGGGGAGACTACATACACCCGCAGGAGGATCATCCAGAAGGCAGGAAATTGGGGCACTACTACGCAGGCACGGGAGAGATGCGCGTCAACACCTATCCGCCGCCGCGCGCCTACCAGCGCACCCCGCAACCCGCCGTGCGCCTGGGCCTGAAAAAAATCGCCAACCTCTCCACGGCCGGCGCCGATCGCCTGCTCGAAGCGCGCCGCGCTAGTCCCTTCGTCGACGTGCATGACCTCACCCACCGCGCACGCCTGGACCGCTCCGACCTCGAAGCCCTGGCCGCCGCCGATGCGCTGGCATCGATCTCCGGCCATCGCCGCCGCGCGGTGTGGGACGTGATCGGCGTCGAAGCGCCGATTCCTCTCACGCCGGAAACAGCAACACCGGAGACCCGCGCCGGCCTGGCCGCGCCCACCGCCCACGAATACCTGCAGCAGGACTACGCCGCGCTCTCGCTCACCCTGCGCCGCCATCCACTGACGCTGCTGCGCCCGGAGCTACAAAAACGCCGACTGTCGAGCGCTGCCGAGTTAAGCCGCTATCCGCACGGCCGCCTGGCGCGTGCCTGCGGCATCGTCACCGGGCGCCAGCGCCCCGGCACCGCCAAGGGCACCATCTTCGTCACCCTGGAAGACGAAACCGGCTACGTCAACGTGGTCTGCTGGGCCAGCATGATCGAGCAGTTTCGCCGCGAAATCCTGCTCAGCCGGCTGATGACGGTGTATGGCGTGTGGGAGACCGACGGCAAGGTGGCGCACCTGATCGCCAAACGGGTGGTCGACGATACTGACCTGATCGACTGGCTGACAACGCCGGCCTCGCGCGATTTTCACTGACGCGCCAAGTCGCTTAAACGCCGCCCTGCACCTTACGCTGTGCCAATTCCCGCCTCAGCACCTTCCCCAGCGCGTTGCGCGGCAAGACCTCGACAAATTCCAGCGTCGCCGGCACCGCATACGGCGGCAGGCGCTTTTTCGCATGCGCCATCAGTTCCGCTTCCGTCACATGCGCGTGATGCCGCTTGACCACGAAAGCGCGGATGCTCAGCGCCTCCTCCCAGTCCGGCACCCCCACCACCGCCGCCTCGTAAACCCCGGGGTGTTCGTACAGCACCTCTTCGATGTCGCGCGGATAAACCGGGTAGCCGGCGGTGAAAATGATGTCTTTCTTGCGGTCGACAACGTAGAAAAAACCATCCTCGTCCATTTTCGCGATGTCGCCGGTGTACAGCCAGCCATCGCGGATTGCCAGCGCGGTTTCCTCCGGCCGCTGCCAGTAGCCGCGCATCACCTGCGGACCGCGCAACACCAGTTCGCCCACCGTGTCCGGCGGCTGGGTGGCGCCGGTGTCGGGGTCGATCACCCTGGCTTCGGTGTCCGGCAGCGGCAGACCAATGGCGCCGGGGCGGCGCCGGCCGCTGAACGGGTTGGAGTGCGTTGCCGGGCTCGCCTCGGTCAAACCATAGGCTTCGACAAGGCGGCCGCGCGTGAGCTTTTCGAACTCCTCCTGCACCTCCACCGCCAGCGGCGTACCGGAGGAGACGCACAGGCGGATCGAGGCAATGCCGTATTTTCGTACATCGGGAAAATGCGCCAGGCTCTGGAACA
Source organism: Burkholderiales bacterium (assembly GCA_036271855.1). GTDB lineage: Bacteria > Pseudomonadota > Gammaproteobacteria > Burkholderiales > JAEUOS01 > JAQGMJ01. Next base: position 14,686 of record DATAZV010000388.1, read on the forward strand.
TCAGCGGCACGCCGGGAAAAATCGAAGGCTTTTCGCGCGCGATAGTGCGCAACACCTCGGTCACCTCGAAGCGCGGTAGCAGGATCAGCGTGGCGCCGATCAGCGCGCCGACGTTGACGCAGGCGGTGATGCCGTACGCATGCGAAAAAGGCACCACGGCCAATATGCGCTCGGCCCCGGCCCGCATTTCCGGCGCCCAGTGGCGCAACTGCAGGGCGTTGGCAGCCAGATTGGCATGCGTCAGCATCACCCCGGCAGGAACCGCGCCGGTGGTGCCGCTGGTATAGGCGATCACCGCCAGGTCATCCACCTCCGGCCCGCGAAAATCGGCGAAGCGGCTGCCTAGCGCCAGCACGCGGTTGAAATGGTGAACGGTGGCGCGCTTGCCGGCCGGCTGCCGCTGGCTCTCGACCGCTGCCGACGGCCCATGCAACAGGCCATAGAGCAGACGGTCCTTCAGCCCCATATAGTCCTTGATGTGGGTGAGGATCACGCTGTCCAGTCCGGCGGTGTCGGCAATCGCATCGACCTCACCGCGAAAGGAGGACAGCGCGACCAGCACCCGCGCCCCCGCATCGCGAATGCGCGAGCCAAGCTCTTCGCGCGAGAACAGCGGGTTGACGAACACCACCACCGCGCCCAGCTTGAGCACGCCGTAATAGGCGATCAGCGCCTGCGGAATGTTCGGCAGCACAATGGCCACGCGCTCGCCATGTTTCACTCCCAGCCGGGCCAGGCCCTTGGCGAAGCGGCTGGAGAGCTTGTCGAGCGCCGCGTAGCTCATGCCGCGGCCCTGGAAACGCAGCGCCTCGTTGCGGCCGAAGCGCCGCGCCGCCACCTCCAGCGTGCGCGTCACCGGCGCGATCGGCGGCCGGGTTTCGTAGGGCGTGCGGCTGTCGTAAAACTTGAGCCAGGGGCGCGAACGCTCCAGCTCGCGCTCGCGCGCACGGCGCGCCGCGCGCTCCTCCGCCAAGCGCGCCGGGCCGATGAAGCGTTCGATCGCGCGGTTTACCGCATCCGGGCGCTCCACCATCACCTGGTGCGCGGACACCGGGACCACGATCTCTTCCGCTTCCGGGATAAGGCGCGCGATCTCGTGCTGCGAGGCTTCCTCGAACAGCGAGTCGCGCTGGCCGAGAATCACCAGGGTGGGCGTATGCAGCTGCCTGAGCAGGTCCGCGCCATGCCAGGGCGCCACCGCATGGCGGTATTGCGCGCTCGCCACGTGCCCGGGCGGGTAAAGCTTGGCGATCGGCACCACGCGGCGCATCAGGCGCAGCACCGCGGGCGGCATTTTCAGCACCGCGCGGCCGGTCCACTTCAGGCGGAACTCCACCGCCGAGCCGATGATCACCAGGCGCTCGACACGCTGCGGATATTTGCTGGTGAAAAAAGTCGCCAGCGCACCGCCGAAGGAATGCGCCACCAGCACGAATTTTTCCGGCGCGCCCACTTCGGCCAGGATGCCGACGAGATCGGCGCACAACTCCTCGATGGAATAGCTGCTGTGGGGCGCGTCGCTGTAGCCGTGGCCGCGCAAGTCCATCGCGATCACCCGGCTGTCGTAATGGAAGTGATCGAGCTGGAAATGCCAGTAGGCGGCGCGGCCGCCGAAGCCGTGTACGAACACCATCGTGCGCAGGGCGTCGCGCGGGCCGGCGTCGATAACGGAGAAGCGGATCGGCTCCGCATCGGCACCGGCGCCGGGCGGGGCCGGCAGGCTGACGGTGCGGCGATACAGGTCGACGTCGATGGTCATGGCCGCCGATGATGCCGTCAACCGGCGTCCCGGTCAATCGCGCTGCAAGCGCGCAGCCCTGGCATACAATGCGCGCATGTCGCGCCTGCCCCCTCTCCACGACCTG
>DATAZV010000389.1:0-8426 GCA_036271855.1 Burkholderiales bacterium
CTCGCCGAAGCCGGCGAGGCTGCGCAGGTGCTTGCCTTGCGCCAGATCCACCACTTCGAGCGTATTGTTGCCCAGCGCGGCGATGTACAGCCGGCCGGCGGCGGCGTCCAGCGTCATGTGGTCGATGCGCCCGCTCACACCGGGCAGCGCGATGGTCTTGACCGGTTCAAGCAGGTCGGCCGCCGCGGCACCAGCCGGCGCGCTGCATGCGAGCCAGACAAAAAAACCTGTGAGTCGAATCCAGTGCTTCATCTCGTTCTCCACAATCAGGCGGAGCAGCACAAGCGGACGAGGCCTGCATCAGCAGCGCCTGTTGCTCCTCGGGCTACCGCAGCGATGGGCTCCCGGCCCCGCGCCGCCAGAGCCGCGAGCCCGCTATCAAAGGCGCCTGGCTCGAATATTTTTTCTAAACCGCAGGATTGAAAATTGTATCGAGCCAGGCCCCTGTTATTTTACTTTTTTAAGATGCGCTATGATGCATCGCATAGAGGAAAGCACGCGCAGCCGCAGCGGCGTCCTTGCGCCTTTCGCTGGAGGATTTCGCAGATGAACGCGCAGCAACGCAACAAGGTCACCGTCAGCGGCAGCGGTCCTGCGACGATGATGTTTGCCCATGGCTTCGGCTGCGACCAGAACATGTGGCGCTTCCTTGCCCCCGCCTTCGGTAACCGCTTCAAGACCATCCTGTTCGACCTCACAGGCAGCGGCGCCTCTGACCTCGGGTCTTACGACCGCGCGAAGTACGGCACCCTGCACGGCCACGCGCAGGACGTGCTGGAGATCATCGACCAATGCGCCGACGGCCCGGTGATATTCGTCGGCCACTCGGTCAGCGCGGTGATCGGCATGCTCGCCGCCATCCGCTCGCCGCAGAGTTTCGGCCCGCAAATCATGATCGGCCCCTCGCCCTCCTACATCAACGACGGCGACTACGTCGGCGGCTTCACCCGCGCCGACATCGACGGCCTGCTGGAGACGCTCGAAAGCAATTTCCTCGGCTGGTCTTCGACCATGGCCCCGGTCATCATGGGCGCGCCGGACCAGCCCGAACTGGGGGTGGAATTGACCAACAGCTTTTGCCGCACCGATCCTGAAATCGCCAAGCATTTCGCCCGCGTCACGTTTCTCTCGGACCATCGCGCCGACGTGCCGAAAATGCCGGTCCCCGCGCTGATCCTCCAGTGCAGCGACGACCTGATCGCGCCGCAATCGGTGGGCCGCTTCATGCACCGCTCGATGCCGCAAAGCACCCTCACCGTCATCGACAACGTCGGCCATTGCCCGCACCTGAGTTCCCCTTCGGCCAGCGTCAGCGCGATGGAAGAGTTCTTGCAAAAGATGGGTCTGTAGCATGGCTGTGGCAGGCCCGGCCGGCCCGGCTGGCGACGCGCTGTTCGAGCAGGCCGCCTGCGGGCTGCTGGTGACGGATGCCGACGGGCTGATCATCCGCGCCAATGCCACCTTCTGCGCCTGGCTGGGCTTTGCCGCCGGCGAACTGGCGGGTGCGCGCCGCCTGCAAGACCTGTACACCGTCGGTGGGCGCGTATTTAACCAGACCCACCTCACGCCGCTGTTGCAGATGCAGGGCTCGGTGGCCGAAGTGGCCGTCGACCTGATGCATCGCGACGGCCACACCCTGCCGGTGCTGCTCAACATCGTCCGCAAGCCGGGCGAAGGCACCTTCCTGCACCATGTTTCCGTCGTCATCGTCGCCGACCGCAAGAAATACGAACGAGAGCTGCTGAACACGCGAGCCCAATTGCGCGAGCTCAACGAGACCCTTTCGCAGGCCGACAGGAACAAGGACGAATTCCTCGCCACCCTGGCGCACGAGTTGCGCAATCCGCTGGCGCCGATGCAAAACGTGTTGCAGGTCCTGGCGCAGATGAACCTCGGCGACCCCAAGGTCAACTGGTGCCGGGAGGTGCTGGCGCGGCAGGTCGCGCAGATGACCCACCTGGTCGACGACCTGCTGGAGGTTTCGCGCATCACCGAAGGCAAGCTCGAACTCCAGTTCGCCCGGGTCGACCTGACCGAAGCGACCCAGGCCGCCGTCGAAGGCGCGCGCCCGCTGATCCAGTCGGCCGAGCACGAATTGACGGTCACCTCGCCCGGCCTGCCCATCTGGCTCAACGCCGACCCCACCCGCGTGGTGCAGATCATCCAGAACCTGCTGAACAACGCCGCCAAGTACACCCCACGCGGCGGCAAGATCCACCTCAGCACCGAGACCGACGGCGACTCGGCGGTGATCCGCGTGCGCGACAACGGCATCGGCATTCCGGCGACCCACCTGACGCGCATCTTCGAAAAATTCTCCCAGGTCGAGTCTGCGCGCTCGCGCTCCCAGGGCGGTTTGGGCATCGGCCTTTCGCTGGTGCGCGCCCTGGTCGATCTGCATGGCGGCGCCGTCGCGGCGCAGAGCGATGGCCTGGGCAAGGGCAGCGAATTCACCGTCCGCCTGCCGGTCGCCCGCGAACCCGCCCCGGGCGCCGCCCCGGCGCGGCGCGAGGCCACCGAAGCCCCGAGGAAAATACTCGTCGTCGACGACAGTCAGGACATCGTCGACAGCATGGCCATGCTGCTCACCCTGCGCGGCCACGAACTGTGCACCGCCAACAGCGGCGCCGCCGCCCTCGAAGCCGCCGCCAAGTTCCGCCCGGAAGTAATCGTCCTCGACATCGGCCTGCCCGACATGGATGGCTACGAAGTCGCCCGCCGCCTGCGCGGCGAGCCCTGGGGCGCGCAGATCGTGCTGGTCGCGCTCACCGGCTGGGGCCAGAAGCAGGACAAGGAAGCCGCCGCCGCCGCCGGCTTCGACCACCACCTGACCAAGCCGCTCGGCCCCAACACGCTCGCCGACATCCTCAAATAAAAAAAAGCGCGGCAGGCAAAAAGCCGGCCACGCTTTTAAACCGCGCCAGCCCGGGGGGAGGCTGGAGGCGGGGCCGATTCCGGCAACGGCGGGGGCGCCATGGGGGCAGAATGACCTGGCGGCGCTTACTTGGAGGAGCGCCGCGATGCACAGCATTCTGCCGCCCGCGCCAAAGGCCACGTATCGGCGGCCGGCTGAAACGGGCGTGGGAGGGCGCTGACCTGCAAGCTTGAAAATTATTCGAGCCGGGCTCTTTTATTTCTTCAGTGCGTCTTTAGAGAGGTGCCGGAACCGGAAGCCAATCCACCCGGCCATGCGCTCGACCGGCAAGATGACGATCGCCAGTCCGAGAATGATGAACACCATGCCCGTCAGGCGCAGGGACCCGAAGCGTTCGCCGAACACCAGCGCCGAGGAAAGCGCGCCGACGCATGGCGCCAGCAAAGCGAAGGGAGTCACCGCCGCCGTCGGGTAGAGCCTGAGCAAGCGTCCCCAGATGGCGTAGGCCAGAATGGTGGAAATCAGGCCGAGGTAGAGCACAGCGCCAAGCGCCGCCGGCGGTGCGCCCGCCAATACCGCCGGCAATGAGAGGGGCCCATCGAGCCACGCGGAAATCGCCAGGGCCGGCAGTGGTGGCACCAGCGCCATCCACACCACCAGATGCAGGGTTTCGACCGGCGGCAGGCGTTTCATCAACACGTTGCCGATGCCCCAACTGATCGCCGAACCGAGGGTCAGGCCCAGGCCCAGGGCGGTCAGGCCCCGCCCGACAGTCAACCCGACCAGCGCCAGGCCGGTCAGCCCCGCCGCCAGACCGGCAAGCTGCTTGCGCGTCGGGCGTTCGCCCAAAATGGCGATGGCGAAGATCACGGTGAACAAGGCTTGCGACTGGCTGACCACCGAGGCAAGCCCGGGCGGCATGCCGTTTGCGATTCCGAAGAATTGCAGCAGGAACTGCCCCGCGAACATCGTCGAGCCGACTGCGATCAGCATCGGCCACGGCACCACCGGCCGAGGCAAAAAGAGCGCCGGCAGGCAAGCGACCGCGAAGCGCAGGAATGCAAGCTGCGGAGGTGAAAAAGTGTTCAGCGCAATCCGGGTGGCTACGTAGGCAAATCCCCAGATCGTTGCTACCAGCATTGCCAGCAGGGCGTGGCGCAATTTCATGTTGTCTTTCTGTTTTCGATATTTCCAATATTATGGAATAGTATGAGCGCACGAAATGCCGCCCGAGCCAGCCTGGCGGGCCTAGCCGTTCAAACCGGCATCTTCATTTCCCGCCGACTCGCGCCCCGCCCGCGTCGATCACCGCCGCGCCATCTTCCTTGGAGAATGCACCCCGCTGCGGCGCGGGAAGCATGTCGAGCACCACCTCCGAGGGCCGGCACAAACGGGTGGCCGTGGGCGCCACCACGATGGGCCGGTTGATCAGGATCGGCTGCGCCATCATGGCGTCGAGCAAGGCATCGTCCGTCAAGGCCGGGTCGTCGAGCCCGAGTTCGTCGTAGGGCGTGCCCTTGCGGCGCAGCAGTTCGCGCACCGGAATCCCCATCTGGCCGATCAGTTCCACCAGGCGTTCGCGGCTCGGCGGGGTCTTCAGGTATTCGATCACTTCCGGCTCCTCGCCGCTGTTGCGGATCAGCGCCAGCACGTTGCGCGAGGTGCCGCAATCGGGGTTGTGATAAATCGTGACTCTTGCCATCTGCTTTCCTTCTCGCTCTATGTTTCCGTTTTTGCCGCCACAGCGCTGCCCAGCGCGCCGTGCAACAGCAGGCCGATGCCGGCGCCCACCAGTTCGGCGACGATGAAGCCGGGCACGCTCACCGGTGCGATGCCGGCAAAACTGTCGCTCAGCATGCGCCCAAACGCCGCCGCCGGGTTGGCGAAAGACGTCGATGCGGTAAACCAGTAAGCCGCGCCGATGTAAGCCGCCACCATCGCCGCGACGCGGCCCGGCGGCGCGCGCAAGATCACCAGCAGCAGGCCCGCCGTGGCAACGGCCTCAGCCAGCCACTGGCCGTTGCCGGTGCGCAGCTTGCCGGACAGTTGCCAGATCGGCAGGTCGAACATGCCGTGCGCCAGCCAGGCGCCCGCCGCCGCGCCCACCAGTTGCGCCGCCACATAAGGCGCGAGCCGGTTCCAGCCAAGATGGCCGCGCGCGCACATCGCCAGGCTGACCGCCGGATTGAAATGCGCGCCGCTCACCGGGCCGAAGACTTCGATCAGCACATACAGCCCGCCCACGGTGGCCAGCGTATTGGCCAGCAGCGCCAGCGCCATGTTGCCGCCCGCCAAACGCTCGGCCATGATGCCCGAGCCGATCACCACGGCCAGCAGCAAGGCGGTGCCGGCGGCCTCGCCAAGCAGGCGGCGCCACAAGGGGTCGGCGTGGGCCATCGGAATCCGGCGTTCGCGCGCTGCCCGGCTCAGCAGCAGGCGCTGCGCTTGCCGCCGGGTTGCTCCGCTGCCTTGGCGGGAGCGCAGCAGGCATTTGCCACTGCGCTGCCCGTGGGCTTGGCGACAGCCTTTGCATCCGCGCCGAAGGTGGGAATGCTGCCCAGCGTATGAAAGGTTTCCCAGGCGATGCCCTGCGGGTCGGTGGTCCAGTACTTGTTGGAGTTCGCGTAACAGCACGCCGCGTCTTCCTGATCGCGCGCCGCGATATCGGCCTGCGCCACTTGCCCGCGCAGGTCGGCCAGTTCATCCTCGCTGTCCACCTGCAGGCCGAGATGGTCAACGCCGGTCTTCAGGCCGCGATTGGAAATCGCGAAGTTGACGCGCGGGTCTTCGAGCATCCACTTGGCGTAGTCGTCTTTCACTACGGCCGGCGGCTGGTTGAAGATGGCGGAATAAAAACCGATGTTCTTTTCCAGGTCATCGACGGCGACATGGATATGGAAGCGCTTCATGACTTGACTCCTTTGCGTTTGGGCTTCGCCTTCGCGGCAGGTGTTTTTTTCGGCGCGCGCGACGCGCCCGGCGCACAAGACGCGCCCGGCCCGCACCCGATGCCGTCACGGGCGCAGCAGTTCTCGGTAAGGAATCCCACCAGCGCATTCATCTGCTCGAAGTTGGCGGAATAAAAAATGTACCGGCCCTCCTGCCGCGCCCCGCTCAACCCCGCGTGGTGCAGCTCCTTCAAATGAAAGGAAAGCGTGGCCGGCGGGATTTTCAGCTCCGCGCCGATTTCTCCGGCGGCAAGGCCGCTCGGTCCGGCCTCAACCAGCAGGCGGAAGATCGCCAGGCGGGTTTCCTGGGCCAGGGCGCTCAATGCAACAACGGCGGCTTTCGTTTCCATATTTCGACAATAGTCGAAATGAAGCCGCATGTCAAGCAGTTCAACGTGATTAAAGATCGTCGCAGGAGACCCTCGGTTTACAAAATCATCCACACTTAGTTGTCCGGTTCGCGTATGTTAGTTACACCCCCGCGCAATTGCGGCGGGTGGCTCTTTAACATCTGCGATTGGCGATGATGGGCGCAAAGTTCGATGCGTACCGGATGCCGCCGCTAACTACAAATGTCGTAGCGCGGACAAAGTCATGGTGCGGGGCATGCAGAATATTTCGCGAAAAAGACCATCATTTATTATCATTTTTGGATCGCGAGCTGAGCGGCGGTAGTAATTCCGCCACCACAAATGAAGTCGCCGGACGCGAAGCGCCCGGCGATATTGATAAAAAATCTCAGGTCCCCCAAGGGGACTTCTTTCAGGGCGTTTTCTCAGGTTGCGCAAAACCGCGCTGCGCAAATTCCGTGAAAACCTATGGTTTTATCAGGGTGCGGGGAATGCGCACTACGTTTGTAGTGGCGCGTTGCCCTAGCGGCGCGGTTTGCCCGGGCCGCCGTCGGTGCAGCCGTCGGTGACGCAGACGATCGGCGTGTGGCCGTCGTTTGCGGGTGCGGCGTGGACGGGGGCCATGGCGGCGAAGCTGGCGCCGGCCAACAACAGTGTGACGATTGCTTTTTTCATGATGCGATTTCCTTTGCTGAGTGAAGCTGACTTGCGCTGCGCGGGTTGAGCGGGCTCGTGGCCTGCGGTCCGTGCTTTGCTTGTCGGCCCGGTCAGCGCGCCGGGCGGTCCGTGGTCTCCGTAGAGGCTGCGGGCCGCCGGGTGTCCGGCACCGGCGCGGGTTGCGCGCTGGCGTCGGGCACGGCGGCGGTGTGGCCGGTGATGCGCTTACGGGTTCGGCGAGATGATGCCGGAGTCGGTGGTGCGGACTTCAGCCTGGCTGCCGGAGGCGACAGGCGCGGGCGCCGACGCCTTTTGGTTGGCGGCGACCTGGTTGCTGCGCACGTTTTGTTCGACGTTGCCGTCATCGGTGCCGGCATAGGCGCCGAGCGCGGTGAACATGAGTGCGGCGGCGGTTAGGAGTTTGACGTTTTTCATGATGTTTCCTTTCTTGATGGGTGAGTGACGACCGCTTGAGCGGGTCCGATCAGGGGTTCGGGGAGACGATGCCGGAGTCCAGGGTGCGGACTTCGGTTTCGGCGGCCGAGGGTGACGGGGCGGGCGCTTGCTGGCGGGCGGTCTGGATGCTGACGTTGCCCTGGACGTTGCCGTCGTCGGTGCCGGCATAGGCGCCGGCGGCGGTGAGCAGAAGAAGGGCGGCGGTGATTGCTTTGATGTTTTGCATGATCTGATTCCTTTGCAGTGGTTACGGTATGGTTTTTATCGGCGTATCCGTTTGTTGCTCTGCGTCGATGGAATGAACTATATGCGCTGCAGCATCCTGGATAAAGTAGGTGATTGTGTTTTGACTGTTCCGAATTCGGGATGATGGGTAATCAGGCAATCCCAATAAAATCAAGGGCTTCATGAAAATCGCTCGCCGGCACCGGGTTAATTGCGTGGAATCAGGCGCTTGCGCGCCCAGACGGGCGCGCGGCGGAAACCCGGAGCGAGATCGGGCAAGCGCAAGCGGCGCGGGCGCGCAGGCTGGTGTGCAAGCCGGCCGGGGTCAGTGGCGGCTGGCGAATCTGGTCCGAGGGCGATGGCGAGGGACCAGGGGCGGCAGCGCGGACGCTGCGGCGGCGGCGCTGCAGGCCGCGCGGTTCAGCAGTATTCGGCGTACTTCTGGCAGAACTGGTGCAGCGCTTCGTGGGCATGGGCCAGGTGCGTTTTGGCGTTGAGCAAGCTGCTCGGGTCGATGACCTGCCCCTGGGCGGCGTCGCGCTGCAGCTTCAGGCGCAGGTATTCGCCGTGGGCCAGCACGTAGTCGCTGTGCAGGGCGTTCCAGTGCGCCTTGAGATTGGGGTTCAGGGCTTTTTCGAGGGTGGCTTCCATGGCGGCTCCGGCGTGGTCGATGTAGGAGGTCGATGCGGGCAGTGCAAGCCCGACTGAGGCAGATTGTTGCGGGCCGCGCGCGTAGGCGCTGTCCGGCGCGCGCCGTAATTTCGCGTAGGAATGCGCTGAAGGCCGGCGGGGTTACCATGCGAGCCGGTGCGGTGAATGCCGCGCGGGGTGCCGGCGGCAAGCGGTACGTAGGAAGGCCGGCGTGGCCGGCACGAAGGGGCACGCGGCGGCAGCCGGTACCAAGGGGCACGCGGC
>DATAZV010000390.1:0-2506 GCA_036271855.1 Burkholderiales bacterium
AATTGAATTGCGCGTACAGCACGCCGCAGGCCCCGGTCAGCGCCGCCGAAATGGTGGCGGCAACTATCTTGGTGCGCGCGGTGTTGATGCCGATCACCTCCGCAGAGTCGATGTTCGCCTTCACCGCGCGCAGTTCGTACCCCAGGCGCGAGTTGCTGATTTTCCAGTAGATGCCGCTGATGATCAACAGGGCCAAGAGCATCAGGAAGTAATAGGGCTTGGCGCCGCTGAACTGCATCACCCGCCAGCCGCCTTCCTGCGCAAACGGCACCGACAGGCCCACCGGGCCGCCGGTGACCGAACTCCAGGTGTTGCCGATGGCGCGCAGCACCTCGCCGAAGGCCAGCGTGGCCAGCGCGAAGTAGTGCCCGCGCAGGCGCATGGTCGGCAGGCTCAGCAAGGCGCCCGCCAGCCCCGCCACGGCGGTTCCGGCGAAAATGCCCAGCCAGGGCGTGAGGCCGAAGCGCACCAGCAAGATCGTCGAGGTGTAGGCGCCCAGGCCGAAGAAGGCCGCGTGCCCGAGCGAAATCTGGTTCGCCAGGCCGCCGACGATGTTCCATGCCTGGGCCATCGCGGCGAACAGCATCAGCAGGATCAGCACGCGGATCACGTAGCCCTTGTCCGACAGGAACCAGGGCAACGCGCATGCGGCCAGCAGCAGCGCGATCAGCCAGGCCTTCGACTTGAAGCTGCTCACGCCCGCCGCCTGAGCAGCCCTTCGGGGCGCAACGCCAAGGCGAGGATGAAGACGACGAACAGCACCAGGTTTTGCAACTGGATCGGCAGGAACAGGCCCGAGAGTGACTGGATCACCCCTACCGCCAACCCGCCCACCACCGCGCCCAGCACATTGCCCAGGCCGCCCAGCACCACCACGGTGAACATCAACACGCCGAACTGCTCGCCGGCGGAGGGCGACACCGTCAGGTAGGGCAGGATGATCGCCCCGCCGAACCCGGTCAGCGCCACCCCCAGGCCGAAGGACAGGCGATAGATGCGGTCCGGGTCGATGCCCATCAGCATGGCCGCCATCGGGTCCTGCGCGGTGGCACGCACGCTGCGGCCCCACCAGGTGCGCGCCAGCAGCCACCAGGTGGCGCCGCCAGCCAGAACCGAAGCGCAAAAGGCGATGCCGTAGGGTAGGTTGACATGCAAGCCGCCTGCCTGCAGCGACTCGTTCTGGTACCAGGTCTGCACCGACTTGAACTCGGAGCCGAAGGCGATCAGCGCCAGGTTTTCCAGCACGATCAGGATGCCGACGGTGAGGAATATCTGCGCCACCTCCGGCGCATGCAGCACGCGCCGGATCAGCGATTGCTGGATCGCGTAGCCCAGCGCGAACACCACCGCGAACGACAGCACCGAGCCCAGCAGCGGATCGATGCCAAGGTAGCGCCAGGCGAAAAACGCCACGTACATGCCGACCATCAGGAACTGCGCCTGGGCGAAGTTGACGATGCCGACCACGCCGAACACCAGCGTCAGGCCGATCGAGATCACCGCATACACTCCACCCAGCATCAAGCCGTCGAGGACGGCCTGCAAAAAAGCCATGCCGGCCCCTTACGCGTTGCGGGTGATCAGCTTCCCCTTGGCGAATTTTTGCGGCCAGACCGTGACCAGTTCGTTCTTCTGCCATTGCACCATCACCGGTTCGGCGTGGGTGTTCAGGCCGGTAGCGTCGAACTTGACGATGCCGTTGGTCATTGCCTTGGCCCAGCCTTCGGTGAAGGTCATGCTGCCCAGGGTCTTGCGGATATCGTCCGGCGCCGCCGATTTAGCGGCATTGATCGCCTGCGCCAGCACGTCCAGGGTCACCGCATGCTCCAGCGCCTCGTGCACCATGAAGGTCTTGTAGCGCTTGCGGTAGCGTTCGGTGAGGCTGCTGTCGAGGTCATAGTTGGCCGAGCAGATCGACAGCACGCCGTTGGCGTAGTCGCCCAGCGCCTTGGGAAAATCCGGAATCACATAGCCGGCGGAGCCGCCGACAATCGGCAGGTTGATTTTCTGTTGCCGCAGCGCCCGCACGATCAGCAGGCTGTCGTTCAGGTAGGAGACCGGGAAAATGATCTGCGCCTTCGACGCCCGCAATTTGTTGATCAGCGGCGTCACGTCGGTGATGCCCAGCGGGTAGGCCTCGTCCATCACGATGTCGACATTGGCCGCCTTCGCCGCCGCGCGCAAGCCGGAGGCGGTCGAAGTGCCGAAGGCGGTGTCCTCGTACATGATGGCGATCTTGTCGACCTTGCCTTTGCCACCCGCCAGTTCGGTGGCGAAATCGAACTGCGCCTTGCCCATCACGCTGCCCTTGGGTGTTACCTGGAACACGTTCTTGAAGCCGCGGCCGGTCAACTGGTCGGAATAGGACATGGTCAGCAGCGGCACGCCGCGGCGCTCGGTCACTTCCGAAATGGCCAGGGTCAGCGAAGAAACGAAGGCGCCGAGAATCGCGCAGCAATCGTTTTCGGCGATAAAGCGCTGCGCCACGGTAGCAGCGGCCGTGGGA
>DATAZV010000391.1:0-9219 GCA_036271855.1 Burkholderiales bacterium
TTTTTGCTTGCAGCGGGTTCAGGCTTTTAGGGCAGGGTGGTTAGGGTCCACTTCGCCGATCACCGCATTCACCAGGCGCCGCGCGATAGACAGGCGGTTCGGCAGCACCGGCAGGTCATCGAGCGTAAACCAGCGCGCGTCCTCGATCTCGTCTTCCTGGCAGACGATGTCGCCGCCGATATAGTCGGCGACAAAAGCGATCATCAGGGAGTGTGGAAACGGCCATCCCTGGCTGCCGTAGTAGCGCAGACCGGAGACTTTTACGCCGACTTCTTCGAACACCTCGCGGTGGATGCAGTCCTCGATCGATTCCGAAGGCTCGATGAAGCCCGCCAGCGCGCTGTACATGCCGTTGACGAAGCGCCCGCTGCGTGCCATCAGTAGCTCGCGGCCCTTGGGGCCATCGCGCTTGATCAGCACCATCATCGCCGGCGCCACGCGGGCGTAGCCGGTCTCGCCGCAATTCGGGCATTTGCGCGAGCGGCCGCCTTCGTGGATCACGGTGGGCGTGGCGCAGGCGCCGCAGTAGCGCTGGGTACGGTCGAACTCCAGCACCTGGATGGCGCGGCCGCCCACCGCGAGGAACTCGTCGGGCAGGCGGTTGAACAGGCTGCGCAAGCCCTCGAAGGCGAAGCCGGCGGGGGCCTCCTTCTCCGCCGTGCGCGCCGCCCAGCAGGCGGTGCCGCCCAGCAGGCCGACAAAGCGCAAGTCGGTCACCGGTACGGGCAGGGCGTCGGCCGAGGGGGCTTCGGGAATGCGCGGCTCCTCGCGAGTGCCGCCGATCAGGATATTGCCGCGATGAAAAACGAACCAGAGGCCGCCGGTGGACACCTGGGCAGGTGCTTCCCACAGGGGCTCGAAAGAGGAGGGCAGGATCATGCCCGAAGTTTAGCAGCGCTCCCGTGACAGCGCTTGTGCCACTACCAGTAGGAATAAAGCATTTTCGCCGCCAGCACGAACAGCAGTACCGCAAAGCTGCGGCGCAGGGTCTGCACCGGCAGGCGGTGCGCCAGACGTACCCCCAGGGGCACCACCGCGATGCTGGCGCAGACGATCGCCGCCAGCGCCGGCAGGTAGATGAAACCCAGGGTGTAGGGCGGCAGGCCCGGCGCGTTCCATCCCGAAACAATGTAGCCGATGCTGCCCATGATGGCGATCGGAATGGCCAGCACCACGCCTGTGCCGATGGCCGTGATCAGCGGTACCCCGCAATACACCATGAAGGGCATGGTGAGAAAGGCGCCACCCGCCGACACCAGGCCGGCGATGATGCCCACGCCCATCGTGTAGGCGAAAACCACCGGCGTGCCCGGCGCCGTCTTGCCGGGCGCGGGCTTTTTGCCGACCAGGATCTGGATCCCCGCGGCGATCACGATCACCGAAAACGCCACCGCCAGCAGGCGCTGCGGCACGTAGCCGCTGAACAGCGTCGCCAGCAGGGTGCCGGTCACCATGCCCGGCGCCATGCGCTTGAACATCGCCCAGTCCACCGCGCCGCGCCGGTGGTGCTGCAAGGCGGTGGCCGAGGAGGTGAAAACGATCGAGCACATGGCAGTGGCCAGCGCCAGGTGGATCACATGGTCCGGCGCAATCTTTTGCGCTGTCAGCACCGCCGAGATGATCGGCACAATGGTCATGCCGCCGCCCACGCCCAGCAGGCCCGCGAGAAAGCCCGCGGTAACCCCACCCAATGCGTAAGCCAGGAGCCAGATCATGTCCGCCCGCGCGCAGGCGCGCGGACCGCAGAGGCCTTCATGCCGCCAGGTCCAGGCCCATCAGCTTCTTGGTGATGAACTTCCACTCGGCCGCCGCCACCGGCGTGATCGATAGCCGGTTGCCGCGCTTGAGCACGATCATGCTTTCGAGCGCCTTGTGCTCGCGCAGCTGGTCCAGTGAAACGAGCGCGGTCTTTTGCACGAACTTCACGTCCACGTTCATCCAGCGCGGCTCTTCCTTTTTCGCCCCCTTGTCGTAGTAAGGGCTCTTCGGATCGAACTGCGTCAGGTCCGGATGCGCCGCCGCCGCCACGCGCGCGATGCCGGCGATCCCCGGCTCGGGGCAGGAGGAGTGATAAAAAAACACCAGATCGCCAACCTGCATCTGGTCACGCATGTAATTGCGCGCCTGGTAATTGCGCACCCCGAACCACGGCACCGTCTGCTTCGGTGCCTTGGCGAGGTCGTCGATCGAAACCTCGTCCGGCTCGGATTTCATCAGCCAATATTGCATGGCTTCGTCTCGGGATGTTTTTTCGTAAGAAAAGAGAAAGCGGCGCAGCGCGCCGCTTTCACGTTGTAAAAATCATCTGGCTCCGCCAGTGATTTTTCCCTAACTAGGCCACGCAAAAGTAGGTTTGTACTTTTGCGTGCTCGGTTTGGTTCCCCGCAAATGCGGCCAGGCCCTCATCCTGAACCTAGGGTCCAGGTCGGCCACCTCCGAGGATCGTATCAGGGTCTTGAGCGTGCTGTCAGGGAGCTTTCGCTATGACACGCAGACGAGACACACAACAACAATCAAACTCTTCAGCAGCCTAGCATTAAGCTTATTGGTTCAAGGAATGTACAGGCCTTGACCAGCACCGCAGGGAATTCATCTTAAGCGAAACCCCTTAATTTCTCGCTTAAGACCACTCCGTGCTCTGCTTTTTCGCGGCCTAGAATAATTTTTCCTGGCTCGCCAGCGCTTCATCGAGAAGCGTGTTCATGGCGGTCATTCTACGCTTGTATTCCCCGATGTCAAACCCGGCGCCGGTCTTGGCGGCGAGCAATTCATGGGTGATATTGAGCGCTGCCATCACGGCGATGCGGTCGGTGCCGGCGATCTTGCCGCTGTCCTTGATTTCACGCATTTTTTTGTCCAGGTAGTCGACAGCGGCCATCAGGCTTTCGCGTTCTTCATCGGGACAGGCGATGCGGTACTGGCGATCCAGGATTGCCACATCAACATTCTTTACAGACTTGGCCGGGGCCATCTCTATGCCTCCTCGGGCACGTCAGGCAAACGCTCGATCAAGGACTCGAGCTTGCCGCGCGCCGCGTTGACTTTGTCTTGCAGGCTTTTGTTGTCGCCCTCCAGCCGGGTCAGCTGCATGCGCAGGTCGCGATTCTCCTCGCGCACCTGTTGTGCCAGCGCCACCAGTTGGGCGAGCTTTTGCTCCAATTTTTCGAGCTCGGTCATATTGGGATGGTCGATGAAAAAACCAGTCAAGTCAAGGAAGTATACGACTTTTTGAATGTTGAATCAGAAACGTTATGCCAGGCTGCGGCAGATTTGCCACAGTCGCCCTGGCCGGCCTGCTAAAATGCCGCCAGTTTCGGTGTCCGAGGCAGGCTGCAAGCACCTCGGAAAACGGGAATCAGGGATCGCGGCTGCATTTAGGCAAAACCCCAGGCAAATACGCCGGGCCGCGACAACCTGAGCTGCCCCCGCAACGGTAAGCGCCGCGGATTCGCATCGGATCCGCAAGGCTGGACATCAAGCCACTGCCGCCGCAAGGCGCCGGGAAGGCGTCCGGCCTGAAGGCGTCAGCCCGGATACCGGCCGGAACGTTCGTGAGTGGCTGCGGAGGGCGGCTGGCGCGTGTCCGGCCGGCTTATCCGTTTGCGCCTCCGTACTCCTGCCTGCATAACAAGATCTCCCCGCGCCTGCTCGTTCGTTGCGCAAACATGGGCCTGCGGGGACGCTGGCCCGGCGAGGAGAAGAAATTGTCTTATCCAATCAAGGGGCAGAGGCTACGCCTGCTGGGCATCGTATTGGCAGTGCACGGCGCGTACGCTGGCGCGCAGCAAAACCCGGCAGTGGCGCAGGGGCCGGCGAGCGGCGGCGAATTGCCGCCGGTGGTGGTCACCGGATCACGGTTTGCCGAGCCGCTGAACCAGCAAACCGCTCTCGGCACAACCGTGATTACCGCCGACGAAATCGCAAAAAGCGGCGCCGTTACGATTTACGATGCACTGCGCCAACTGGGCGGTGTAATGACGCGCATCAATCTCGCCGGCACCCTTGACAGCCCGCTCGACTTGCGCGGCTTTGGCGCGTTCAGCGACCAGAACACGCTGGTATTGATCGATGGAGTGCGGGTCTCGGAGAACGAGCAGCAAAGCGCACGGCTGTCTTCGGTGTCCTTGAACGACATTGAGCGCATCGAAATCTTGCGCGGCAGCGGCGCGGTGCTGTACGGCGGCGGCGCCACCGGCGGCGTGATCAATGTGATCACCAAGAAGGCGGCGGCCGGCAGCAAGAACCTCAACCTCGGTTTTCTTGCGGGCAGCTACGGCACCACCAATCGCAGTGCGGACGGCGGCATCGCCGGGCAGCCGATGCAAATGCTCGGCGGCGCAGCGCTGGCGGCGGACTTTGCCTACAACAAGTATTCGAGCGACAACTACCGTGTCAACAACGCCGTCGATGTGGAAAACATGTCCGGCCGCATCCGCGCCACCGGCGACCACGGCGAGGTCGGCGTGCGGGTGGCGAGCGAGCGCAGCCACGCGCAACTGCCGGGTTCGCGCAGCAACGTGACCTACCAGACCGATCCGCGCGGCACCACCACGCCCAGCGATTTTGACGACACCAATGCCAATCGCTACACCCTCTACGGCAACTACCGCTGGCAGTTTGTGGAAATCGCGGCCGACGCCTTCCGGCGCGACAAGGTGGATCGTTTTTACAATTTCGGTACCCTGACGCGCAGCGGTTCCAGCGTCGACGGCATCAGTCCGCGGGCGCGCATCACCGCGCCGGTCTTCGGGCTGCAGAACCAACTGGTGATCGGCTACGACCGGTCACGCTGGATGTATATCAACCAGCAGGGCGCCGGCCCGACCGACGATGTGCTGGGAACCTCGGGCCTGTCCAACGACGAGCGCGGTTCGCAGCACAACGAGGCCTGGTATTTCAAGGACGACATCAACATCGGCACGGTGCGGCTCACCGCAGGCGCGCGCCGAGAGACCCTAAAGCAGACCACTTCGAATCCGCTCGGATTCGCGATCACGCCCTTCACCGCCAACGACCGTAAGCTGCACGCGGAGGAACTGGGCGCGGCGTGGAATTTCCTGCAGGCGTGGACCGTGTACGGCAAGGCTGCCAATAGCTACCGGATCGCCAACATTGACGACAACCGCGGTCTTTTCCCTGCCCCGGGATTTTTGCTGCCGCAGACTTCCCGAGATCTCGACGCCGGTCTTTCCTACAAGTCGCGGCCGTTTGACGGCGAGTTGCATCTGTTCGACAGCCGTCTCGAAAACGAAATCATGCTCAACGCGACGACCTTCCAGAACATCAACCTGCCGCCCACCGAACGCAGTGGCTTCGAGCTGACCGCGAAATGGCGCCCGCACAAGGACCTCGACCTGAGCGCGTTTTATACCCAGGTGCGCGCACGCTTTCGCAGCGGCATCTTTGCCGGCAAGGACATCACCGGCAAGGAAGTGCCGTTGGTGCCGCGCAATCGCGTCACCCTGCAGGCCAACTGGCGCGCCACCGCGGTCGATACCTTAAACGTCGGCTGGCAATACGTCGGCAGCCAGATTTTCGACAACGACCAGTCCAATTCCCTGGTCGGTGGCCGCATCCCGGCCTATTCCACTGTCGACGCAAGGTATACCCGGCGCATCGGCAAGGTCGACTTGAGCATCATCGGCAAGAACCTGGGCAACAAGGGTTACTACGACTACGGCATTGCCAGTACCGGTACGCCCGGAAACTACAATGTCTATCCGGAACCGCGCCGCGCCCTCTATGTCAGCGCAGTGGCGCACTTCTAGCCGGGCCGGGCGCGCCGGAGTCAAGACGGCGCGCCCTGTTAAAGTCGGACCCTCTTTTTTCGAAAGGTCTGCATGCGTCGTCCGCTGTTGCTCTGGCTGGTGCTGGCCGTGCTGGCGCTGGCGGCGTTCGCGCTGGCTTTGATGAGCGGCAGCCTGGCGCTCTCGCCCGGCACGGTGCTGCGCGCCCTGTTCGGCGGCGAGCAGGCGGAGATCGTATTGCGCCTGCGCCTGCCGCGCGCCCTTGCCGCCTTCGGTGTCGGCGGCGCGCTGGCCCTGGCAGGCGCCTTGATGCAGGCGCTGCTGCGCAATGCCCTGGCCGAGCCGTATCTGCTGGGCGCCTCCGGCGGCGCGGCCATCGGCGCGCTGCTGGCAATGCTCACCGGCGCCGCGCTGGCCTGGGTCAACCTCGGCGCGGCCGCGGGCGCGGCGCTGGTGATGGGCTTGCTGATGCTGATGGCGCGCCGCGATTTCGGCGACGACATCGAGCCGGGCGGCGCGGTGCGCCTGCTGCTCTCCGGGGTCGCCCTGGCGGCGATCAGCGGCGCGCTGGTGGCGCTGATGCTGGCGCTGGCGCCCGAAGCACAGTTGCGCGGCATGCTGTTCTGGCTGCTCGGTGACCTGGCCGGCGTGGACGACAGCCGCGCGGTCTGGCTGGCGCTGCTGGCAGCCTTCCTGATCGCCTATCCGCTGGCGCGTTCGCTCAACGTGCTGGCGCGCGGTGATGCGCTGGCGCAATCTCTTGGGGTAAACGTCCGCGCGCTGCGCCTGGCTGCTTTCGGTGCTGCCTCGATTGTCACCGCCGCCGCGGTGGCCACCGCCGGTACCGTGGGTTTTGTCGGCCTGGTGGCGCCGCATCTGGTACGGCTGGCGGCAGGCAACGATCAGCGCGTGCTGCTGCCCGCCTGCATCCTGGCCGGCGGCACCCTGCTGCTGCTGGCCGACACCGTGGCGCGCACCGTGGCGGCGCCCCTGCAATTGCCCACCGGGGCGGTGATGTCCCTGGTCGGCGCGCCCCTGTTCCTCGCCCTGCTGTGGAGGGACGTGCGTGGCTGATTCTCCCCTGCTCGAAGCGCGCGCCCTGACGCTTAACGCCGGCACGCGCAGCCTAGTCATCGACTTCAACTGGGTCGCCAATGCCGGTGAACTCTGGTGCGTGCTCGGCCCCAACGGCGCCGGCAAGACCACGCTGTTGCGCGCGCTCGCCGGGATTGCCGCGCCGCAGTCGGGGGAGGTGCTGATCGAGGGCCGCCGGCTGGAGCAGTGGGAGCGCCGTGCGCTTGCGCTGCGCCGCGGCTTCGTCGCGCAGCAGGCGCACGACGCCTTCGACGCCGGCGTGCTGGAAACCGCGTTGATCGGCCGCCATCCACACCTCGACCCCTGGGCCTGGGAGGGTGCAGCCGAGGTGGCCGCGGCGCAGGCAGCGCTGGCGCGGGTCGGCCTTGAAGGCTTCGGGCCGCGCCGCGTCAAGACCCTCTCCGGCGGCGAGCGCCAGCGCGTCAGCCTGGCCACGCTGCTGCTGCAGGACCCGCGCATCTGCCTGCTCGACGAGCCCACCAGCCACCAGGACGTCGCGCAGCAAGCCACGGTCGGCACCTTGCTGCGCGCGCTGGCCGATGAAGGGAGGGTGGTGGTTGCGGCTTTGCATGACATCAACCTGGCCGCACGTCATGCCACCCACGCGCTGCTGCTCGATGGCGCCGGCAGCATCAGCGCCGGGGCGATAGCGAAAGTGTTGACCACCGACAACCTGTCGCGCATCTACCGCCATCCGATGCGTGTTGTCAGCGAACCAGGGGCCGACTGGTTCTTCCCCCAGGCCTAGTTCTGCTTGCGCGAGCGCGCCTGGTCCAGCTCCTTGCACAGCATGTCGACGCCGTCGAGCACCCGTGGCGCCAGGCGGGTGATGAGTTCCGGCGGAATGAAAAACAGGTTGTCCTGGCGCACCGCCTCCAGGCGCCGCCAGCGCTTCCAGTCGTCCAGCCAGGGCGGGCGGCTGGCGTCGGCGCCGCTGGCGACGATCACCTGCGGGTCGGCGGCCAGCACCGCTTCCACATCCACTGTCGGCACCAGGGCCGGCAAAGTGCCGAAGACATTGCGCCCGCCGCAGGTCTGTATCGCATCCGACATCAGGTGGCTGTTGTTGACGGTCATTACCGGCTGGTCCCAGATCTGGAAAAACACCCGCAGCGGCGCCTTGCCGGCGTTCTCGCGCGCCAGGCGCGCCAGGCGCTGGTCGTATTGCCGCGCTGCCTGCGCGGCGACAGTTTGGGTGCCGGCCAGGCGGCCCAGGGTCTCGATGGCCGGCCCGATGTCGGCCAACCTTTTCGGTTCGCTGTAAAACATCGGCACGCCGAGGCGGCGCAATTGCTCGAGCTGGCGCTGCGCGCTGCCGTGCAGCCAGACCACGATCAGGTCCGGGCGCAAGGCAAGAATGCGTTCCAGGTCCAGGCGCTGGTTGTCGCCGACCCGCGGGATCGCCTTGGCTTGCGCCGGGTAATCGCTGTATTCGACCGTGCCGACAATTTTCTCGCCGGCGCCGGCGGCGTACAGCAGTTCGGTCACATGCGGCGCCAGGCTGATGATGCGCAACGCCGGGCCGGGCAGGGTGAGGCTGTTGCCGGCGTCGTCGGTGAGGGTCACCGGCGCGGCCTGCGCGGCGGTGCACAGACACAAGAATAGAAGGGCAAGCGCGCGCATCAGGTTTTCAGCGCCAGCGGCAGACCCGCCACCATCAGCGTCACCTGCCCGGCCTGCGCCGCCACCGCCTGGTTCAGGCGACCCATTTCGTCGGCGAAAAAGCGCGTCAGTGCGCCCAGCGGCACGACGCCAAAGCCAATCTCGTTGCTCACGCAGATCAGGTGCAAAGGCATGGCGCGATTGTAACGGCGGCGCTGCGCCCCGAACTGCGATAATGCGCATTTGCTTTTTGCCCTTTCCCCATGCTGATCACCCAGGAATTGCTCGACGAAGTGGCTGCGGAGGCGGCGGCCAGCCCGCGTCGTCGCAAGAACCGCAATTTCCATCGCGCCAACGAGGACGCGGCGCACCGCCTGCTCAATGCGCTAGAGCCGGACTCCTACGTGATGCCGCATCGCCATCTCGACCCGTCCAAGGACGAGACCATCGTCGCCGTACGCGGGCGTTTCGGCCTAGTGCTGTTCGGCGACGACGGCCAGGTGCAAAGCACTGCCGTACTCGCGGCGGGCGGGAAAACCATCGGCGTCGACATTCCCCATGGCACGTTTCATACCCTGGTGGCGCTGGAGCCGGGCTCGATCTTCTTCGAAGCCAAGGCTGGCCCCTACGTTGCCATCGCCGAAGCCGAGCGCGCGCATTGGGCGCCGGCCGAAGGCACCCCGGAAGCCAAGAGCTATCTGGAACGCATGCGCAGGCTGTTCAACTAAGGCTTACGTGTCCGCGCGGACGTGAAAGCCGACGAACGGCCCGCTGT
>DATAZV010000392.1:0-2018 GCA_036271855.1 Burkholderiales bacterium
TCCGATTTCGACTTCGAACTGCCGCCTGAACTGATCGCGCAGTTTCCGCCGGCCGAGCGCACCGCCAGCCGGCTGCTGGTGCCACGTACGGACGGCGAAGTCACGCAAATGCGAGACCTGCACTTCCGCGACCTGCCGCAATTACTCTCTCCCGGCGACCTGCTGGTGTTCAACCAGACCCGCGTGGTCAAGGCGCGCCTGTTCGGCGAGAAAGATAGTGGCGGCAAGATCGAACTGCTGATCGAGCGCGTGCTGGATGCGCACACCGCACTGGCCCACATTCGCGCCAGCAAGTCGCCCAAGCCCGGCTCGCGCCTGAACATCGCCGGTGCCGAAGCGACCGTCAAAGAAAAGCGCGACGCGCTTTACCTGCTGCGCTTCAGCGGCCCGGCCACCGTGTTCGAGATCATGGACGCGCATGGTGCCGTGCCCCTGCCGCCCTACATCGAGCACAGCGCTTCGGCGCAGGACATCGAGCGCTACCAGACCGTCTATGCACGCACCCCCGGCGCGGTGGCCGCGCCCACCGCCGGCCTGCACTTCGACCAGGCTCTGCTCGACACCCTGCGTGCGCAGGGCGTGCACACCGCCTTCCTCACCTTGCACGTCGGCGCCGGCACCTTTCAGCCGGTGCGCGGCGAGAAAATCGAAGAGCACGTGATGCACAGCGAGTGTTACGACATCACGCCGGAGACAGTGGCCGCGATCACATCCGCGAAGCAGCGCGGCAGCAAAGTGATTGCGGTGGGCACCACCAGCGTGCGCGCGCTGGAGAGCGCCGCCTTGCGCGCGGACTCGAACGCAAACCCGGGTGAATTACTCGCCGCCGGCGCGGCGGAGACGCAGATCTTTATCATGCCCGGATTCAAGTACAAGGTAGTGGACCGGCTGATCACCAACTTTCACCTGCCAAAGTCCACGCTGCTGATGCTGGTGTCGGCCTTTGCCGGGCACGACCTGATGTTGAAACTCTATGCCCACGCCATCGAAGAGCGTTACCGCTTTTTCAGCTACGGCGATGCAATGCTGTTGGATCGGCCCGGCTAAAAAGCAGATTCTTCACTTCACTCAGAATGGCAGTACTTCGTCGGAAAGTGCAGTGAGGTAGCGTCCCCGGCCCTACGACTACCCTCCCCGCTAAAGCTCCATCCCTAGGCCTTTTGCGCATCCAGCCAGATCTCCAGCCCCTGTGCGTTGAGGTCGTCGTCGACAGAGAACACATCGAGCATTTGCGCCTCGGTCAGCGGCCAGCCCTGGCGCTTGCCCTCAGCCAGCACCAGCTGGCGGATGGCAGCGAGTATTTTCGCGTGGCGCTCTTCGCCGCGCGCGCCGCTGGCCTGTACCGCCTGCGCCAATTCGCAGTGCGCATCCAGCAGGCGCTGCACATCGGCGGCCACGCGCGCCGGATCGCGCAGCTGCGCGTAGTGGGTCATGTAGATCGCCTCCGGCTTGTAGCCGAGAACGCGCTCCATGGTTGCGCGCAGTACCGGCGGCTCGAATTGCGAGGGACTGGTAGTGGGAAAGCCGTGGCGCACGCCCTTGGTGGTGAGTTCCGTATACGCCAGGCCGAAACAGTCACCGACAAAAAAGTGGCCGCTCTTCGAATCGCGGATACAGACATGGTGGCGCGCGTGGCCCGGCGTGTCGATGAACAGGAATTCGCGCCCTGCCAGCGACACCGCACTGCCCTCCGGCGTCTCGATGATGCGCTCCTTCGGAATCGGGATGATCTCGCCGTAGTTGCGCAGCGCCGTCTCCTCGCCGTACACATCCACCGTTGCCTGCCACAGCTTGGACGGGTCGGCCATGTGGCGCGCGCCGCGCGGATGTACCGTCAGCTTTGCGTTCGGGAACGCCTTCATCATCTGGCTGGCGCCGCCGGCGTGGTCGAGGTGGATGTGGGTGAGCATCACGTAGTCGACGCTCTCCGGGCCCAGGCCCTTGACCTTGAGCGCCTCCAGCACCATCGGCAGTGAATGATTGGTGCCGGTATCGACGAAAGCGGCGCGGCCGTTTTC
>DATAZV010000393.1:0-4129 GCA_036271855.1 Burkholderiales bacterium
ATTTTCTTCGAAACGCGGCATTTCGGGGTCGATGCGGTTGGCGACCCATCCGGCCAGCGTAAGCCCGCGCGCGCGGATGGCTTCGGCACTGAGCAGGGCATGGTTCAGGCAGCCCAGGCGCATGCCGACCACCAGCACCACCGGCAGCCCGAGCACCTTGGCCAGATCGCCCATGTCTTCGGTCTTGCCCAGCGGCACCAGAAAGCCGCCGGCACCCTCGACCACTACCGACTGGGCGAGGGCAGCGAGTTGCGCGCAACATTGTGCGATGTGCGCGCTTGAAATCAGTACGCTGGCCTCAGCGGCGGCGATGTGCGGCGCAATCGGCGGGCGGAACAGGTAAGGGTTGACCAGTTCGCGCGGCGCCGCCACGCTGGAGGCGGCGATCAGGGCTTCAACGTCCTCGTTACGCCATTCGCCGTCGATCAATTCGCAGCCTGCCGCCACCGGCTTCATGCCGACGGTGGTGTAGCCGCGCGCCCTGCAGGCGTGCAGCAGCGCGGCGGCGACCAGGCTTTTGCCGACGCCGGTGTCGGTGCCGGTGACAAACCAGGAAGGACCGCGCGCCGCGTTCATGGCGACTCCAGCGCATGCAGCGCGCTGAGCAGGTGGTCGACGTCGGCTTCGCTGTGCGCGGCCGAGAGCGTGATGCGCAGGCGCGCGCTGCCTGCCGGCACGGTGGGCGGGCGGATCGCCGGCGCCCATATGTCCAGCTCAAGCAGGCCGGTGGCCACCCGCAGCGCTTCCGCGTTCTCCCCCAGAACCAGCGGCTGGATTGCCGTCTGCGACTCCATCAGCTGCCAGCGCCGTCCCTGCATGCCCTTGCGCAATTGCGCAATGCGTTCGCGCAGGTGGGCGCGCCGCGCATCGCCCATCTGCATCAGGCCCACGCTTGCCATGATCGCGGTAGCGATCATGGCGGGCGCCCCGGTGGTGAAGATGTAGGTGCGCGCGCGCTGTACCAGCCACTCGATGGTCTCCGGCGCCCCGGCGGCAAAGGCGCCGGAGACACCCGCCGCCTTGCCGAGGGTGCCGATGTAGATCATGCGCCGCATCGCCCGCTGCGCGTCGATGTTCCAGTGCGACAGGCTGCCGCTGCCTGCTTCGCCCAGCACGCCGATGCCGTGCGCGTCGTCGGCCATGAGCCACGCATCATGCCGCTCGCAAAGTTCCAGCAATGCCGGAAGGGGCGCTAGGTCGCCGTCCATGCTGAAGACCGCGTCGGTCACCACCAGCTTGCGCCTGGCCCTGGAGCCGGCCAGGCGTTCTTCCAGGGCGGCAAGGTCAAGGTGCGGATAGATGTGGCGCTCGGCGCCGCAGAGCCGCACGCCGTCGATGATCGACGCATGATTCAACGCATCGGAGAACACCGCGTCGCCATTGCCCACCATGGCGCCGATGCAGCCGACATTGGCCATGTAGCCGGTGGAAAACAGCAGGGCGCGCGGCAGACCCACATGCAACGCCAGGCTGGACTCGGCCAGTTCGTGCGCGGCGTAATGCCCGCTGACCAGGTCGGAGGCGCCGCTGCCTACTCCCCAGCGCCGTGCGCCGGAACACGCGGCCTCGATCAGCGCCGGGTCGGCGGCCAGCCCGAGATAATCGTTGCTGGCGAAGGAAAGCAGCTCGCGGCCGTCGACACGAATGTGCGGCCCGCAGGCGGTCTGCACCACGCGGCGGGTGCGCAGCAGGGATTGCTCGCGCAAGGCATCGAGCTCGGCTTGCAGGTCGGCGGCACTCATGATTGTTCCAGCGCGGCATCGAGCGCGGCTTGCGCACCCTGGAGCAGGAAAACGATCTGCTCTTCGTCGATCACGTAGGGCGGCATGAAATACACCGTGTTGCCGATTGGCCGCAACAGCAAACCCTGCTTGAGGGAGGCGGTGAACATGCGCTGCGCGAAACGCGGGTCGGCGTCGGCGATGTCGAAGGCCCAGATCATGCCGCGCTGGCGCCAGTGGCGCACGCGCGGATGCTGCATCAGCGCTTGTGCGTGTTTGTTGAGGAGGACGGCGCGTTCCCGGTTGGCCGCCAGCACATTGTCGCTGGCGAAAATGTCCAGGGTGGCCAGCGCCGCGCGGCAGGCCAGCGGGTTGCCGGTGTAGGAGTGCGAGTGCAGGAAACCGCGCGCCGTTTCATCCGCATAAAAGGCTTGGTACACGCCGTCGGTGCACAGCACGACGGACAAAGGCAGGTAGCCGCCGCTGATGCCTTTGGAGAGGCACAGAAAATCCGGAACAATGCCGGCCTGCTCGCAGGCAAGAAAACTGCCGGTGCGCCCGCAGCCGACGGCGATTTCGTCGGCGATCAGGTGCACGCCATGGCGGTCGCAACTGGCGCGTACGGCACGCAGGTATTCCGGGTCGTGCATCGCCATGCCGGCGGCGCATTGCACCAGGGGCTCGACGATCACCGCGGCGATTTCCCCGTGGCGCTCGGCCAGGCAGGCGTCCAGCGCTGCCGCGCAGCGGCGCGCATAGTCGATGGCGGATTCGCCGGGTGCGGCCAGGCGCGCATCCGGACTCGGCATGGTGATGCCGGGGCGCAGCAGCGGTGCATAGGCCTCGCGAAACAGCGCGACGTCGGTGACGGCTAGCGCGCCCACGGTCTCGCCGTGATAGCCGCCGGCGATGCCGACGTAGCGATGCTTGTCCGGCCGGCCACTGTTGCGCCAGTAGTGCTGGCTCATTTTCAGCGCGATTTCGGTGGCCGAAGCACCGTCGGAGGCGTAGAAGCAATGGCCCAGCGCACCGCCGGTGAGGGCGGACAGGCGCTCGGAGAGTTCGACCACCGGCGCATGGGTGAAGCCGGCGAGCATGACGTGTTCCAGTTTTTCCAGCTGGTCGCGCAGGGCGGCGTTGATGCGCGGATTGGCGTGGCCGAACAGGTTGACCCACCAGGAGCTGACTGCGTCGAGGTAACGCTTGCCCTCGGTGTCGTAAAGCCATGCGCCTTCGCCGCGGGCAATCGGCACCAGCGGCAGGCGCTCGTGCGCCTTCATCTGGGTGCAGGGGTGCCACACTGCCGCGAGGCTGCGTTGCAGGAGTTGCGAATTGTTCACTGTGTTGTTGCCTTGCAGCCGAGTGGTGGATTTTACCTCTCATCGCCGGCGGCCGAATGGCGTGCATGCAGCTTCGGGGACTGTGCCTGCGCCCAAGCGCGTGCGAAAATCGCGGGTGTTCGCATCCGTATATGCCGCTTGCGCCGCATCTGCCGTTTATTGCTTCAGGAGTTTTTGTGAAAATCACCGCCGTCAAATATTTTTCCGTCGATCCGGGCTTTCGCGGCCGCAACTGGCTGTTCGTCAAGGTCGAGACCGACGCCGGCATCCACGGCTGGGGCGAGGCCTATACCCTGCGCGGGCGCGACGGCGCCATCGGCGCGCAAATCGTCGAGCTAGGCGAGGTGGTGATCGGCCGCAGCCCATTCGACATAAAGCATTTCACCCAGGTGGTGTACGACGATTACGCGCAGCGCCGCTCTTCCTTCGAGCTCTACTGCGCGCAAAGCGGCATCGAGCAGGCGATGTGGGACGTCGCGGGCAAGGTGTGCAAACAGCCGGTGTACAACCTGCTGGGCGGCGCCTGCCGCGGCAAGGTGCGGGTCTATGCCAACGGCTGGAGCGACCATTGCAAGACGCCGGACGAGTTTTCCCGCGCCGCCGAGGCCGTGGTGGAAAAGGGCTATACCGCGATCAAACTCTCGCCGATGCCCAACCCCTGGCGCACCTATGTGCCGACGGCGCATGAGGACCACCTGGTGGCGGCCGTCGGGGCTGTGCGCAAGGCCGTGGGCCCCGGCATCGACATCCTGGTGGACGTGCTGCGCCGCCTGCCGCCGGCCAACGCCATCCGCATGGGGCGTGCGCTGGAGGAGTTCAAGCCCTATTGGTACGAGGAGCCCTGCCCGGTGGAGAACATGGACGCGTTGGCCGAAGTGCGCGCCGCGGTCAACATCCCGCTGGTGTCGGGCGAGGCGCTGTACGGCAAGTCGGCCTTCCGCGACCTGTTCCGCAAGCGCGCGGCCGACATCATCAACCCGGACATCTGCAACGTCGGCGGCATCCTGGAACTCAAGGAGATCGCGGCAATGGCCGAGCCGGAGATGGTCGCCGTGTCGCCGCACAACT